>NZ_CAAAJH010000010.1:0-123323 GCF_900640215.1 Legionella genomosp. 1
GAGCGTAATGAGTGACCTGCAACAGCAATATCACTCATTTATTGAATCTGGCGCTTTGAGTTGTTCAAAATAATGACAGGATCACTCAGCGCCTTCGCGGGGAGGACAGTTTATTCGGGGAAGGACAGTTTATTCGGGAGAGGACAGTTTAATAGAAATTTGAGCCTAACTTACTGACAATGACATTGTTGTCTAACTAGGCTGCGGCAGAGTATTTACAGTAACATCCGTTGCCAGGGCTTGAGGTATATACGCAAATAGCGGATTTCTCTTATCAGAGCTATACCCCATCGAAACACCTGGAGTATTTTCAAATACACTCACTTTAGATGGCTGAATATGAACCCTTTTTGCAAATTCATCCGCCAGGGAGTGAACAGTGACTTTGCTCTTCAGTTGCTCAAACTGAAAGGTAAATTGGTCAAACTCATCCTTCAGGTATTGAGATGACTGATCAGGAAAGCTTTCAGCAATATTCTTTTTAAACCAGTCTGAAACCTGCTCTTTCACTTGAGTTTCGCTTAAACCTGCTTTTCTAGCATAGGTCTGGATGAGATCATCATAATCAGTTGCCAGACTACCCATTTCCTGAGTATTACTGAAATGCAAATCACTCACACCCATGTACAGGAATCGGGATAAACAAAGCTGTCGCTGCAGCCAGTTCAATGGCATATTATTGTGAACCACGATAACCGATATATTATTAGCGCCCTGCTTCTTTAAGTTACTAATGGCCTGGCACAGGGTATTGCCAGTCGCGGTTTCATCATCAGTAATTAAATACCTGTCCTGTGCATTAATTCCCAGTTCACCCGCATTCATATTATTGATCAAAGCACTTGTGTCCTGATGAGAATCCCGCTGCTTTTCACCCAGCACGCGTGATGAGCACAATTTATCACCCAAAATGCTTTGCAAGTGCTGAGTCAGTTCATTGGTTCGTTTTGCCGCCCCAGCATCCGGAGTCACCAGACGTAACTGACCTTGTCCCGGATTATTGAGCCATTCTGTAGCAACCCGGGTAGCAAGAATGGTCAGTGCGGGTACAGCCGAGCCCCTTATTTCTTTGCCTGTGTATGTTCCAGATAAAGTATGATTATCATGACACTCCGCGGTAACCACATTATTTACCCCTGCCGCCTCAAACAGTTTTCCATTATGCTGAACATAAGCGCCAGTTTTTCCCTTTGGATTATCTTCTGCCTTATCCGATCTAGCGCTAAATTGGTAGGGATTAATCAGGTTGATATGCAGGGCGCCGCGTAAATGTGCCTGCCTTGCAATCATCGCAGCTTCAAAAAAGCAGGGGGAAGCGCCATTTTTCTCGTATTCGGCCGACACCGTAAAATCATCAGGATTGGGGCGTGTGGATTGCACAATAGTCACTACCGAGCCGGCGATAACAGCCTCGTCAGGAATTGTGGCCCCAATTCCAGCTCCATTGATGCAGTAGAGTTTAATTTCCTCACCATTCTGACGAAGATGTTCCGCGATTTCTTCAGCTAAAGGCCGATTGGCTGAACAGCAAATTAATACATGTCCCTGTTTTTTTTCAGGAACCTCAAGACTTACCGGCGCACCCTCACAGACCCTCTCCATGAGCTTACTATGAGATAAATTGAGTTTTGACCAAACGGCATTTAAATAACTTCGTCGAGTAAAATGAAGTACTTTAGCGTCTATAGTTGACTCGCTAGTCTGGTTAGCGGGTAACTCCAGGTAAGATGATAGTTCGCTTTTGCTGACCTGATATTCTTCAGGCTTTGATTGTTGGGATACTTTAAAAGTGATATTTGCGTCAATATGATTTTCATCCAGAATACCCTGATAATTCTTATCATAATAATAAAGCTTATTGGCACCGCTTGCCTTGAATAATTTAATCAGAAGTAAATTAAAATCGTCAGGATATAACACCGGGTGAAATTGTTCGGGTAATGCAAGGGTTATTCGCTCCGCACCATGCTCATGTATTGCGCGGCAAAGCTGCAATGCTTCATGAAGTAAGACTGACTTCGAATAGGTACCCGAGGACACCCCGACATGGATATTGATGTTCTCACCGCGAATGGCAACATTCGGGGATAGAATAGAGAATGCGTCACCGGTTGAAAATACTTTGAACTGGTTACGCGCGACTTTTTGGGGGTCAATATTCCATGCTTCTACTGGACAGCCATGATTATAAAAGTTAATAAATTTGCTGGACAATGTTTTCGCAACAGGAAAAAATATTCCGCGACGAGCAAAATTTTTGATGGGACGATTATTACTAAGATTCAATAAGCGGCTGATAGTAAATTCCTGCGTATCCCCTTCAGGGTTTTCATTATGCATAGGTAAAGCCGAAATAGCTTGTCCATCAGTACTAACAGGGGTTTTAACGGAAGGTTGCATGCTTGTCTCCTCATGATTGAATAACGTCATGTTAATAATCTCGGAGATTTAATGCACTCCGTCCTGGATACGGGGTTGTCAGGTCATTTACACATCAAGTACTTTTTGAATCATCTCGCGTTTAGTACTGACACCCAGTTTTATTTTTACCTGATTGATATACTCCTCCACCGTACGGGGTGAAATCGAGAGTTCTCTGGCAATCTCCTTGGCTGTAAATCCCTTCACAGTATATTCCAGACACTCCTGTTCTCTCGGCGTTAATGAGGCATCTTCCAGATTCAGTTTAATCGCTGGGTTATCAGAGGTTTTTTCAGGCAAAAGACCTGCATCGGTCAGGCGCATGATGGCATCCGCCAGTGAATGCTCACCTAAAACAATCGATATTCCCAATGTACCCTGTAATTGACAGGCCGAGTCATAACAGGGAAATTTTACGGATAAAAACTGCAGCGACTTACCATCCAGACGCGTGTTAAACTCATCAAAAAATTGAATGGTTTCCTGTTTTAAAATCGATTCACAATTATCCAGCAAATGTCTGGCACTGTCTGTGGATACATCGAAAATTGTTTTCCCCACTGCCTGCTCGGGTGATTTGTAACCACAAACAGCAGCCCCTATTTCATTGATTTTAACTGTAGCGCCTCTGGCATCCAGCAAATAGACACTGTAGGGAAGATCAAATAAATCAGCGAAACTGAGCAGCAGTTCAGGGCTTTTATTTTCCATGTTATAAAGCATTAAACCATTTTGATGTTTCGCAACGCCAATAGCATTCAATTCAATAGAATTTGGGAAATAAGGTTTCACATTTTTCTCGTAATGGAGGGAACAACCCAGGTACAGTCTGATATTCTACCAAATAATCTATTGGGCTGGGTAGCTGCAATGCAAAGCTGTTGCAGACTCTGTCGTTTCCGCGCGGTGTTGTTGCATAACTAGAACCAAGCTATTAACTTGTTGTCTTTGCGAACGAAGTGAAGCAATCCAGATCGGGATTTGAACAAAGCACGGAGCTGGATTGCTTCGCTAACGCTCGCAAAGACGGTTTTTGTGCACCTATCTTCATCTACGCAACAGCGCCTGCGCGGTAATGACACAGTATAAGACGAACGATTTTTCCAGATTTAATACCCAGGGACCCAGTCATCAATGACCTCTATTTCAAAGTCATCTCCGGAGAGTTTTCAGTAGGAAGAATGGTAAATTTTTTATTAATCTCATTTAGTGCCCGGTCTTTACGTCTTTCAGCAAACTGTTCTGCTGTTTCCTGAATGAGCTTGGTAAATAATGTGGTAGTTGCAGCACTTGAAGGAACTGCTGGAGACCTCGATAGCGGCTCAGGCGTGACCGGCCAATTACTTACAACATCTCCATTTCCTTTCACAAATAATTGAGCCTGCGAGGTATTCCTGAAATAATCTTTGGTAAATTGATGATAAGCAGCTATTAACCCTGAATTTCGGTCGTTCAGAAGATGAACGTTGTGAGCTATTTCCATGACAAACCGGGCGTCATTATATTCGCTGTCATCTACACTGATTCGATATAGCCACTGCTTTAGATGGCGATGAAGATTTTCAAAGTCCCTATCTTCCAAACCAATTTTTTGATAATTCAGAATCATTTCTTCAAATGATTTACGGCACAGATCACTGACAGGCATTCCCTTACTCCATCGATGTGTTCTTTTTCATTAAATATCAAATTGTGTAAATTTACAACCAAATTGGCTGTTTTAATTAGAAATCGTTCAATAAAGCGAACATAATCTATTGATTTTTTAAATTTTTATTGAATAATGAAAGGTTTATTTTCCAAGTCATTATGCATCATCTAATTCTCGGTTATGGCTATTGCGGATTCTATCTTGCGCAGCATTTATTAAAACAGCATGGGGAAGTCACCGCGGTTTCCAGACATTACCATCCTGCATTATACCTTCCTGGTTTACAGCATGTAGCCGGCGATTTGCTCGATCTCGATATCGAGCAAAAAGAAGAGTTGACCGTCTATTATCTTATTCCTCCTCCTCCCTCTGGAGATTATGACTCGCTTCTTCAGGATTTTTTAAGTACTACAAGCTTAAAGCCCACTAAAATTGTTTACTTCGGTTCCAGCGCTGTCTATGGCAACCATCAGGGTAAATGGGTGGGTGAGCGGGCTAAATGTCGTATACAGCATGACAGGCAACTAAGACGCCTGGATGCGGAACAGCAATGGAAACGCTTTGCCAGAAAAAACAAGGCAGTGTATGTCTTGCTGCGTGTTGCCGGAATTTACGGACCTAATCGACTGCCAATAGAAGCAGCGCGCAGCCAGAGCCCCCTTTTATTCCCACAACAAGCCCCTTATACTAATCACATACTAGTCACCGATTTAGTTAAAATTGCCTCACAGCTTACTGCCAAAAGCAATGTGCAGGGTATTTTTAACATCGCAGACGGGCATCCCAAAAAGATGGGCGCTTTGCAGCAACTGGTGGCTCACCATCTCGATTATCCAGCGGCCTCTTTTCAAGCCTGGAATGAGATCTGGGAAACTGCCAGTGACATGAAACGGGAAATCATGCAAAGCTCCAGGCGATTAAGTATAGAATTACTAAAAAAGGAATTAGGGAATAATTTAGTGTTAACTCCCATGACAGCAGGCATTCTTCAAAGTCTGTCATTAATGGTTAAAGGATCATCATGAATATACTGATTGCAGGAGCTTCCGGTCTTATTGGAAAAAAGCTGGTTTCAGCTTTTTGTAATGAGCATCAGATCACTGTACTGGGCCGTAATCTGAAAACACTGCAAATGCAATTTCCCGAGTCAGTTAAACACTTGTCCTGGGAACAGCTCGATAATGTGGATCCGAATAGCTTTGACACCCTGATTAATCTCTGCGGCAGAAATATCTCATCCCTTCGATGGAATAATACTATTAAGCAGGACATCATTAATTCACGCGTTCAATCCAATCGCAGCCTGATCAATTGGCTAATCAAATATCAGGCACAGCCCCACTACTTCTGCGCCAATGCCGTTGGAATTTATGGTACACAATCACAAAATGACAGCCAGGCCTTTGACGAAAACAGCGCTATTGACGATGAAACACCTCATGATTTTCTAAGCGAGGTGGGCATCCGCTGGGAACAGTCTTTACAGCCAGCCATTGAAGCAGACATACCCGTGACCATCACCCGCTTTGGGGTGGTTCTATCGCCAGATGGCGGCATGTTAGGTCAGCTTGCCCCGGTTTTTAAATTGGGGATTGGAAGTATTTTAGGCAAAGGCCAGCAAGTAATTTCCTGGGTCGATATGCAGGACGTTATTGGGGCTTATGAATTCCTCATCGCGAATCCAGGCATAACGGGTCCAGTGAACATTTGCTCTCCCGAGCCCGTTACCCAGGAGATTTTTACTAAAACATTAGCACGCGTTCTGAAACGACCTCTTTTATTTCGGATCCCGGCATGGGTTATCAAACTGCTTTTTGGTCAAATGGGCGAATGCCTTCTGCTCAGCGGACAAAGAGTTCTCCCTAACCGCCTGATGGATAATGGTTATCAGTTTCAATATCCTGATCTGGAGGATGCATTGAAACATCAACTCATAAATAAATAATTTACTCACATTGATTATTTTTTTACCAAATGCTATATTCCCCCTCTTCCGCTTCGTCTAATCCATAACGTTTATGACCAGAAAACATTCTCATAAAAAACGCAATCGCCAACTTCAGACAGATACTAAAGCAAAAACTATAAAAACCCGTTCAGCCCCAATTGAGAAAGCCAAGGAAGGTAATGAAATCTTTATTTGGGCAAGTATGCTCACCTTACACAAAACGACTTATGGGGTTCTTGAGAAAAACCACCGGGATGTTGTCATTCTTGATAATACTTTGGCAAAAATCAGAAACAGGGAATGGGCGGCACTCGATCTGGAAGTACTGGCCGGTACTAATCCCAAAATCTACAGCGTTCGGATGAACCACTCCGACAGGCTCTTGCTAACCACCGAAATACTCAATGCCAAGCCCCGCCTGCTTGTTTTAGAAGTTATTCTGAATCATAAATACGAAAATTCACGTTTTTTAAAATCCCAGGTCTTAAAAAACTATTTGCATAACCACAAAGATCAGCTTTGGGAAAAAGTAAACGCTGAGGATTTGGAAAGGACCGGTCTGGAAGAATTGATTCCTGAGAACCCAAGATTCAAGCCGGTAGAATACCATCACCGATTTATCGAGTTGAGCGAGCTGCAGCAATCTGTCTTTGCACTTCAAACCCCAATTCATGTAGAGGGTATACCTGGCTCCGGTAAAACGATTCTGGCTGAAACCTTTATCAGAGAAAAGCGCTGGCAAAACAGAGGGTCGCAACAGCCCATTATTTATCTTGCCCAATCAGCGGCTCTTGTAAATCAGGTCAGAGATAAATTATCGGAGTTACTTGATCATACTGATCCTGAGCTCCCTCCCGTCTGGGTCATGACCTATGAAGAATTCGCCGCACTGGATGTGCCAACCGAGGAAAATGCACAAAAGCGAACTTTGTTTACCGAAGAAGAAGCGGATAATTTCTTTAAAAGCTGGTACGACACGTTTTATGCCGAACAAAAGGTATTGGCGAAAGCGAATCAACAGATTTTGCATCCGTTCATCGCTGATCCGGTCAGACTTTATAATGAATTCAAATTAATCTCAGGGTATACAAAAACTCAGTATACCGATAAAGCCAAACGGATAAGCGAAGTCTCCGCGGAGTTTCGTGAGGCCTTTTTCCAGCATTATAGAAAATTTGAAGCCGCTATTCCCAAAGATAAAATCCATCCGCATTTTTCCTCTCTCAATATTGGAATTCAACCTTCATTTATAGCCGTTGACGAATGCAATGATTTAACCGGCAAACAATTGGCCAATATTTTTGACATTTCTAAAGGTGAGGTAGTCTTTTTAGGTGATGGCAATCAAAAGCTCGACGGCAATAAATCCAATACGAGGCTTATCCAGGCACAGGCGCAGAAATTAGGGCATCATCTCAATATCCTGAAATTATCCACTACGCACCGCAGCGCCAAACTTCATAGTAAATTTTTAAATTTACTCTTACAAATCAAGTATGAATTAACTGGTGGCATCGGCGAAAAGAATGAAAACAGTTTTATTAAATCTGCAGAAGACGCTGCTGAAGGCGAATTAATTTGGGTTGATCACCTAAGCCCGCTTTTAATCAGCGAGATCAATGAGCTTAAAAAATCGCATAAATTCTGTATTATTGCAGATGATATTCATAAACCCATGCTGGAGAAGCATTTTCCTGGCACCACATTTATTTCACCTGAGGCGAGTAAAGGTCTGGAGTATACCACCACCTTACTGGTTGAACCTTTTTCAGCGGAGGTTTATGAGAAAATCAGTAAAAACTTACCCGGCAATTTTGAGTTTGATGAGAATCAACAGCAATTTAACCGCCCCGCTCCAGACCGTGGGAATCCAGAATTTAACGCTCCCATGCATAAACTGGTGGTCTTATTCTCAAGGTCGACCGCCAATATTATTGTTTTGCGCTCTGGTAATAAAAAGCTGGCGAAATTACTTTCGCCCATGCACAAACTGGGGCGAAGGCTCGCAGAAAATGAAAGCCTCAATATCAAAGACCATAGCGCCTCCACCGAGGAAGAGTGGCTGACACAGGCTCAGGCTTATCATTCAGAGAATGAATATCTATCTGCCCTTTCCGTCTTGACGAAAGAATTAAACTATTCTGAAGAGAAGGCAAAGCTCATTCTGCTCAGTTGGGACAGATTAAAACCCGGACTCGCTTCTCGATCATTTTCACCAAGCCCATCAAATACTATCCCAAACCAGGTGCCAGAGGGAAACTCAAAGGAAGCAGCCGTCATACAATCTTCTTTGGTGAGTCAAGAGCTCGAAGAGGAGCGCATCAATACTGATAAAGTCATTAACAGTTTACTGCTTGCTCAGGAAATAAAGACACTTCGTCAGAATTATGTAAATTGTCTTAAAGGTCTTGCTCCTGATGAAAAAACAGCAGAACAAAATCAGGAGACCATGGATTGTGTGTGGAATGAAATTTTCACCCATCCCCAATCGATGCAGCTACTGACCGAAGAGGGTATGGAGTTTCTGAAAGACGTTTTTTCTTCCTCATATTTAGTTAGCAGCTTGTTTAATTATTTTCCCCGGATAGAAAAGGATGATGATACATCTGCTCTGAGTCCGACGGCGACAGAGCGAAAGGACCACTTCTCAGACGCGCTTATTCTCAAAATAGCCCCCCTGATGATAAACCATAAAGATCTCAATGTCGTTGAGATTCTTAATATCCTGCTTCGTGGTAAACCGCTGACACTATTCAACAAACTATGTTCTTTATACAGAGAAAGTTATCTGAGACGATTGAACCAGCTGGCACCTATTGCAACCTCTAATTGGCGGGCTGGGGAGGAGTTGTATAGCCTCTGGGAAAATATATTTTCTCATCCTCACTGCACTCAGCTGCTGACCCATGATGGGAAAAAGACGAATATGGATTTCTTAGACACTATTCTCTCTTCCAAACCTTTAATGCACAGTCTTCTTTATGATTATTTTCCCGTTGTGATAAAGGATCCGGAAAGCTATCCCATTATAACTCCGGATGCGATTGAACATGCGGTCGAGCTTCCAGATGAGCTGGTATTGAGAATTGCACCGCTTATGCTTACACACAAGAACCCCTTAGCTATTGGTATCTTTCTGATCCTGCTTCGCTGCAAACCTCATTTGGTCAGCCCCGTCTTTCCTTTATTATGCAAAAACGAAGAGACCAGGAAACAGCTTGATCTACTTGGGTATCCTGATGTCATCAATGGGCGGCCATTGCATGTTTATCTTGATATGAAAATGCTATTTCCTCAAATCCCTAAAAGGCAGCCTCCCCTCTTTCCCAAACTTTGCGAAGATGCCTATGGTATTTATACCTTGCATGCTCTCCAGGGATATGCGGAACTGGAATGGGATGAAGGCTATCTCAGATCAATTTTTACAGGCACTGAACAAGGGCATCTGCTGGCACAGCTTTTTCATTATAATGTTGGCGCAGATCTTGTGCTTAAATGGACGGCAAGATATCCCAGCCTGACACTGTCGATGGAGCGGTTAAGGAAGAAGTATCCTTGTAAAAATGCGCTGCAAACGCCTAAATCCGAAATAGGGTATATGCCGTATGTGGCATTTCATGGCAGCAATTTATTCTATCACATGATTTCTTTTCCAGCTGGTCGTATGTTGTTTGGTATGCTCTCGGTTCCTGAGTTTCAGGCTTCTATAATAAAAGAAGATTTATTTACAAATAGCCATCATGACGTCTCCGTCTTTCATCACTTATTTATGAATATAGAAAGTCAAGGTGCTTTATATTGTCTTCTTCACAATCGCCCAGAGTTAATTTCTTTCATAGGCAATAGTCATTTTCATATTCCCAATCCAAAGAAATCAATGCCTCGTTCTTTTGGCGGTATATTGATGTTTGGATTTTGCAGCGAAACGGGCAATAGACTGGTAAATGTCATTCTATCTCACAGACAGGAAGTCCTGCACATGCTCGATACTACGCTGCTGATAACCCACCTTGAATCAGGCAGAAGAGACAGTAGCAGGCGCTCCGCTACCCAACTCTTCCCGCCGGAAGAGTACTTTTTTGAAAATCTAATCGCTATTCTGAACCTGGATCTGTTAAAGCTTTTTTTACAAAGCAAACACACAAAATTTCTCACTGAAATTAACCCAAAGACTGATAAACCCTATATCTATCGCACACTGCAGATCTGTTCCGCCCAGCAACTTGAAGCCATACTGGAATGCCCCTGGATCGCTTTGAAAAATATTTCCGGACAAGGCAGCCATTCTGTTCTCAAAATAATTAGCGAGCGCCCGGATAAAGCGCAGCTCTTGCCGATTGTTGAGAAACGCATTGCAGTATTAATTGAGAAATTAAAAGAGACTTTGCAAAAGAAAACCCCGTCTCCTGTAGTCACAGAGGGCTTATTCAGTGAGAAGAACTCAACCAGGTCATCCGGGAGAAAAGCGAAGAAAATGGCAGTTGGGCAAACAGAAAGAAATGAGTCAGCGGTTAACGAGCTCCGCTGAGAATATCCCTGCGTGCCTCGGCACAAAAAACCGTCTTTGCGAGCGTCAGCGAAGCAATCCAGCTCCCAACTTTGTTCGGAGTTTCGATCTGGATTGCTTCACTTCATTCGCAATGACAGCTGGTTTTCAGTTTAAATAATCCACTTCAATAATGTCATATTCCACCCTGCCCCCAGGTGTTTCAACGACCACTGTATCGTCAATCTGTTTGCCAATCAACGCGCGGCCGATGGGAGAGCTGTAGGAAATTTTATTAGATTTAATGTCAGCTTCGTCTTCACCGACTATCTGATAACTGAGTTCATTACCTGTCTCTGTATGACAAATCGTTACGGTAGCGCCGAAAACTACCTTGCCATTATTTTCGAGCTTACTGATATCCACAATCTGAGCATGAGAAATTTTGGCTTCAAGCTCCTTGATACGTCCTTCTGTAAAGCTTTGCTGCTCACGCGCTGCATGATACTCTGCATTTTCCTTTAAATCGCCAAGCGCTCTGGCAGTTGCAATCGCCTCGATGATTTGCGGGCGCACAACGCTTTTTAAATGAGATAATTCCTTCTTCAGTGCTTCTGCACCTGCAATTGTCATTGGATGCTTATGCATATCCACCTCTAATGTAAATCTTGTAAACGAGTAACCGTTTCACGGTCTTCATATTTCATTGCCAGACAAGCTGCCTCGGCACCTGACAAAGTCGTCGTATAGCTCACTTTATGTTGCAAGGCATTTCGACGAATTGCAAACGAGTCAGCGGCGGCCTGCTTTCCTTCTGTGGTATTGACGATAAAATCAATTTCATTATTCTTAATGAAGTCCACCACATGCGGTCTTCCTTCTGCCACTTTATATACTCGGCGGCAATCGATACCTGCTGCATGCAATACCAGGGCTGTACCCCGGGTTGCAATAATCTCAAACCCCAATTGAATTAAACGCTTTGCAATTTCACCAATTCGGGTTTTGTCCGCATCCCTCACTGACACAAAGGCACGGCGTCGTTTAACGATGTTACCACCAGCTCCAAGCTGTGCTTTCGCATAAGCCTGTCCAAAACGCCTGGCAATTCCCATTACCTCACCAGTTGATTTCATTTCAGGTCCCAAAATGGAGTCAACCCCAGAGAATTTAATAAACGGAAATACAGGCAGCTTAATAGAGTAAAAAGCCGGCATCGGATAATGCTGACTCAATCCTTGCTGCCTTAGAGTTTGCCCTAATTTGCAGCGCGCTGCAATTTTTGCCAGAGGAAGGCCGGTGGCTTTGGAAACAAAGGGGACCGTTCGAGAGGCTCTTGGGTTCACTTCCAGCACATAAATATCATCGGCCTGAATAGCAAACTGCGCATTGATTAAGCCGACTACCCCTAATTTAAGAGCCATTTGTCTGATTTGTTCAATCAAGTCCTGCTGAACTACCGAACTCAGGCTAAAAGGCGGTAAAGTACAGGCAGAATCACCGGAATGAATACCGGCCTGCTCAATATGCTCCATGATCCCGCCAATCATGACATCCTGCCCATCACAGACTGCGTCAATATCTACTTCAATGGCATCATTTAAAAATTTGTCCAGCAATACCGGAGAATCGTTGGAAACCGCTACAGCGTGCTCGAGATAATAGCGTAAATCCTCTTCCTGATAGACGACTTCCATTGCCCGCCCACCCAAAACATAAGATGGTCTTACCACCAATGGATAGCCGATGCGTTTTGCAACTTCCAGAGCTTCTTCCGTACTGCGCACTGTGCCATTGGCTGGTTGGTGCAGATTAAGTTCCGCCACCATTTTCTGAAAGCGCTCTCTATCTTCCGCCATGTCGATAGCGTCAGGTGATGTTCCGACAATGGGTACACCATTCGCTTCCAGATCCCTTGCCAGTTTTAGAGGGGTTTGGCCGCCGTAATGCACAATAACACCCATGGGTTTTTCAACATCGACTATGGATAACACATCTTCCAGAGTAAGGGGCTCAAAATACAGACGATCCGAGGTATCAAAGTCGGTTGAAACAGTTTCCGGATTACAATTGACCATGATAGTCTGGTAACCTTCTTCCCTCAATGCCATCGCCGCGTGGACACAGCAGTAATCAAATTCAATTCCCTGACCAATTCGATTGGGTCCCCCTCCGAGAATCATCACTTTTTTTGCATCAGATTCAGCCCGGGCTTCACAACCGTCCTCATAGCATGAATATAAATAGGCGGTGGAACTGGGGAATTCACCAGCACAGGAATCGATGCGCTTGTAAACCGGTTTCACCCCTAAAGCCAGCCGATGCTGACGTACCTGCTCTTCCCGGCAATATAAAATTTTCGCAAGAAACGCATCAGAAAATCCATGCCGTTTTAATTGCAGAAGCTGCTGTTGATCGAGATCAGTAATCGTCTTTCCGTAAATTGCCCGCTCCTGCATAACCAGATCCTGAATCTGGTACAGGAACCAGGCATCTATTTTGCTTTCCAGCTGAATTTCTTCCAGCGTTAAATCCTGACGAAATGCGTCGGCAATATACCATAGGCGATCCGGAGTAGGCTCGCGTAAATGCCCTCTAAGCCGGCTTAAATCTTCCCCTTTCTTAAACAGACTGTTTAAACCATTGCGCCCAATTTCCAGACCACGTATTGCTTTTTGCAATGACTCCTGAAAATTACTGCCAATCGCCATCACCTCACCCACTGATTTCATTTGAGTGGTCAGGGTTGTTGAGGTCTGGGGGAATTTATCAAAATTAAAGCGCGGAATTTTAGTTACCACGTAATCAATACTGGGTTCAAAGGAAGCTGGCGTCTTGCCGCCAGTAATTTCATTATCCAACTCATCCAGGGTATAACCAACCGCCAGTTTTGCCGCAATTTTAGCAATTGGAAAACCGGTTGCTTTTGAGGCGAGCGCCGAGCTTCTGGAAACCCGCGGGTTCATTTCAACAATCAGCATTCTGCCGTCTTCAGGGTTGATGGCAAACTGGACATTCGAGCCTCCGGTATCCACACCCACCGCCCTTAATACCTTAACGGCGGCATCACGCATACGCTGGTATTCTTTATCGGTCAATGTTTGCGCAGGAGCGACAGTGATAGAATCTCCGGTATGCACACCCATTGGATCAAAATTTTCAATAGTACAGACGATAATGCAATTGTCGTTTTTGTCCCTCACAACCTCCATCTCGAATTCTTTCCAGCCGAGAACTGATTCATCGAGTAATAACTCATGCGTCGGCGACATATCCAGACCGCGCGTACAAATCTCTTCGAATTCCTCACGGTTGTAGGCGATACCGCCGCCACTGCCGCCCATAGTGAATGAGGGTCTGATAATGGTTGGAAAACCTAATTGAGCCTGAACCTGAATCGCCTCCTCCATGCTATGAGCAATTGCCGATCTTGGCATTTCCAGGCCAATTTTTTTCATCAGCTGACGAAAACGGTCACGGTCCTCGGCGCGATCAATCGCCTCCTTGGTCGCACCAATCATTTCAACAGAGTATTTTTCGAGGATACCGTGCTTTGCCAAATCAAGGGCACAGTTTAAAGCGGTCTGACCACCCATAGTCGGCAAGAGTGCATCGGGCCGTTCTTTTTCAATAATTTTGGCTACTTCCGGCCATAAAACAGGTTCAATATAAGTCGCATCGGCCAGCTCCGGATCGGTCATTATGGTTGCTGGATTGGAATTAACAAGAATGACGCGATAGCCTTCTTCTTTCAAAGCACGCACAGCCTGCGTACCTGAGTAGTCAAATTCACAAGCCTGACCGATTACAATTGGGCCTGCACCGAGAATCAAAATGGATTTAATATCTGTACGTTTTGGCATGACAACTTAGAAAACGGTTTGAGTGACCTATTCTAACGATTTTAGTTAAAAGATCCTATCTTATCTTTATTTTTATAATAAACCTCTGAACTTCCCCCAGGCCAGACCCATCAGTTCATGCAAGGCAATATTGAGAAACACCATGTTCTGCGCATTTGGGATGATTGTTTTTTGCCAACGCTCATCTCCCCAATACAAGGTAAAATCGGTAGGTGCGGCTATCGGACGCAAACCCTGGGCTTTGCAAAGTGCCATTGCTCTTGGCATATGAATAGCCGAGGTCACCAGATAAAAGGGTTTATCACTGACCCAGGCTTTTATGGCGGCAGCCTGATCAGCAGTATTCAATGAGCCTGTTTCTATCTGCAGCCTGCTGGTATCTACTGGATATAGCAATGCGAGTTTACGCATGCGAAACGCTTCGGCTTTTTCCTGACCATAGCCCCCGCCTGAGAGCAGCAGATTTATGGAAGCGCTTTGCCGCCACAAACGCAAGCCTTCAAGGACGCGTTTGGCCGAGGCCGAATATAGTAAGGATTGTGGCGGTAGACCTTCGATTTCGGTCTGTCCGCCGCTAAGCACCACTATCCATTTGACTTCCGGATTAATTTTCTTAACCGGGGGATATTGTTTTTCGAGCGACTGGGTAAGAAACTGCGGCAACCAGCCGGTGCTTATCACTAGCAAAAGAATAAAAAAAATACTAAATCCAATAAAAAGACGCCGTGACTCGATCGATTTTCCCAGTTTATAAAGTAAAAAAGCAAAGAATAAAATCAATAAAAAAAATGGATTAGCCACTGCTTCAATCAAATGACGAATAACCATTATCTAACCCGTTTCATCAGATACAGGCCTAAAAAGGCGAATAAAACTGTTGGTCCAAGTGCCGCTACCACAGGAGGCCATTGGAGTACCTGGCTCACCGGACCAAAAAAACGGTTAATGATATGAAAACCAAAACCCATAGTTGCTCCCGCCAGTAATTTTGACCCCATTGTTGAAGAGCGCAGCGGCCCAAAGATAAAGGGAATGGCAAGAATCATCATGACCACAGTAGTGAAAGGCTGAATAATTCGCTGCCAGAAGGCGAGTTGGTAATTTAATGCCGTCTGATGATTTTGTTTCTGAGCCCGCAGATATTGCCGGAGTTCCTTCAAGGTCATCTCATCCGGTTCACTGCTGCTGACATTGAGAATAGACGGTTTAACAGCGACATCCCAGGGCATTTTATCGATATGCTGAATCACTGTATGATCTTTACTGATCAAGGTCTGCGAGATATTCTCTGCCCACCAGCTATTATCATAAAATTTTACCGTCCAGATCTGACGTGCAAAAACCATCTGGTGATGTTCGTCGAAATGATACTGTCTCACATCAACCAGCGTATTATCCTGCTGCACGGTTCCAATGGTAATAAAATCATTCTGATAACGAAGCCAGACGCCGTGAGAGGTTCTAAGAGCCTGTCCGCCGCTAATGGCCTGCACTTTGACATCATTCGCATAGTAAGCAAGCTTTGGCACTATGGTTTCGCCAATAAGTGTGACCAGAACAATCAGGATGAGCGACGCTTTCAGAACTGCCATTGTAATCTGACCAATCGACATTCCTGCCGCCCGCATTACCACCAGCTCACGATTGTTGGCCATAACGCCAAGCCCAATCAGTGATCCTAATAAGCTTGCCATTGGGAAAAAAAGATAGACCTGATAAGGCATTTGCAATAACACATAAATGGCCGACTGAATAATTCCGAAATCCCCGCGGCCCAAATCTTCAAGCTGGTTGACCATAAGAATAAAGATTTGCAAACCCGCGAGCAGCAGCGTGACCAGGCCAATAGCCAGCAGAACATTTTTTGCGATGTAGCGATCCAGTAATTTCATGCCAGCTTCACCCTGTTTCGCCAGATTAACAACAAACCAATTGCAGCCACAATCAAATGGAGCCACCACATCCCTACCCAGATCGGTAATTTTCCAGCGGCAATCCAGTCACGGGCGACAAACATGAAATTGGCATAAATAATAAAGAGTACAATGGCGGGTAAGAGTTTGGCATATTTCCCCGAACGCGGATTGACGCGGCTCAAAGGCACTGCAACCAGCGTTAATGTCAGCACCATCAGCGGTATGGAAATCCGCCACTGAAGCTCAGCCGCTTTTTTGGGATCGGAATTAAACCAGGGGAATAAGGAAGCAGTCGTTGCGGTACGCATGTCGTTGTCAATTTTAATATCAGGATGCGGCAGTCTGGCTTTGTATTCCTTAAACTCAGCAACCTGATAATCCGCATGACCGGGTTGACCCTGATAAATACTGCCATTTTGCAAAACTAAATAATCTTCCAGGGTTTCGGGATCAGTCTGTGCATAGGCTTGCTCTGCCCATAGAATATCCCACTGAAATTGATAATCCTTAATGACTTGCCTGGCCAGAAAGATATTTTTTGCCTTGCTGTGATCACGGCTCATTGATTCCACATAAAACACTTCCTTGCCGCCGGAAATACCGCGAAAACGCCCGGGAACAATCGTCTGGATTAAGGTTTGTATTCCAGTTGTACGCAGTAACTTTCCTCTTTCCGTGGCGATTACAGGACTCACCCACATGGTCAGCGCGGTGACAATGACGGTGACAATAATTGCCAGAATGAAACTGTGTTTCAATAATTGTGAATTCCCATATCCGCAAGCCTGCAATACGGTCATTTCACTCTCCGCGTAAAGGCGGCCATAAGCAACAAGCAGTGCTACGTAAAAGCCCAATGGCAGAAGCAATCCCATCAGATTAGGTAATTCAAGCATCATCAGTTTCATGATGATGACAATCGGGATTTGCCCGCTGGCAGCGCGATTTAAATAACGGACAAACTGATTACTCATGAAAATGAGCATTAAAATGCTGGTAAGTGATGCCAGTGTAATAAAAACTTCTTTTGCCAGATAACGGAATATAAGCACGACCTTCGGTCTCTATATTAATTAAGCATATTACTGAGACGAATTCCTGCTCTGCGGCAGGCTGCAATTTAATGCCTGGTCTCGAATAATTAAAACCATTTGAATGATATCCAAGATTGGGTAAACTACCAGTTTTTGCGTCTTATAGGAAGTCAAATGAACTACGGATTAATCCAATCATTGCAGGATGCGTCAGATGAATGCCTGGTGCTCGGTGTTTTTTCGGAAAGCAGAGCCGATGAATTTTCCACTATCGATGATGCCGAGCTGCTCGCCTTGCTGCCTCGGCTTATGACTAAAATTAACGAAGCAGGTGACAGTGTCTGGCAAAGCGATATCAAGGGCCGCTCCTTATTGCTGCTGCATTGCGGCAAGCAGGCTGAGTTTAAAGCCTCTTCACTGCGAAGACGTGTTGAAGAAATCACAATGGCACTGTTAAAGCAGAAAATCAAAAAAGCCTGTATAGCCCTGCCTGCAATTAACAAACAAGATGCTGACTGGCAGCTGACCCAGATGCTGCTTGCAGTGGACAGCCTTTGTTATCAATTAACTGATTATAAAACCCGGCAAAAAAAACCGCATAGCCTTAAGGCGGTTGATTTTTACCTGCCAAACACCAGTGATACTGCATTGTCGACTGCGCAATCAATTGCTGAAGGCATCCGGTTAACCCGTCGTCTGGCCGACTTGCCGGCCAATCACTGCACTCCCAGCTTCCTGGCAGAGCAGGCTCAGAAACTGGCCGAAGACTATTCACAGATAAAAACGCGTGTCCTTGGTATTCCCGAAATGACTGAGCTGGGCATGGGTGCCTTGCTGGCCGTCAGTAAGGGGAGTACTGAAGAGCCTCGCCTTATAGAACTGGCTTATAATGGCAATGGCAATCAGGCCCCTGTTGTTCTGGTAGGCAAGGGCATTACTTTCGACTCTGGCGGACTGTCAATTAAACCCGCTAATGCAATGGACGAAATGAAATACGATATGGCAGGAGCAGCCAGTGTTCTTGGTACCCTGAAAGCCTGTGCAATGCTGAAACTGCCGATTAATGTGATTGGTCTAATTGCTAGCGCTGAAAATATGCCAAGCGGCAGCGCTGTCAAACCTGGCGATATTGTGACCAGCATGTCCGGGCAAACCGTGGAGATTTTAAATACTGATGCCGAGGGACGTTTGGTACTGGCGGATGCCCTCACTTATGCTGAACAGTTTAATCCCGAACTGGTCATTGATATTGCCACACTAACTGGTGCGATGGTTATTGCATTAGGCACGATCACTACCGGGTTTATGACTTCCGATGAAGCATTGGCAGAACAAATTATTGCCGCCTCATCACAAAGTGGCGACAAATGCTGGCGCATGCCTCTTGATGAGGAATATCAGGATGCTCTCGATAGCCCGCTGGCGGATATGATCAACGCCTCATTTGACCGAAGCGCCGGAGGGATCACCGCAGCCTGCTTTCTCTCCCGTTTCACTAAAAAATACCGCTGGGCGCATTTGGATATCGCAGGTACGGCCTGGGTTTCCGGCAAAAAGCGCATCGCAACCGGCCGGCCCGTTCCTTTATTAATTCAGTTCTTACGCCATGTCGCCAGTTCGCGTTGATTTTTATTTATTAGGCAGTAGTGACAAGCAAGCCGCTTTGCAGTTTGCTTGCCGTCTGTTAGAAAAAGCCTATTTACGAGGTCATCAGGTGTTTGTTTTTTGCAATAACCGGCAAGAAGCAGAAAGCCTTGACGAGTTGCTGTGGACTTTTAAGGATGACAGCTTCATTCCTCACAATCTACAGGGCGAAGGTCCTGAGCCTCCACCAGTCATTCAAATTGGCTATCAGCAGGAGCCGCGGGGGTTTCATGATATTTTGCTGAATCTGTCCGATGAAATTCCAGGCTTTTTCACAAAATTCAAACGCGTGATTGAATTGGTTGTTGACGAGGAACAGGCTAAAACACTAAGCCGTTCTCATTTTCGCCAGTATCGCAGCGCAAATTGCGAAATAAACACCCACAATGTGTAGAGGAAGCGGGAGGCTTCCTCAGATATATTCATTATTCAATACAATTTGTAAACCAGCAGCCGTCAGCGATAAGAATTTATAACCGGGATCAATAGTGGTACGCTCAAGCCATTCATTGGCGATACAGGCATCTGCCAGCTTCTGCATCGCTTCTACTGAGACGGGCGTTCCAAGTTTGTCACTCAATCTGCTGGCAGCCTCCTCTTCAAGGTCAAGAAATACCTGTTCGCGAGTGACCCCTCTGTCAACCATTTCGTCGTAAAACATTTTTAAAATATCCACTTCGTTCATGATTGTTTTTCCTGTCTTTTTGTTAATTGTAAACCAATTTTGAGAAAACAGCCGGTCGAGTACAAATCAGGACTTGTCAGCCCTTTTATATTGGTCCAAACTGAGAAGTTGAACATCATAGAATAAGGTAGATCAGATGAAAAAGGACAGTCTTGCTGATGTACGTAACACTCAGTCCAGTCGCGGATTTTTCGGACAAATCGATAACCGCCAGGCCTCTCTGGAAATCAAAATCAGCGATGAATATCGAGGAGTGATCAAACAATATTATCAGGCCACCCATTATGTGACGAAAAATTTTATTGTCAGTCAGCTTTCGCGTTTACGCTTGGAACACGAGCAAGAGGCGCAAGCCTATCTTGAGTGGTTTGAAAACAACCTGGAGAATCTGACGGTCAGCGACTTTGGAAAATTCGAGCTGTTTGAACAGGCAAAGACTATGGAAAAAACAGCCTGAGGTCATGAATTTTTAAGTATAATAAGTATAATCTGAGCAAACCAGACCCATATAGGCTCAGCCCAATCTGGTTTGTGTCAAAATTTGTAAAAACAAGGCTTCTTGTTGAAAAAAATCATTTTATAGTCAACCATTAAGTTATAGCGCCCCAGAGTAAAACCTCATGAGTGAATCTCGACTGGTTTATATTTTAAAACGGCTTCGATATTTTATTTCTCCGCCTACAGATATCTACGCGTCAAAAACTCCCATGATTATTGAAAAGGACGTGAAAATACGTCTGCGAGACGGGATTTTGCTCAGTGTTAATGTGTATCGTCCAAATGACAATTTAAAGCATCCGGTAGTGATTTGTTTTCATCCCTATGACAAAGACCAGTTACCCAAAAAATCATTATTTGGGCGTTATAAGCCTCTAAAAGCCTATCGATTCATGCGGCAGCCAAGCCCTTCGCATTTCTCCACTTTAACTGGCTGGGAAGCCCCCGATCCCGATTTCTGGGTCAAAAATGGGTATGCAGTCATCAATGGGGATATGCGCGGCGCCGGAAAATCAGAGGGAAAACTTGATTTACTCAGTGATACCGAAGCGCAGGACTATTATGAACTTATCGAATGGGCTGCAGAGCAATCCTGGTCCAATCAAAAAATAGGTTTAAACGGCGTTTCCTATCTGGCATTGAGTCAATATCGGGTCGCAGCCTTGCATCCTCCCCACCTGGCCGCGATTTGCCCCTGGGAAGGATTCAGTGATGTATATAAAGACCTGGCACGCCCGGGCGGAATTCGTGAAGATGGCTTTTATGCATTTTGGACACACATGATAAACCCTGAACTGCGAACGCAGCAAATGCAACGCATTACAAGAGATAGCTGGTGGCAAGCCAGGGTACCTGATCTAAAGGCGATTGAAGTGCCTGCGCTTATCTGCGGAAGCTTTTCAGATCAATGTCTGCATACGAATGGCTCATTTCGTGTGTATGAACAGATTCGGTCAAAACATAAATGGCTGTATACCCACCGAGGGGGTAAATGGTCCAGTTATTACAGTGATGAAGCACTTAAAACTCAGCTGCATTTTTTTGACTTTTTTCTTAAAGACAAAGAAAACAACTGGCTATCAACACCAGGTGTTCGCCTGGAAGTTCGTGAAAACCGTGATCAGATACATAGTACCAGCTACCACAATACCTGGCCTTTGCCTGACACTCAATGGCTTCCTTTGTATTTGCATAACGAAGATCAAACATTAAGTGAAAATCTCCCCGCTGAAAAAAATTATCGGGATTTTTCTCTGCCTGATAATAACCTGCAATTCACTTTTATCTGCCCTTTTGATTTACAGGTTATTGGCCCGATGAAACTTAAATTGTGGGTAGAGCTGATCGATACTCAGGATATGAACCTTTTTGCAGGCATTCGCAAGTTCCATCAGGATGAGGAAGTTTTCTTTGAAGGAAGTTATGGATTTGGCTTTGATATTGTGAGCAAAGGCTGGCAAAAAGTATCCTTGCGTAAAATTGACGAAATTGAAAGTGTTTTCTGGAAACCGGAACATCGCTTTGAGGAGCAACAGTTTCTGAAATCAGGCGAGATTGTATTGGTGGAACTTTCACTGCTTCCCTCCGCCACTTTCTTTAAACAGGGTGATCAATTGCGGCTGGAACTGCGAGGAAAATGGTTTTTCTCCCAGAACATTTTCTTATCCCAACTGGGTAAATATGAACCGAGTCAAACAGGCTTATGCCGCATTTATGGCGGAGAAGAATATGACAGTCATTTACTGATTCCCTTAGTTAAACCGTTTAATTCCAATTCATAGTGGAGAACGCTTATGTCATACGCGCAACGTTTTCATGCGGGCTGGCAATTTCTCGTATCCTGCTTTCGTTTTCTAATGAAAAACCCGGCCTTGCTTATATTGCCCATTCTCAGCATGCTGGCGGTAATTATTGCGGTAGCAGGTTTGTTTGTGGGTTCATTTTTTGAGTTTAACAATATTATGCACCTCTACCAGTACCAAAAACCCCTGTTCTTTATTGTTATTCTGGCTTTTTATTTTTTACTGGCTTTCATCACCATATTTTTCAATGCTTCTTTAATTACTTGTGTGATTCATCGCCTGCAAGGTCACAAGATGAATATTTTCCAGGCAATGGGCAGTACATTGAAAAAAACGGTTCCATTACTGGGTTGGACTTTAATCAGCGCCACCATCGCCACCTTTTTTCACTACCTTGAACGAAGCCATAGTACGGTTGCTGATATTCTCAGTGCGATTTTCGGATTCTCCTGGTCAGTGATTACTTATTTTGTCATGCCGGTGATGGTTGCTGAAAATGTCGGTCCGATCACGGCAATTAAGCACTCGGTCAGAATGCTCGGCAAAGGATGGCGCAAGCTCCTGATTGTTAATTTCATTCTTTTTCTGATTATAGCCGCTATTGTGGCCGTCTTTTGCCTCATCGCCAATTTGCTTAAGCCACAGATTCAGGCAGTGGCTAACGAGTATAGCATGGCGTTCATTCTGATTTTTATTGGATTATGGCTGATTGTAAATACCACCTTTAATGCCATTTTTAACAGTGCCTTATATCTTTATATTAAAGGAGATCATCCTCCTGAGTTTGATAGCCAGGTGATAAGGAATTTGATCGTTAATAAAAAAAATATTGAACTGCCTGTTAATTTGAAGAATAGATAATGTCGCTTCTAAGAAAAGTTCTCAGGCTCTGCGTTCCCTACTCTCCACGTCCCGCGACTTGTTCGCGGGATCCAGAAAATCCAGAAAACTCCTGGATTTCACATAATATTTTCTTAAGCTTTGTACTGTAAATTGGCGCCCTGTTTATTAAAATCTCAAAACAATGTCTAAGTTCATTGCCATTTTTGCTCAATGCCAAAGTCCTATCGCCGCCGGTGACTACATGCTGGCGATACAGATTGCCAAAAGCTTACAACAAGCCTTGGTAAATAATAATCCGGAGGACATCCAGCTGGTCTTGACCTCAACTCGCGAAAACCTGCATCACTACGAAACGCTGTGCGGTTCTCACTTAACTGAGTTAGGGATATTTGTTATTGCTCTCGAGGACCTGACTGATGAGCAAAATACCATGCTTGCATTTATTGATGCAAACCGTTGTAAGCCGGCAGATGGTGACTTGATGCTCGCAGCATTTTCTCCTGAAACGAAATACATTTTTGCAGGAGCACCCAATGCACCCGATTTCTCCAAAGAATGGATGACGCAGGAGGTGGATTTTCAGAATTATATAGACCAGCCTGAATTGTTCTTCTACCTTCCACCTTCTCAAAAATTCTTCAGCTCCACAGGTCTTGGCCCAGACAGACTAGGTATCACCGCAATAACACCACTTGATCAGTTGCCTCTTTTAAATGCAGAACAGGCGGCTTTAATTCCAAACACGGCTTATAGTTTTGCCTATATAAATAACCATAATTTTAATGCAAGCTGGAAAGCAATTACGAATTACACCGAAATCACAGGTCAGCATCAATTAATGCTACTAGGTGATTTTTCAACGCAGGAGATTGATTTTCTGCGAGGGAAAATGAACGAAATTTTATTGGCAAAGGGTACTATTGAGCCGGCCGTAATCCACCATCATGCAATAGTTGAAAATAAGCTGATGAGACAATTGATGTCCCACTCTTCCGGCGATTTGATCGTTACAACGGGCACTCAAAGCACTCTGGAAGCGTTTGTAGATAAAAAATTGCCATTTTATCAATACACAGAGCACAATGCTGATTTTGTTGACTCCTATCTTGAAACACTTAAATCGCTAGTGGCATTAAGGCTGAGCGCTTCACCTCAGGCCAGTCAAATAATGATTCGATTCGCTGAGCTATTATTTGCAGAAAAACCTCTTGGACAAGCCGAAAGAGAATATCTTAAAACCTGTATAGAGAAACCATCACTCTGTCAGGCCATGCAGAAGGCAAACACCGAAATTGTAGCAACAGCCCAAGGACGTCTAGCTACCCGGTTACTTGGTTTTCTGAACCAGGACAACCCAAATGCGCTTCAAGAGCTGGAAGAGAAATATCTGCGGGTTTGTGTTAGCCTGCTGAAACGGGGAGAGTCAGAGTATCCTGATCCAGATGAAGCCTTACGTCGCGCAGCTTCAAAAGGTATGGTTTTTGAATTAAAACTGTTGATTCAGAGGATAAAAACTCACAATGAGGAATTGGATGAACCCGATGAACGCTTTGAGCGCTCGGCTTTGCTTTGGGCTGTGATTAAAACGCAAGCCACCTGTATGCGTCTTTTATTGAAAGCAGGCTCCGATGTGAATTTCCAGGATAATATGGGAGAAACAGCCGCTCATTATGCTGTCCGGCTTAAGCGAAAAGATTTACTGGAAATCTGTATTCGTGAAGGCGCCGATCTTTCTATCAGAGACAAGAAACACATGACCGTACTACATCATGCCTCGCGCCTGGGCCTGGATGATATCGTTGAGTTTCTGATTGCCTCAGGAGCAAAAGTAGATGTCATGAATAAACAGAGAAATACGCCTCTTCATCTCGCTTTGCAGGGCAAAAAGAAAACTGAAGTTATCAGACATTTAGTGGATGCGGGAGCTAATCCCAGAATTCGTAATTATCTGGGGAAAAAAGCCGCCGATAATCCTGTATTCCAGCAGTTTATGAAAACTCAGAACAATAAAGCAGAACACAAAGAAGACGCGGCTCTCATAGCACTGAATGAATCTCTCCCAATCTCCAGCACTCACGCGATGTCCTGCTAGGTTACAAACATTCTCGCATTCCGCGAGGCATTGTTGCGTAAATGAAGATAGGTGCACAAAAAACCGTCTTTGCGAGCGTTTGCGAAGCAATCCAGCTCCTTGCTTTGTTCAAGTTTCGATCTGGATTGCTTCACTTTGTTCGCAAAGACGACAGGTTGGCTGCTTGGTTCTATTTACGCAACAATGCCTTCCCGCGAATGCGAGAATCCATTCCTCAGTTAACATTAGCTCCAAGGTTAGATCCCCTCATTCGCCAAATCCTTGCGTAAATAATAGCGATCATGCTTTAGCAGATAGGCTTTAATCTCGGCCACTAATTGAAATCCCTGTTTTAAATAAAAATCCAGAGCCTGAAAATCAAAGGTATCAACAAACAAGGCTGACAGCTTTTGTTTTCTGGCGTAATCGTCAACTACCTTCATGATTGCAGAGCCAATACGCTGCTGGCGAAACGCTTCCTCAATCCACAAAATATCGATGTAAGCCGCGTCGCTATGCACCCAGAGAGTTGCCCCTCCAATAATCTTCTCATTCTCATCACGCGCAAACACACTGCAGTTGTGAGCTTTTTCTCCCAGATGAGCGACATTGAAATCAATAATTCCGCGTCTCAGGATACCGTTATTCTGTTCAGAGGGCTCAAGATCCAAAACAATATTAATATTCGTCATATAAACCCTGTATAATTAAAGAGATGGGGTTAAGAATACTCTTGGTCGCTTTTACATAGCAAGCGCGCTGATTTCCAGAAGTAATATTACGAGGCTTAATGTATGGCTGAAGACAATTTATCCGATGAAGATAAAGCATTATTTAGAAATGCAATGCAATCGGTCAAACCGCTTCGCCAATCGAACAAAATAGCCGAACATCCTGCAAAGCCCCTGCCGGTTGTTTCCAAAAAGACAGCTTTTGCCCAGCCTCCGCTGCCGAGGGTTTTTTTATCTGATTCCTATCGTGATGAATTGCAAAGCGATTCTGTTTTATCCTGGTCGGCTCATCCAATTCCGTCAAAAAGGATGCGCGAGTTAAAAACTGGGCTTATCCACATTCAGGCGAGACTCGATTTACATGGCAAGAGCCCGGATTCAGCCCGTGAAGCGCTTATTCATTTTATCAGCGAAGAAACCTTAGCCGGTCATCGTTGTGTATTGATTATCCATGGAAAAGGCGGCTTAAGGGGAGAAAAGCCTATATTAAAGAATCTGGTTAATTACTGGCTGCCTCAACTATCTCAAGTCCTTGCTTTTCATAGCGCTTTAGCGAGAGACGGCGGCAACGGCGCAGTATATGTTTTGTTGAAAAAAATAAAAACGGAGCGATGAGTCCTCAAAATTAATACACTAATTTCAAGCTATAAACATTGAATTTCGATTGATAAACGCTTACCATCAGGCCCAAAGTTATAAAGCCTGACATCATGAGTAAACAACCCATTATTATTGGCATTTCCGGACCTTCAGCTTCCGGTAAAAGCCTGCTTGCAAATACTATTGTTAACGAACTCGGTTCTCAGCAAGTTGTCGTCATTTCCGAAGACGCCTATTACAAAGATAATAGTCATCTTCCTTTCGCCGAACGTGAAAAAATCAATTACGACCATCCGGACGCCTTTGATCATGCCTTGCTTTGTGAACATTTAAAACTGTTGCGCCGCGGCGAATCCGTTAACATTCCCATTTATTCACATTCAAAACATCTCCGTTTACCAGAAACCCGCTCAATCGGCCGGCACGCCATTATTGTTCTCGAAGGCATATTATTATTCTCCGACAAGGCACTGCGTGAGATTATGGATATTCGTATCTTTATGTCAACGCCTCTTGACGTTTGCCTTACTCGCCGCCTAAAACGAGATGTGGTAGAGCGTCATCGCTCTTTTGAGTCTGTGGTGCATCAATATGAGACCACTGTACGGCCAATGTATTTGCAGTTTATCGAACCATCAAGCCGCTATGCCGATATTATTGTTCCTCGTGGCGGTGAAAATCGAATTGCGATTGATATGATTCAGGCAAAAATGCGTGAGCTTCTGGCCATGCATAACAATGAATAAAGGAGAGTCTTATGGGTTTCTTAAACGGCAAAAAAGCATTAATCGTTGGTCTTGCCAGTAATCGCTCCATAGCTTATGGAATTGCCAAGGCATTCCATGAACAAGGCGCGGAACTTGCCTTTACTTATCAAAGTGAAAAACTGCAAGGTCGTGTGGAATCAATGGCGGCTGAATTTAACTCACAACTTACTTTCCCTTGTGATGTTGCTGATGATATGCAGGTGAATGCGGTATTTGAACAATTGGGTACTCATTGGGGTAAGCTGGATATTCTGGTTCATTCTGTAGCCTTTGCACCAGCCGATCAGATAAGCGGTGATTTTATTGAATCCTGCAACCGTGAAGGATTTCACATTGCCCACGATATCAGTGCCTATAGTCTGATTGGCCTTGCCAAAGCGGCTCTGCCAATGATGGAAGGCACGGAAGGCTCTGTGATCACACTCAGCTATTACGGCGCTGAAAAAGCAGTTCCGAATTACAATGTCATGGGCATAGCCAAAGCAAGCCTTGAAGCCTCTGTACGCTATCTCGCTGCAAGCCTGGGACGACGCGGTTTACGAGTGAATGCGATTTCTGCCGGCCCCATCAAAACACTGGCAGCAGCAGGCATTAAAGATTTCCGTAAAATGCAGAATGCCTATGCGAATACAACGCCTTTAAAGCGGAATGTGACCGCTGAGGAAGTGGGTAATACCGCAGCATTTCTAGCGTCTTCCCTTTCCTCAGGTATTACAGGCGAAGTTATTCATGTGGATGCGGGTTATCATGCCGTTTCCATGTCGAATCTCGAAGAGTAATTGCGTTAATCCCCCCTTGCCAGGTGCTGTGCATTATGCACAGCATCCAGACAATTTAAAATAAATGTTGTATTTAATTCCATATTGTGTAAAATTACACCGATGAAAAGAAAAGTAGTTTACATAATTCTCGCCACCATTGGCATTTTTAGTAGCGCGCTGGGTTTTTTACCCCAGAAAAAGTTGCAAGCTCCATCGCAAAATGCCTTGGTAAGCGAAATCCCATGCATACCATACACCAAGAGCTCTGGGCATTTACCCCTTATTAAAGCGCCTTTGGCCAAAGCGATGGTTAATCAAAAACCCGCAGCCCCAATGGTAGTTAATCAGCTGACACTTAAACAAATCCCCTATTATGAGCTGCCAGGCTGGCAGGAAGCGGATGTTAAGAAGTCCTTATTTGCTTTCAGAAAATCCTGCGAAACATTTCTGAAAAAAGATCCTGATCATCCAGTAGGTTCAAAGCAAATTAATTTAAAAGCTGAAGACTGGCAGCCGGCATGTAAAGCCGCGCTCTCCATGAATAATGTCTATGAGGAAGAAGCCAGACAATTTTTTGAAAAATGGTTTTATCCCGTTGAATTCGGCAAGAAAAAGCCCAGTAAAGGAGTTTTTACCGGCTACTACACACCGCAGGTTAAAGGCAGCCTGACTCGTTCCAAGCAATATAATACCCCTATTTATGGAATGCCGGCCAAGCGAAGTGCTTCTTATACACGTGAACAAATCGATAGAGGAGTTTTAAACCATAAAGCGCCTGTTATTGCCTGGATCAACAGCCCTGTAGACCGCTTATTTCTGGAAATAGAGGGAGCCGCGGTTGTCAAACTAAATAGCGGCAAAGATCTCTATCTTAGCTATGCAGGTGAAAATGGCGCGCCTTATACGTCAATTGGCAGCGTTCTAATTAAAAAAGGCATTATGAATAAAGATAATGCGTCCAAAACGGCTATTAAGCACTATCTGTCAAATAATCCAGGAAAAGTAAACCCCATTCTTCACCAGAACAAATCCTTTGTCTTTTTCCAGAACCTGAAAAAACCAGCGGCACTGGGTGCTCAGGGAATGGCTTTAACACCAGGATATTCTCTGGCAATCGATCGTCAATGGATTCCGTTAGGCGCTCCCCTCTGGCTGGTTACCAAAGTTCCTGTACAAAATGAGCCGCAGAAGCAATTTAAACGCCTGATGATTGCTCAGGATACGGGAGGCGCTATTCGTGGATTGGTACGAGGTGATATTTACTGGGGAGCCAGTAAGAAAGCCGCTTATCTTGGCGAGCACATGAAGAATCAGGGCCGCTATTGGCTTTTATTACCTAAACATGCCATTCATAAAATCCAGTACAATTATTTCTCACCTAAAATAAAACAAGTCATTCAGGCCGTTAAACGCTGGCCTTCATGGATTAGACATTCGATAGGCTAACCCCCCTCTTTAACTCTCACTCCCATTAAGTTAAGGAGTTATGTCATTCCCGCGAGAGGCGGGAATCCATTCCTCAGTCGGCATTGTAGCTAGCTCAGAGATGGATCCCCGCCTTTCGCGGGGATGACAGTTTAATAGACAGTTGAGCTTAACTAAGAAAAATAATATCCCTATTTCTTCTAATACTTAGACCATCTTGCTTAGTTACCATCTGGTAACTAATTGACTGATTAATAAGACTTTTATACTCTCATTAACGATTTCAACAAACAGGAGAGTTCCATGAAGGAAGCTATTATCAATAAGATTATTCAGGCGAAACTGGCAAGTATTAGTAAAGGATGGTGTGGGCCTGGCACCTGTGCTGGCTAGGAATAGCGCATGCACCATGTTAAAAAATGGTGCATGCAAAAATTATGGAAGATTATTATGCGTATGCCAGAATTGAATGTACTGATCAATTACAAAAATAATAAAATTATTTCCCGATACACCAGAGACTATCCTGAAGCAAGTTTACAAGCAGAAGATGCATTGAAAGAATTGATGAAATATATCTGGCTTTGCCTGAAACACAAAGGAGAAAAGCAGATGAATCCGAACAATGATTTATTAAATTTTTCCTGTGTCATTCATTCGGAAATGTCGGATATTGATAACATGTGGCACACTTTCCTTTTATTCACTAAAGATTATCAGCATTTCTGCAATGAATACCTGAACGGTGATTTCTTTCACCATGAACCGATCATCGCAGAAGAAAATATAAGCAGCGACAATTATGAACGGGAACTCTCAGATTATTTATCTTATATCTATGATAATTTGGGTGAGGAGACGTTGCTTAAATGGTTTAAACAATAGCTAGAGCTTCCTTGTTTCATCAAACTGACTGCTGGAAAGCATTATTGCCTCCATATTAGACTCAGTCCACTCCCTTAAAGTTCCAAGAATTTTACCTAATTCATTCCCTAATGCAGTCAATGAATACTCCACTTTTAGAGGGAGTACAGGAAAGGATTGTCTGGCTACAAAACCAAGGCGCTCTAATTTGATTAATGTCTGAGTGAGCATTTTGGGGGAAATCCCCTCAAGTTTCCGTTTCAATTCTCCGAACCGGCAAGCTCCATCCAGTAGACAATTAATTATCAAAATTGACCATTTGTCACTGATTTTTTCAAATACATTTCTTGATGGACATTGTTCACTATAGATTGAGAACTTTGGCTGCAGAGACATAGGCGTCAACTTCCTTATCGAACTGGTCAGTTGGGCGTAAAGCCCAACCAACAGCTAAAAGTTTTACTTCTGAGGAACTTCCATTGGCGGTGCCGAAGGAACGACTTCGCCATATAGATTAGGATATAAGGAAGAAGAGGGATTATAAGCATAAAGCGTTGGTTCATTCGACGCCACCAAACCCGGCTGAGGGGCTTGTTGCTGACCACCGAAGAAAGCAGCTCCACCCGTGTGTTGGTGCTGATACTGATATTGATTGGAATATTCAGTGTATTGTTGCGACGAATAGCCATGATGGTAGGCGCCGGGATGACTGTGCATTCGAGGATACTCCAGAGTATAAATGAACCCATCCAACTCAAACACCCGATCTATACCATTGCGCAAACGGCTTATTTTTTCGAGGAAAATATCTTGATCACGCAAATAATCGTCCTGGGTCGGTTTGGCGTAATGGAGAGAGTCATCACGAAACGCTGCGATACGCTTCTCAATTTGTGCAAACACATGTTTCAAAGCATTTTCAACTGAATCAGGGTTTAATCCTTTCCTAATTAAATCAAGTTTCTCATCATTAGTCAGGCCATGCAGATGCATGAGATTTCTGATTTTGTCGTCGCCTATTTTAACATAAATCAAGCGTCCCTTACGCAAATCTCGTATAGTATTCAGCAGCGCGTCACTTTCACGACCGGCCTCAGTGAACCATCTTGCCCAGATTGAAGGAATTTTCTTATGATTTGATCCAGAATGTTTCTTATCCAGGGCTGCCATTTCATGCCGTACTGCGATAATCGCCTGAGTAACTTCAAATGGGTCGATTCCTTTTGCGATAAGCTCATTGGTTTCCTCATCAGTTAACTCGGCACGGTTTCTGAATGGATCTTCATTATCAGCAGCGTGTGGATTGTTTTTCTTGATATAATATTGCTGAATCGCATTGCTGATAAAAGCAACCCCTGCAGCTCCGAGAATAGTCATGACAACGATGCCGGTGATTGCTATCCCAATAGGATTGCTAATTCCTGCAGTGAACGCCAGCCACATTAAGGGAGTAGATAACAAAAAAGTACCTACAAGGGCACCAACGGCAGCACCAGCAAGCATGCTGGCCAAGGAAATAGTCGCTTGCAGCCATCCTTCATTAAAAAGCAGACGCTCAACATTACTGCATATTTTTTGCAAGAGGTAATATAACGCAATAAAAGTCAATACTGCAGCAATGACTGCCAATAATATTAACAGAAGCATTGCCCAGGCTTCACCATTATTTTCATGGTCATGATTATGTCCACAGCATCCATCCACGCCCCCATGATGGTTGTGATGATTTAGCATGGCGTCCCACATTAACCAGGTAAACAGGAAATCATGATGGCGTGCATAATAACAATCGTAATTATGGTGATGATCATAGACATTGATTTGCAGAAATACCGGGTAGGTTGCGTAGTTAAAATAATGCCTGCGATAATCATCGTCTAACTTGGCGAATTGGGGAAGAGAATTACAAAATGAGTATAGAACGCGAAAGACTTTATTTTTTTCCTCTGCAGGAAGGGTATACCAGGGGCTGTTTGGTGCATTCACAGCCTGATAAACACGCCTGGCCAACTCAGAGAAAATTTGCTGCTGGTTCAAACGCAGATAGCTGTGGTTTTTAAGTTGCTCGTAATCTCCTGATAAATTCAAATACAACTTCGCCATATCATTATTGGTAAATACCGCCATAAACTTACCTCACATTGCGAGTAAACTTTAGCCTAAGATAAAATACTCCTCCCTGGTTTCGTATCTCGGGTATTGTTTATAGGTTAATGTTTGTCAACCTTGGCTTTGGCAACCAGTTGATTGACATAAAGATCGTAATCCATTAATCCATAATTTGCTTCTATTTGCTGCGCCAAACTGGCTTGTTGTTCTTTATCCAAATTTTTTAGTTTGCCATCAGAAATCTTTTTTAACCGAACGATTACAAAATCACCATTCATTAATTTTCTACCATCGACACTATTCGGCTTGGCCAGGCTGAAAGCAAGATCATTAATCATTGCTTCGGCTTTGTCAGTATCACGAGTGGCATTATCAATTTCTTGCCATTTTAACTGATTTGCGGCGATGAGCTTCTCATCTTCAGAGGAGTCCAGCTTGGTAGATAACAGATTAGTACCTAATGCTTTGGCCTTATTCGTTGCATTTTCCAAAGCGAGGCGCTCGATTATTTCATCGCGAACCGCATTCAGAGGTTTTTCGCTGGCCGCTGTATGTTTTTTAACACGCAAGACAATCACACTATCACTATCCAACTGGATTGGTTCGCTATTATTCCCCAACTCCATCACATCATGGCTAAACGCAGTATTAACGATCTGTTTATTCTTGCCAATTTCGGTATTATCTCCGCCCCGTGTTAATGGCTCAGATTTCTCAATAGTCAATTTTAATTCATCAGCAACAGGCGATAAGGAATCAGGGCTTTGATAGCTTAAGTCAGTGAGTTGTTCCAATAATTGTGCATAACGGGCCTGTGATAACTCGGTTATCATTTGATCGGCAATCTGCGCTTTGACTTGTTCAAAAGGTTTTAACTGCGCAGGTTTGTAATCAATTAATTTGAAAATTTCAAAACCGTTTCCGCTGCGAAAAGGAGCTGAAATCTGTCCTGGAGTCGTTAAATCAGACAGAGCTTTATCGAACTGGGTGTGCCCTGCAACTATCCAGGGTAAAACACCCTCATTCTTGATTGATAACTTGTCGGCAGACATTGTCTTAACCCATTGCGAAAACTGCGTTGGATTATTTTGCAGTGCCTGGTAAGCTTCCTCTGCATTTTGTTTAACCTGTTCAACCGCTTCATCAGAGGAATCCGCGGGGATGGCAAACAGAATATGGGCTACCTTCCACTGAGCGGGGGTCAGAAAGTTATTCTGGTTTTCTTCGTAGTAGCGTTTGACCTCTTCATCATTAATTTTCAGGTTTTTACGAACATCCTTCATTGAAAGACGGACATAGTTAATAACTATTTTTTCTGGTGCGATAAATTCTTTTTTATGACTGTTATAATAAGTCTCTATCTGATCATTGGTAATTTGAGACTTATCCATGAACAGCTTGGTAGAAATCTGCAGGTAATCGTAATCCCTGGTTTGCATGTATAGCTTCACAAAACGCTTCACTTCGCTGGGCAAAGCAAATGCGGTACCGATAAAAGCAAAACGCTGCTGATTGAGAAGCATCCCCTGACGGACTTCCTTTTGGAAAGACTCCGGGGTAAACATGGCTCCGCTTAAAGCCTGCTGGTAGCGCTCAGCCGAAAAATGACCGTCCTGCTGGAACTGTGGAATACTTTGAATTGCAGCATTCGCCTGCTCGATACTGACTCCAAAGCCAGCGGCCTGTGCGGCTTGTACTGTAACTTCATTCATTACCATCCCGTCCAGTACTTCTTTTTTCAATGCGACATCACTTTCAGTAGACATTTCGGACGGATCGCGTTGCTGACGGGCACGTCGATAGTTGAGTTCAAAGGCTTGTTTGCTAATGGGCTGATCATTTACCGTTACTTCTGCGTCAGAAGCCTGGTGTGATTGCATGTAGTAGTCGACCCCGAATAATGTAAATGTTACGGCAATCAGAATTATAACTATCCAGGCCACAAGACCTTGTATACGTTCGTTCAGCTTCTGCAACATTATTGGAGTTCCATTTTTGATAGTTTACAAGAAATTAATACGCTAAAAACAGATAAAAAAAACGCGCCATACGGCGCGTTAATTTGGCGGAGTGGACGGGGCTCGAACCCGCGACCCCCGGCGTGACAGGCCGGTATTCTGACCAACTGAACTACCACTCCAATTCTTGGTGGGTGCTGCAGGGATCGAACCTGCGACCCTCGCCTTGTAAGGGCGATGCTCTCCCAGCTGAGCTAAGCACCCGAAAACTTACGCTTCTTGTACAGCCTCTTTAAGAGATTTGCCTGCTTTGAACTTGGCAACTCTTGACGCTTTAATCTCAATTTGTTCGCCAGTTTGTGGATTTCTTCCAACACGGGCAGAACGGTTACCAGTTGAAAAAGATCCGAATCCTGGTAAAACCACCTGATCACCACTTTTCAGTGCATCAATAATGGTAGACATAAACACTTCAAGAACTCGTCCAGCGTCGGCTTTAGTAACACCAGAACCGCTTGCAATTGCTTCTACCAATTCAGTTTTGTTCATCTTTTCCCCTATCAGTTATTCATCCTTCCATGAGGCGAATTTAATCAGATTCTTATGCCCCAGTCAAGCAGTCACTTCCTTGGGTTGCCCGCCAGTAGCGGACAACGGAGTGAACTATACTCGGTATTAATGGGTATGTAAATCCTTATTTTCATTTTTTTTTGCAGTTTTTTCAGAAACCACATCTTTGGCTTCTGAATTCTCAGAATCTGGTGCTGCAGCAAGAGGACTACGCTGCAATGCCAGCTCTAAAACCTGCTCTATAGTCTTCACAGGATGAATGCTTAACTTCTTCAGGACATTATCAGGGATTTCTTCAAGATCCTTGCGATTTTCCTCAGGAATAATGACATGCTTGATACCCCCACGATGAGCTGCCAGGAGCTTCTCTTTCAATCCGCCTATTGGAAGCACCTGCCCCCGCAGGGTAATCTCTCCGGTCATAGCAACATCAGCCCGGACAGGAATATGAGTAACCACCGAGACCAGGGCCGTACACATTCCAATACCTGCGCTGGGTCCATCTTTTGGAGTAGCCCCTTCTGGTACATGCACATGAAAGTCATTCTTGTCATAAAAGTCATCGGGAACGCCAAACGATTTCGCCCTGCTTCTGACTACTGTCATTGCAGCATGAATCGATTCCTGCATCACCTCGCCCAACTGACCGGTATGAGTTGTTTTTCCTTTACCAGGCATCATAGACGCTTCAATTGTCAGCAGTTCCCCGCCCACACTGGTCCAGGCCAGGCCAGTTACCTGTCCGACCTGATCAAACTCCTCAGCAAGTCCATAACGGAACTTCTTAACCCCAAGATATTTTTCAATATTGTTTTTTGAAACTGTTATTTTTTTTGTTTTCTTATTGCTGAGAATATCTTTAACTACCTTGCGGCAAATACTGGCGATATCGCGCTCCAGATTACGCACCCCAGCTTCTCGAGTATAGTGACGGATTATCTCGCGCACTGCACCTTCATTAATAGTTAACTCACTTTCTTTAAGACCATTAAGAATAGTCTGTTTGGGAACAAGATAGGTTTCAGCAATATTTATCTTTTCATCCTCGGTATAACCGGCTAGGCGAATCACCTCCATCCGGTCAAGTAAAGGCGCTGGTATTTCCAATGAGTTAGCTGTGGCGATAAACATCACATCACTTAAATCATAATCCACTTCCAGATAATGATCGCTAAAGGTATGATTCTGTTCTGGATCAAGCACTTCCAGCAAGGCGGAAGCGGGATCACCACGAAAATCCATTGCCATTTTATCGACTTCATCAAGCATAATAAGTGGATTTTTGACGCCTGCCTTACATAGCTTCTGAATGATTTTTCCCGGCATGGAACCTATATAGGTGCGACGATGCCCTCTGATTTCAGCTTCATCCCGAACACCTCCCAGGGCGATACGGATGAATGTTCTTCCTGTCGCATTTGCTATCGACTGTCCAAGAGAAGTTTTACCAACCCCCGGAGGTCCAACCAGACAAAGAATAGGTCCTTTCATTCGTTTAACCCGCTGCTGTACTGCCAGGTATTCAATGATGCGCTCTTTAACCTTCTCAAGACCATAATGTTCTTTATTCAATAAGTTTTCAGCTTTGCGCAGGTCGAATTGAATTTTATTTTTACGTTTCCAGGGAACGCTTAGCATCCAGTCGAGATAGTTGCGAATGACTGTAGCCTCAGCCGACATAGGCGACATCATTTTTAACTTGTGCAATTCCGATAAGGATTTTTCTTTGGCTTCTTTGGGCATTCCGGCTTTCTTGATAGAGTTTTCAAGCTGCTCTATTTCGCTTCCTTCCTCGCCCATTTCACCTAATTCTTTTTGAATCGCCTTCATCTGCTCATTGAGATAATACTCTCTTTGGCTTTTTTCCATCTGGCGTTTCACGCGGCCGCGAACTCGTTTCTCAACCTGCAGCAAATCGATCTCACCTTCGATTGCCCCCATCAAGCGCTCAAGGCGTGTGCCAATCTCTAATGTTTCTAAAAGTTCCTGTTTATCATCAACTTTTAGGGTTAGATGAGCAGCAATGGTGTCTGCCAGGCGGCCTGGCTCTTCAATACCAGCCAGAGAACTGAGTACTTCAGGCGGTATTTTTTTATTTAACTTAATATACTGCTCGAATTGTGACATCAATGAGCGCATTAATATTTCAATTTCCTGGGGATCAATTTCTCCAACAACTTCTTCAACCTCTTCAAGTCGGGCTTCAAGAAAACCCTGTTCTTGCTTATATTCTTTGACACGTGAACGTTTCTCGCCTTCTACGAGAACTTTCACAGTTCCATCAGGTAGTTTGAGAAGCTGTAAGACACTCGCAACGGTACCAATGTTGTAAACATCAGCTGGCGACGGGTCATCGTTGGATGATTTGCGCTGGGCAACCAGAAAAATCTGTTTGTTATCAACCATTGCAGCTTCCAGTGCCTTGATTGATTTCTCCCGCCCGACAAATAATGGAATCACCATATGGGGATACACTACGACATCTCTAAGAGGCAGGACTGGCAGAAAAGAGAACTCATCATTCTCCGGGGATGGCATCAGTTCGTTTTCACTTGACATAATAAGCCCTTATTCAGACTACAATCCGTTTATTCCCTTGGCTGCAGAATTTGCAAACCGCTGGAAAATACAATTTAAATCTTCTGAATCTAATACTAACATTCTATGCAGGCTAGCAGATAGCTTTTGAAACATCAGGTCGTATTTACCCGCCTGGTTCTTAATTGATTAAGGAAGTTGAAGCATGAACCATGCCATCAACCTGCTTAATTGACAAGTATGAAGCTGGCGTTTGCCAACTCCATACTCAGGAATTAATCTCCCCCACCAGCAGCAGAGTGCTTATCGTCTCTCTCTTCAAAAATCATAAGCGGTTTATTAGTGTTGCCGACTACACTCTCGTCTACAACAACCTTTTTGATTCCCTCGAGTGACGGTAATTCATACATGGTGTCTAAAAGAAGATTTTCAAGGATCGTTCTTAAACCACGAGCACCAATTTTTCGCTCCAATGCTTTTTTAGCGATTTGCCGTAAGGCGTCATCACGAAATTCAAGCTCAACTGACTCCATTTTGAACAGAGCTTGAAATTGCTTGGTTAAAGCATTCTTTGGACGAGTCAGGATATCAACCAGGGCATCTTCATCCAGTTCATGCAGTGTTGTTACTACAGGAAGACGGCCAACGAACTCTGGTATTAATCCATACTTCACTAAATCTTCTGACTCAAGCCCATCCAGTATTTTCTCATTGACTTTGCTATCCTTGGAGTTTTTGAGCTGCGCGGCAAAGCCGATACCGGATTTATCGCTTCGATCGCGAATTACTTTTTCCAGGCCAGCGAAGGCGCCTCCGCAAATGAACAATATGTTGGACGTATCAACCTGCAAAAATTCCTGTTGCGGATGTTTGCGTCCACCCTGCGGTGGTACTGAAGCGATTGTACCTTCAATCAGCTTAAGCAGTGCTTGCTGTACCCCTTCGCCAGAGACATCCCGGGTGATCGATGGATTATCTGATTTACGGGAAATTTTATCGATTTCATCAATGTAAACTATACCTTGCTGGGCTTTATCCACGTCATAATCGCATTTTTGCAATAACTTCTGGATAATATTCTCAACATCTTCACCTACATAGCCTGCTTCAGTCAAAGTAGTAGCATCTGCGATGGTGAATGGAACATTAAGTAATCGGGCAAGTGTTTGAGCAAGCAAGGTTTTGCCGCTGCCTGTCGGGCCTATCAGCAGAATATTACTTTTACCCAGCTCAACACCATCCTGTGGCTTGTGCTGCAAGCGCTTGTAGTGATTATATACAGCAACAGACAGCACCTTTTTTGCATGAGGCTGTCCTATGACATATTCATCAAGAAACTTTGAAATTTCCTTTGGTGTCGGCAAATGGGTTTCGGTATCCTCAATTGTCTCCTGCGTTTCTTCACGAATGATATCGTTACACAATTCAACGCATTCATCGCATACAAAAACCGAAGGACCTGCGATTAATTTTTTTACCTCATGCTGGCTTTTGCCGCAAAATGAGCAATATAAAACTTTTTCACCATCACCTTTACCGGTTTTACTCATCAACAAACCCTCTCGTGCCGATTCCTCATAAGGAATGCAATTTTAAATTTATTGGAATTGACCTCAAAAACAATTTTTGCTGCCAAACTCTCTTATCTATATCCTGTATAGTGCTCCGCATGACTATCCTCAACTTCGCCTGTGACATGATAATTGACAGAACCTAGTAAAATTTTAGACAATCAATAAAAATAAGCCAAGTGGATAATGGCCTCTTTTTAAGAGGCCATTGAGTCAAGAGTCCTGAGCTCTGAATTATTCTGCAGTTGTAAATGCATTACGATCGTAAAGCACTTTGTCTATTAATCCATATTCTTTGGCTTGAGACGCACTCATGAAGTTATCCCTTTCCGTATCACGCATGATTTGATCAGGCGTTTTGCCGGTATGCTTTGCCATGATGCTGTTCAAACGCTCACGTACAGCCAGCGTTTCACGGGCATGGATTTCGATATCAGTCGCCTGACCACGGTATCCGCCTAAGGGCTGATGTATCATTACCCTGGAATTGGGCAAGCAGAAGCGCTTACCGTCAGCGCCGGCACAAAGCAACAAAGCAGCTGCACTGGCAGCCTGGCCAATACAGAGAGTGCTTACATCCGGTTTAATAAACTGCATCGTGTCATAAATTGCCAAGCCAGCTGTAACAACGCCTCCAGGCGAATTGATATACAGATAAATATCTTTATCCGGGTTCTCTGATTCAAGAAAGAGGAGCTGCGCCACTACCAGGTTAGCCATATGGTCTTCAACTTCACCTAATAGAAAAATAATGCGATCTTTCAAAAGTCTTGAGTAAATATCATAGGAGCGCTCTCCTCTTGACGTTTGCTCAATAACCATTGGAACCAGGCCGCTGGCATTTCTAATCAGGTTATCGGGATGACCTGCCATTTATCACTCTCCTTTCTCTGTGTTTTCCTTTTTGGGATTCATGACTTCATCGTAGCTCATTGATTTTTCGATGAGTTTAGCGTTTTCACTGATTTTTTCTGCAACCATTTCTTCCATAACAAGGGCTTCAACCTCAGCAGTACGTTCCTTGCTATTTCGGTACCAGTTACGTAACTCGTCCGGGTTCTCATAAGCACTGGCAAATTTTTCAATCATCGCATCAACACGATCTTTATCCGCTTTTAATTCATGTGCCTTGACGTATTCTGAGAATAACAGACCCAAATGAACTCGGCGTTTGGCTTGCTCTTCAAATAACTCTCTGGGAAAGTCAGGAATCTTTTCATTCTCATGATGCGCATGCCCAAAAAGGCGATGATACATATCATGTTTAAGATGTTCGATTTCCTGATCAATCAGAGCTGCAGGTAAATCGAAGCTATTAACAGACATCAATTGATTGAAAATACGCTCGCGATTGGTAGCGCTGACGCGACGCTCCAGCTCACGGGTCATATTTTCCCGAATGTCTTTTTTGAGTGCGTCGACACCGCCTTCCTTAATGCCAAACTTTTCAGCAAAAGCATCGTCCAGTGCAGGCTGTTCACCTTCCCACACATTATGGATGGTGATTTGGAATACGGCATCTTTGCCGGCTAATTCTTTGTGGCCGTAGTCTTCAGGGAAGGCAACCTTAATATCAAAGGATTTGCCAATTTCGCCGCCGATAATTCCTTGTTCAAAACCAGGAATCATAGAACCGGAACCAAGAACAATTTCATATTTCTCAGCACTGCCGCCTTCAAAAGGCTGATCATCAATGAAGCCTTTGAAATCGATACTGACTTTGTCTCCCTCTGCAGCAGCACGAGAAACATCTTTCCAAACTTTGTTTTGATCCCGTAACTTGCTAATCATTTCATCAACATCAGCATCACTGATCACTGACTTGATAATTTCAATTTCCTGGCCGTTCAGCTCAGTAATTTTAATTTCAGGGAATACTTCAAAAGTTGCGGTGAATTTAAAGTCTTTACCTTCTTCGAGCTCTTCTGGCTCAACATAGGGAGAACCGGCTGGAACCAACTCATTGTTTTTCAAGGCTTCATATAGAGTTGATTGCACCATCTCACGGGCAACTTCTTCACGAACACCCTTTGAGAAGCGGCTCTTGACTACATCCATAGGGACTTTTCCTGGTCGAAAACCGGCAACTTTGGCTTTACGTGCAAGATCACGCAAACGCGATTTGACCTCATCTTCAACCTTTTCGGTAGGTACGCTAACGGTAATCTTACGCTCCAGACCGTTCAGGGCTTCAACAGAAATTTGCATCTAGTCACCTCTTGGATATTTTTGTCATGTAATGGTGCGAAAGGAGAGACTCGAACTCTCACGGGTTACCCCACTGGAACCTAAATCCAGCGCGTCTACCAGTTCCGCCACTTTCGCAAAACAGGGTGGAATTATCGAACAGTATGACTTGGTTGTAAAGACTCGAGATGCGAATCTTTAGACTTTGGATTCTGAATATAGCCAAAAAATTGTTTCGACTATATATTATAGCCGTTTTTCAGCATAATCTACTTAACCAACTCAGACTCATTGATGTTTTAAATGGGGTGAACGATGGGACTCGAACCCACGACAACCGGGATCACAACCCGGGGCTCTACCAACTGAGCTACGCTCACCATATCGGAATACTGCACAAAGGCTGGCACGCCCGGCAGGATTCGAACCTGCTACCCTCGGCTTAGAAGGCCGATGCTCTATCCAGATGAGCTACGGGCGCAAATATATTGGTCGGGGTGGAGGGATTCGAACCCCCGACATTCTGCTCCCAAAGCAGACGCGCTACCAGACTGCGCTACACCCCGCAAACCCGTCCTAGGACAGAGCGCAGATAATACCGCTTGCTTTTCCTAAGGTCAATATATTCGAGAACTAATTTTTTATTGATTGAAAAATCCATAGATTAAGTGAACTAATTCAACCCAAACTGTCTTTAATTAAAATATATAGATCATTTTTAGATCCCGCGCTCATTCCTGATAACCAGGTAATGATAACTCATAAATTCAAATTGCCAGCCGACTGACGCTAAGTTAACATAAATCAGGAATGCTTTCGGGTTTAAGTCATGAAAAAACTGTTGTTGCCGCTGTTCGATAGCCTGGATCAATTAAGTAAGAATTCAGATCACGTCATACTGCCTTCTCCAGACTGTTATGCCGATTTCATCCATGTATTAAGTTTTTTAAGAAGTTATTGCGGCAGCGTGGGCACATTTAATAGTTATCGGAGAGAAGCCGAGCGTCTTTTGCAGTGGTGCTGGTTAGTCAGAGATTGCCGCTTGCCGCAATTAAAACGTGAAGACATTGAAGCCTTTATACGATTTTGCCAGCATCCTCCTGCAAGCTGGATTAGTCTGAAAAAAGTTCCTCGATTCATTGAAAAAGAAGGTAAACGAGAGCCCAATAACGAATGGCGTCCATTTGTAGCAACTGTCAGTAAGCTGGCTCGCAAACAGGGATATGAGCCTGCTATCAATCAGTTCTCATTATCTCAGGGTGCTATTCAGGAAATTTTCGCAATTTTAAGTACTTTATTTAATTTCTTAATTGCAGAAGAATACCTGTTTTCCAATCCAGTTGCCTTAATCCGCCAGAAAAGCAAATTTATCCGCAAAAGGCAGCAAAATGCGCCGGTTAGAAGACTTAGCCTCTTGCAGTGGCAGGCGGTGCTGGATGCTGCCGAGTCTTTAGCCGCAGATAATCCTGAAAAACATGAACGCACTCGCTTTATTCTAAGCATGCTTTTTGGAATGTATTTGCGTATTTCAGAGCTTGCCGCAAGTGATCGCTGGGTTCCCAGCATGAATGATTTCAGCAAGGATAGTAATGGATTCTGGTGGTTCACAACCATCGGAAAGGGTAACAAAGAGCGTCAGGTGGCGGTAAGTGATGCAATGCTGGATAGTCTGAGCCGCTGGAGGCGCTTTTTAGGTTTAAGCAATCTCCCCACTCCCGCCGATAACACGCCTCTGATCCCCAAAATACGCGGTAATGGTCCTATGACCGACACTGCCCCCCTCCGTCGTCTCGTCCAGACTTGCTTTGATCTCGCTGCTGAAAAGCTGCGCCGCGATCATTTTATAGAAGAGGCTGATGGTTTAGGAGCGGCCACCGTGCATTGGCTTCGTCACACCGGCATTTCCGAAGACGTTAAAACTCGGCCGCGGGAACATGTGCGAGACGATGCCGGTCACAGTTCAAGTGCAACAACCGATCGCTATATTGATATTGAAAAGGCAGAGCGTTATCGCTCGGCGAAAAAGAAACTTATAGAGCCCTGTGATTAATCTTTAATAAGTTTTGCCTAATCGATCCTACCCCTCACTGCCATTAAGTTAAGTAATTACGTTATTCCCGCGAAAGGCGGGAATCCATTCCTCAGTCGGCATTGTAGCTAGCTCAGTGATGGATCCCCTTTCGCGGGGATGACAGTTTAATCTACAGTTGATCTTAACTTAATGGCAATGCCCTAACCTTTCCCAACAAAAGAGAGAAGGACCTTCTTCCAAGTTGACGTCTGACCTAGGCCGCAACTACTACAGTTTGTGATGGAATGGTATAAATAGATGTGGTGTTGGTTGTATTTGACGTACCATTCGTTATCCCAACATTGCAGGCAGGCAATCCATTGAGTAACACATTCGGCAGACCTGTGAGTGGCTGAAACACTCCCTGTGTGGTTCCTGACTTTACTCCGCCCTCTTTGCCAGGCTCATCACCCGTTGAGATACTGATAGAGGTAAGGATATTGCAACTGGGCGCCATCAAGATCAATATTTCCGGAACGAAACCTATACTGTTTAACCAGGTCGCAATGTTAGGAAATGGTGTTGGAATCTCAGGCGGAACGAGGCAAACATCCGTGTTTCCCGTTGTTGTAACCGAACCGCCCCACATACATGCCATAGTCATATTATTTACCCCAAATGAATTTGCCTGGCTTTTATTTTTGCGTCGTCTTCTGTGATGATTGTCAGTTCGCCGCAATCCAGTCGATAGTTCTTTTTTACCCTGCTTCGTAAACGCCCCAACACCTGATGCTCCAAATCCTCTACCCATTGGAACAGGCGAATAGTCTGCAGATTCAAGGTGTCGCAGATTTTTTCAATGGTTTTGGCAATGAATTTCAACCTTTCAAAATGAAAACTGCATTCTTGTCCCTCAAGGCGGCTGTGTTGCAAATTCAGGCGGGCTTTTTCAGAATTTATTGCCAACTCAGTGGAATTTAAACCAATTGAAGATGCATTAACTTCAAGCCCATGCTGCATATTGATGCATGCATGATTTTCACTTCTTCGATTCAAAATCGCTAAAACATAAACCTCTTCCTCCCCCAGATAAGCCATGATTTCATCATCAGCCAAGGGCTCCAACAGGCAGGAAAACGCTTTTTTGGCTTTAATGGTGGAGTTGCTAAATGAAAATTTTAAATGAAAATTATCGCCTTCGATAAATTTTATCGTAGCGGGATAACATCCGCCGGTACCGGCCAATCGCATTATTTCATTTTCTTTTAACATAGTGCTCTCCTCGTCCGGATTTATGCCGATATAAAATAAAAGAATCCAGTCCTCTCAGTAACTCTCCGCTCCTCGAAGTCATGGAAGGGAGACGTTTTGATCTTATTCATAAACCTTAAATCATGTGCTCCACTGTTCTGCTCTCAATAAATCCGGATCGGTTTTTTTCATATACTCACCGCTTTTAATATTCCAGTTCACCTGATGCTCTCTGGTGTCATGTAAGGATGCGCTGTTCATTTCCGATTGTGAAAAATCGCAATGACTAAGCTGACTATAATTAAACCTGGCAGCGTTTAAGGAACTGTGCTGAAAATCACAGTCCTTAATAATTGCAGATTCAAAGTTAGCATTGTTTAATTGGCAGCGATTAAAAAGACAATCGTCTATTGTCGCACTGATAAAATTAGCGGTATTTAATTGGGCCTGGCTAAAATCCACAGCGGTTAGTTTCGCTTCCTGAAAAACAGCAGCATAAAAAGTTAATTTCTCCAGTGAGAGCTGGTTAAGTGTCGCTTGCAGGCAATTGATATGCCTGATATCCGCAGGATCCTGGAAAGCGACTTTATCAATTTTCGCTTTAATCAGTAAGCAGTGAAAAAAATTGCATTGTTTAAAATGTACACCGGAAAGTCTGCTACCGGTAAAGTTACAGGCAGTCATATCGACCTTTAAAAAATTTCCACGTTCAAACGACGCCTCAGTTGCTGTTGAGCGCGACCATTGTATATTTTGCATTTGTACAGCAATTAATCGGCATTGTGAAAAACTGCTTTGACTTAAATCACTATTAAGGAATTGACAGTTCTCCAATACCTCTGCCTTGAAATCACTTAGCGCAAGATTGGAATCACTGATAATTAGTCCATCAATCTTGTTCTGGTTAAATACGGCACTTTTCCAATCACTATGTACAATATGGACCTTGTTGAATGTGCAGGCAGTGAATGTATTGATAGTCATCTCGACTTTCTCGAAATACACCTCATCAAAGCGGCAATTCTCAAAAATAGCAGCCTTGAATTTTATATTTTTAAAAACACATTTCTTGAAATGACTGTTTAAAAAGATGGGTCTGAATATATCCAGTTCCTTAATTAAAGTACCATCAAAGGTCTGTTCTTCAATTACTTTTCGTTCTGACAATGCGTTCTTTAACTGAGCTAAATCCATTGCTAGCCTTCTATTTTGTCAAAATAACTTTGCTGTTCAAGACAATGCTGTTTTTGAGTGTCAATTAATGTGCAACTATTAAAGGTAGTTCCATATAAATTAGAACGATTAAATTCGGACTCAATAAAACGGGTTTGATCAAAAGTTGCCTGAAGCAAATTGGTATTTTTAAAATCAACCCTCTTCATTTCACTGCCTGAAACTCGTATTTTCCGGGCGTTACATTGTGTGAGTTCTGAGTTAAGCCAAATAGTATCAGTGACATGCATGGTTTCCATACTACAGGCTGACCAGGAAATATTTTCAAAATGGCCGCCTAGTAAAGCTGCCTTTTTTAGATCTGTATTAATGAATTTGGTTTTACTAATTATTGTTTCTGTATTGGTACGCCAGTTTTTCATATTTGAGTGGGCAATTCGGCAATTTATTATTGTGGAGCCAGCAAATGTTGCCTTCTCCAAATCGCAATGTAAAAATCTGCTTTTCTCGAAATGAGAATTGGTCAGTTCAAAAGAGGTTAATTCGCAATAATCGAAGAGACAATTACTCAATTTACAATCTCTCATCACCATTAATTTGGCTTTCAGTCGATTGATGCTGATACCTTCAAATCGGCTATGTCGACAATCTGTATAAGCCCAATCAGCTTCTGATAGTTCGGCATGGTCAAACACACAGCATTCTAAATGGCTGTATTTCAGAATGGATTGATTCAAATTGCAGGTTTTTAGGGAGCAGTCATTCATTATCAAACCCTCAGCGTTTAAGCAGGTTAATTTACACTGTCCAAAGCTGGATTTGTTAATTTTTGTATAATAAAAAATGGCTTGTGTGAAATTACAGTTTTTAAGCTCGCAATCAGCCAACTCAGCTTTTGAAAAATTCGCAAGCTTCGCTTCAACATTACATAATGAGCAATCTTTAACATAGGCAGCAGTAAGATTGGCGCCCAGCAAATCTGTTTGATCCAGCCGGGTACGTATTAAAGTGGCCTGCTCAAGTTTAGCCTTATTTAATTTGGTATTGACAAGCAAACAATGGCTCAAATTACAGCCGGTTAAATCAATCCCTGACAAATCCAGGTCAGACAAGTCAATACCAGCCAGATTTTCATATTTAAGATCCGTCTTTTCCTGATAAGCCCTGATAACATCATCTCGCGTGTACACTGAGGGGCTGGCTGTTTCAAAACGGTATTGCGCCATTTTTCCAGTGGAATCTAACATGCCAAGCCGTTTTTCCAATATAACCGCTTCATCCAGCAGTTTCTGTTTCTCCTTGCTGGAGTGGTTCCCATTAGCAATCTCTTCTTTATATTTGGATATATAGGTAAATAATTGTTTGGTCGCCTGAGGAGATGGCTGCGACTCATTCAATTTTAAATGGTTAATCGTTTGTTTGGAAAAAGCTTTTGCCGCAGTAATTTTTGCTTGTGGCGATAATCCATCCAGTAGAGTAGCTAGCTTCACGCGAAGCTTCGCTGATTCGGGATCCTCGTCTTTTTGAATCCGTATCTTCTTCAGCTGTTCAGCGAGATCATCAGCAACATCTTGTCGTGGAGGGCTTTTCTCCCGAGGCGAAGAAGCAGGAAGAGGGAGTGCACCAGTCGGGTTTTTTAAACGCTTGGAATAATAAGCAAGTGTTTTTTTTGGTTCATCGAGCGCTTCATGAACACTGTGAAGGAAAGCTGGCTTTTTACCCTGAATCAAATCAATCTGTCCATGCCATATTAAAATCCCCTTTTCAAACTCTGGTATAAACCATACAGTATCAAGATTAAGAGAGACTTCCTCAAGTTTTGCCTCTGGATTCTGATCTTGATAAAAACAGCGGGTACGCATACCGGGCAAATTGCCAGTCAGCAATTTTTTTCCTGGGTGCATATTTTTAATGCTGAAGCTTTCATCCCCTTTAAAATACCCATCACGTTGTTGATCAGGAAGCGCACGATTAAAATAAGTCCAGTCAATATTTTTGGGATAAAATGGCCTTTCATTTTCATACCATTCCCGATCAAAAGTTCCCAGCTTTGAATTATTGGCCTGAGAATCAGGTGAATACGGTAGAAGCAAAGCCGGTAAAGGCTTGTCTGTCTCATCTATAAACTGGGTATCAGGCAATTCTATATTGGGTAATTCATTGGACTGTTCAGAGTTACTGGAACTCCTGTCGCCTTTCCCGCGGGGGTTATAAATGTTGCCTTCTCCCCCAAATGCATTTTCATAGGATAAGGGCATGGTTTGAAATACAGCGGGTTGTGAAGCTTGTTTTACCAAGCCATTGATAATCCAGTAGCGATCACCAAAAACTAGTAACTTCTTTTCAAGCGAGTCCAGAATCACTTCTACTTCAGATCGACGTGTCTCAGGATTATAGGCAAAACAACTACCCTTCACAAAATACTCGGCCCTAAGCTTTGGAAGATAGAAATCAAGCATTTCATTGTCTGAAAAATTCTTTTTAGCAATGGTCCAGAACTCCTGAAAGCTCAGGAATACTTTGGGTTGGCTGAAGGAGAACATGGCCATCAGAGTAACAGCCAGCTTATCTTTATTATCACGACGATAAAAAACAGGGATTAATGTATGAGCTGGATCACGTAATATTTGCATTGCACTCTTTAAAGTTTACTTAATTCCAATACCATTTTTGAATCAATTCGAGCGACTCTATCAATAACCTGTTCAAATAAATCATCACTGATTTTATTTCTTATAGTCTTCATTCCCCGATACACCAGACTCAAGGCATCCAGTGTTAAAACAGAATCCCAGGTTCCCAGCTGATGTTTATCAATAATCTCAAGAATGAATAATAAATAAGGCCTGATGATTGTTCGATTTCCTGCTTTCAGTAACTCTTCGCAGATCGCCATATAAGCAGTCAACCGTACACGCTCGGAAACCGCTTGCTTGTTTATCTGTTCCAGCTGGACAATTTCAAGTTCTATATTTTTTCTACTGAATGCTTTACAAAGAGTTTTAATGTCATCAATTTGCTGTTGTTCAGCAGATGACAGATGACTCATTCGATCAGTAAAACTCATTGAACTTGTTGTCCTTAATTCGTTTAGCTGATCTTGCGCCCAATCACTTAGAAAGGCACTGTTATTATTGAACTTTAATTTCTCAATGCCAGGAAAACGCTGGAGAAACTGAATAAATTCGCGTTTAACCACAGCGAATGCCTCTTCGTAACGTTCGCCGAGCTTTTTCAACATATCGAGACTGAGAATTTGCAGATCAAGCCAGAATGGCTCATCGGGAATAATTTCTTCAACCAATCTTAAAACTTCGAGAGGATCATTTCCGTCCTGAATCGTATTAATTCTTTTTACACTAAAAAAATCGGGGGGTGAAATGCTGGTTACTCCGTCTTCCATATCTGGCAGCACGGCAATGCTACCCCAGGCAGCGAGCCGGTTTAAATAATAGGGATAAGGGAGGGTCAAATCCGCTTTCATCAAATCGCGGGCTCCCCGAGTCAAGGCCAGAAAGCCTTGCTCAAGCGGCAAACTCTCATCTTGCTGAATGGTTTTGACGCTATCTTCCAACTTGACAGGTTTTTCCTCTTTTTGAGGTTCAACCATTTTAAAATCCAATTGGCGAAGGTACTCATTCAGCGTAGATATCAGATTGTTGAACGCCTCAAACTCAAGTTCCCGCTCGCTGAGAAAGTCTCTGATTTTGTTAAAATACTTGACAGATTGCTGAATATCCTTAACGTTGTCGACAGGCTTGATATATTGAATATAATTAAAACACTGGGAAGCATACCAGTTTAAGAAATTAACCTTAACACGAGGTCGGTCCTGAGGATGAGAGCTATCCCAATATCGTTCCAGCATATTGGTCAGAACATTCGCTCCAATTTTCAGGCCTGGATATTGATACTGATGAAAAAGAGCATAGGCAAGATAACATGCAACCTGAAAATCCTTGGATTTTTCAATCAGCAAATAAAGTGAATTGTTGCTGACAGTATTCCACTCAATGCCACTGGACTGACCTGCACGGGATAGTTTTTGCATTTCATTACGCAGGCTGATGTATTTGTCATCGTCCTGACAGTTTGCCCCGGCGGGTTCACTATCTGTGATAGGCTTGGCGACTAATCCAGCGATTTGATCAAGTTCAAGCATATTATGACTCTTGTTCCCAACAATCAGTAATCACACGCGGGACTTTCACCACTTGATCCAACTTCACTTTATCAACCTTGATTTGTTTCAGGGCGGCCAAATATTGTCCAATTTGCCAGGTGACGTCGTCTGCTCCGCTTAAACTGTAGTAAACATGTATTGCATTGATTCGATTAGCCCTCAAATATTTCGCTTGATCCGGAAATAAACTTACAGGATAAGTTACAATGCCTTTACTATAATCCTGCAAAAATCTAAGAAAACCGTCATTACCGGCGTACTGAATAGTTAAGGTTGCCGCAGGAAAATAAATATCGATTTCAACCGGCCCACAAGACTCCAAAGTCCATTTGCGAATTGTTCTTTGGGATGGATAGTTGAAGTTTTCCAGTGAAACCATATCATCATTGCATTTGACATTCAGTACTGTTTTATAAGGCAAAGCGGTTGATCCCAGCTGTAAATTAACTGGTTTGGCTCTGATGGTAATATCGGTGGGCAGTTTAGCATCCAGCTCTTTCTTGATTTTAACCAGGCTGTTATCACCCGTATCGAGATTTAATCCTGACTTCAGGAATTGGTAATACTCAGTGGAGAGAGGAAACTTGTGTTTTAATACATAAATGGGGACGAAGTTGTTGCCTACCTGCTTAATAAACGGTTTAGTGTATTTTTCATGGAAGGCATACACTACACCGGCTTTACCAAATAGCAGATCATTTAAGTCTTCCCCTTCAATTGTGGCTGTTCGCAAATAGACTTCATCCAGCCATTTTTGCTGAATATAACAAGAGGCATAACGATTTGTATAATCAATATAGAAATCCAGGGGGCCACGCATCAATACCCAGAACGCATTGGTTTCATCCAGTTGATCATAATGGTCCAGAGTGCGACGTATACCGAGTAATGCCTGATAGGCTTGAATTACATTGGAAGTATCTCTGCTCAGACTCGATTGGCTTTCATATAAACTCTTGGCACTTGCATAGGCTTTAACCGATTGAACAAAAGGTTTGGCATACAATTTTCTCAATAAGCCGCGGTAGGTCAGGAATGCTTTGGCAGCATCAACCTGATTGTCAAAACTCAACTTGTTACTGACTGCTTTAATTTCATCAGGCGAGGCATCATTGGGCACTGGCTTAATGGTCTGAGTTGTTTTCATTGTTTGCACAGGCTGATTGATTTGCGAAGGCCGCGCATTAAGTACTTCACCCCATTTTGCCAGAGTGTTGGACAGCTCTTTAAGTTGTACACCTTCAGTGCTTTCATATTGGTAATTCAGCAAGCCCGCAAATTGATGAATCATCTCAATCCATCGCGGATTTTTAATGGACAATTTATGAGAAAATTCATTGTTAATACGGTCCATCAAACTGAAATAAACCCCATTGGGAGTCATCATATTATCGAAGGTTTGATCCCATTCAAACTGATAAGCCAGGGTCCTCTGCCCTTTTGAAAAATCAAAGGAAAACTGTTCCCATTTATTAACGCGATTTTCTTCGTACCAGACTTTGAAATTACTTTCCTGACGAGAAATGTCAATATAAACAGGCAGTGCATATTCAATTTGCTCCAGCAATTGCTGAATTGCCAGATCACCCTGAATGGTGAAGGCAGGTTGAATATCATACTCCCGTATGCTAATACTGCCCGGCCAGAAATCATTAAGACCAATGCTGTAAGCTCCAGGACGTGTATTACCCCATTCCACCAGCCAATGCAGATTTGAATTCAGATAACGAGAATCCTCAAGCCAGCGTAATAACTTAATCGATTCAAGTCGCAATCCCTCAGTATTAGAGTTCCAATAAATATAATCTTTATACAATACGCCAAACGCATTTTGTATGTCTTCAGAAATGTTGTTATAACCTAAATACCGTATTTCTGGATTAGGCATACTCATCAATGCCTGCCGATCAGAGCCACCCATTTTAGCCTGAACTGTATTTACCCGGGTTACCATGTTTTGTACCAGATACGCTTTCTCGCGATCTGAAACTGCATCACCCTGTCGCAGTAAGCTCAGAATCTTGGCATCCAGAATATCTAACGCATGTGATTTGAATTGTGTAACATAGAGATCAGCAAAAAAATCATACAGCCTGTCCAGTCCCCCCCTATAGGGAAGGATTTTTATTTGCCATTGATTTTTAAACCGATCTACAGCATTCATTAAAATATGAAACTCATTGAATTCAACCAGATTTGCCTCAAGACTGGTTCCATAAACTTCCTCCGCTGGTAACAACTGAACTAAATCAAGCAACCGCTTGGAAGTTTGTGTGTAAACATAATATAAATAGCCCGCTAATCCAAAACACGCCAAATACCAAAGTCCAAGTTTTATGTATTCACGTCTTTGCTGTCTAGCCATTTCACTTTTCAATGGCATCATCGGACACATGAGTCGAGTCTGTATCTTGTCAATCAAATCGTAGGCAAAGGCCTGGTCTTCCATTCCCTTATTGAAAATCGTTCCTGTCATGTAAACACCCAGTAACACCGGGGACTCACTGTAGGAGGTGGCTGAAAAAAATATTTCACTAAAGACCGTATATTGCTCTTTCAGATCGCCAATAGACAAAGGAAAGCGGTATGCTTTCGAGTCAAATGATTTCTCGCGGTTAAACAGGATGATATCAATTACATCTTGTGCGCGCTCACTTAAATATTGGATAGGTTTGCTGGACGACGAATTGCGCATGGGATCATCTACCACATATCCCATCGCCTGATTCAGCATATTTTCAGGAATAATCTGTACATAGGAGTCAAAACCTTCCAAATGCTGACACTCTGTAATAATGAAGAGAACTTGTTGACGATATCCTGTTATATTGCTGACCTGATTAATTCGGTCTCTTAGAGAACGAGCATAAAATGATAACTCGCCTTTATTACCACCTGTTAAAAGAGAAGCGGGGATTTCAACTACAATTTGCTGGACCGCTGGTTGTTTCTTTTTACCCTTTCGTATTGTTTCAAGAAAAGATTGCCATTGCCGTTCTATCTTTCTGGGAGTGTTGGTCTGAAGTAAAGTGTCATCAACATACCAGATAACATAATCTTCCAGGACTACTGCTTTATTTCTTTGCAGTTCGATATCATCAGTATCTCCAACACTGAAATGTGTATGGAGTTTGAACACATTCATTTGCGAGGCTTTAGGGCTACCAAAAAACAGAACCCAGGGCATATGCCAAAAACGCTTCACTCCTCCAGCCACTGAATTTTGATGAATGTAGTTAACCGCGTTTTGCAGAGTCAGGCTTAATCCGCCAGTCTCCACCTTTTCACCTACGGCTTTCTGTTTTTCATTTTTGCGGTTTCTCCACCATTTCTCCAAACCATAACTCATTGAAGTCAGAAGGTAAAAAACCAACGATATTCCGACAAAAATCAGCGGTCCCATCCAGATTGGAAAATCATGGCCTACTACCAGAAGCGTCGATAGGAAACCGAAGACTAGCAGCGTGACCATCCAGAAAATTGTTTGCCCGATTAACCTCATTTAATCTCTCGGTTATTTAATCATTTGTAAATAATTATCAACAGTGTTGTTGATAACAAAATAGAAAAAGAAATAAATCAATAATAAGACGGGAATGGGTATTAGCCATAGTAGCCAGCGTTTCCAGGCCGATCGTCCCATTTGCATACCTCCACCAACCTTGCATTCATAGGCATCAGGAAAAGCGATGAAGTGCTCCACATTGTCAACCATTGCATGATCGGGTGTGATATGTTCCAATGCGTATGCTTTATATTTGATTAAGTCCGGTTTGTCCAAAGGACTATGGTATTCTCCTCTGAAGCCCAGACTAAGACAGCGATAAAAAATACGGAAAAGATCAACCTGTTTTGGTGGAATTTTGGATAAATAAATAAAGAATTCTTTTCCCGCATCCGTCGTATTGAAAAACTCAGTTTGCAAAAAACGGTGCTGCCATTCTTTTTTTCCTTCCCACATAGAATTTTGCACGAGTTCATCAATCCAGGCGATCACAGCAAATAATGCAGTATTCACCTGGTCTTTATCCAGTGAGCCGCTGCGATTTCGGATTTCTTTGATACGAATAAGCACTTCTTCTCTGAATTCACTAAAGCTTACCGTTGAAAATTCGCTGTCTTTCAATTCGCTCACATAATGGAACAAATCATAAAATAAGGATTGAAGATTCAATTTATGCTCCCACAGCAACAATATCTATGACGACATCAATTGGAGCCTTACCCATATATAAGGCCACTTTCAATTCACGTTCAATTTTCAACCACATCGACGATTGGTTATCAATTTTGTAGTACAGACAGCTTGCGCCGCGAGGGATACCTTCTGGTGCAGCACTTAATTTTGAAATTGGAACACCGGGTAAGGCATATTCAATATAAGTGACAATATCTGAATATGCACACAGTTTGCTGGAGTCTTTGACAATACTGGCAACTTCTTCCTGATTATTTTCCGCATATATGACCAGATAATACCTTCTCTCCGGCCTTATAAAATAGGGCCCCAGGTCTGCATAGTAGTAATTATGCTCCTTAATCATTCTATGAATGCGGCCTGGATCAGCAACAATGGTGATAATTAATTTCTGTAGAAGAGCTCTTACCGCTGCAAAACATGTTGTCAGATTCTGGTGATTATAATCCGGTAATATAGTAGTATTTTGTTCGCTACTACTAAACAAATTTACCTCGGTACTAAAATAACTTAACTCACAGGCGATTGTTTCAAGCAGGGTAAATAAATGCCAGGGATGTACATTACCCGTTTTTACATATTGCTTTAATACCGGGACGCTCCGGAGAAGGGAGCGTAAGGAGAATAACCGCCCGAAATTGGCCTTGTCAATGTGACTGGCATACCAGTCAATCGGCAATTTAAACTTTTCAAGCTGGCTGCAGACCCCCATCAAATTTTCAAGCAGCGCTCGCATTCCAATAAACAAATTCTCCGCAGCGGCGATATTGACACAGGAGGGAATGTAGACAGGGTTATTTTTAATCTCATTATCAATTCGCTTCAGTTCAGCAATTTGTATCAAGGTGTAATTATGGGTGTTTTCAAGTTCAAATTCCCAGAACAGTTTAACGACAAACTGCAGCGTTTTTAGTTGTGCCTGAGATTCCTGATGATAGAAATCAGCGGTTTCCACACCCGAGGCATAACTGATATATCGCGTGGTTACACCTGTTAAGTCCTCCAGTTGGTTAACGGATGTCACATTTTTCTTGGACAAGGATAAATCTTTTACGCCCACATATACCTTCATTGAGTCAGAGTTGGCAGGCCAATCCTTTAAAAATGAGCGTGGTAAAAAAACCGCATTGGAATCTATTTCAACATATTCACCGCCAGGAAGAAACAAGGCCATTTTATCGACTTCAAAACGGCCATTTTTCAGAGCTTGATGATTTAATTTTAACTGGGCAAATCCCCAGAAATAAGGCGTGACATTCAGCATCAGCTGGTTTAATAGAAACTGTTGATGCAGCTCAGAACACTGAAAATGTTGTGGTTGTAGAAAAAGTCCATGCTCCCAATCAACTGCTGTTTTCCAAACCATTTTGGCTTATCCTATTTCAGAGATTCACTAGTTGTTTCTTTTGATGTGCTGTCAGTAAAATTAATTCCTTTCGCTCCCAGCATTAAACATATGGCAATACGGCCCATTTTACGATTCATTTCCCAGAAGGTTACAGGCTTCCAGTTTTCAAATACAGGAATTTCAAATACTCGGACTACCTGATTGGGTACCAGATCATAATATCCTGCAACTACTATAATTCGCCTTGCACCAGCCAGGCGGGGGAAGGTATACACTTTTTTGCTGCCCGGTGTGATAAACAAGGTGTGCATGTATACTTGCTTGTCGCCGGCCTTGTTCTTGGAGTCTTCAGAATCATCAGCGCTGTCAAGAAGTTTGGCGATAGAATCAGAAGACATCAACTGCTTTTGAACATCTTCAACTTTTTCTACCTGGATAATTACAAGCTTCAGGGTATGTTTTTGATCGTTATACAGATTGAGATCTTTACTCGCCTCAATACGCATAAGGATAGCATTATCCTGATAAGAATCTGCCAGTTGGGGTTGTTTCGTATTGCCGCCCATTGTGCAGGCAGTTAGCAATACCACAGAGAGTAAACATATTTTCTTAAACACCGACATTCCCTTTCTTATTTTAATTATTTGCAGGTAATGCTAGACAACTTAATGATATCAATAGAATATCTGAAATAGCAAGCAACTTGCCAAGACTATTCGCGTATCACTATCTCATCGTTCACAATTTCAAGGAGTAAGGCATTCAATTCTCTGTTTTTTGTCATTGCCTCAAGAATATACTTAGCCAGAGCAGGCATTATTTGAGCATGCAAGGTTAATTCAATTTCTCTTGCCCCTAATTCAGGCTCATTATAACGATCTACCAGATAATCAATTATTGCCTCTTTAAACTGGAGCTTGATAGCATGCGTGCGAACCAGTTGCATTTTAAACGCCTCAAGTTTCTGGCGAGTAATGTCCTTTAAAGTGGCCCGCGACAATGCACGATAAACGACGACAGTCATTCTGGCAAGCAATGCAGGCTGAAAATGCGCGGATAAAATTGGCCAGATTAGCTTGGTTAATTGTTGCTGTGATAAATTATCAGACCGAAGAATCAGATCACTGCCTAAATTGCTAGTCAAAAAAATTACTGTATTTTTGAAATTGACCTCCTCGCCCTCTCCATCAGTCAGACTGCCCTTATCAAAAACCTGATAAAACAAATTCATGACATCCAGTGACGCTTTTTCAACTTCATCCAGGAGTACTACTGAATAGGAGCGCTGACGTACAGCCTCTGTTAACATACCCCCTTCACCAAATCCCACATAGCCCGGAGGTGATCCTATCAGGCGGCTGACCGAATGTTTTTCCTGAAACTCAGACATATTAATAGTTGTTAAATACTGACGGCCCCCAAAAACTCGCTCTGCGATGGCCAATGCAGTTTCAGTTTTGCCAACACCGCTCGGTCCCACCAGTAGAAACACACCGGAAGGCTTGTCGACAGAGCTTAAACCGGTTTTCGCAGCTTTCAACTTTTGTGAAATCACCTCAATCGCTTCATGCTGGCCTTTGATTTGCTCTTCAAGACTCTGCTCGAGCGTAAGCAGAGCGGAATATTCGTTTTTCAGCAATTTACCTAATGGCACGCCGGTCCAGTCTGAAACAACTTTTGCGACAAGTTCTGGTGAAACCTCATACTCAATTAACGAGATGTTTCGCTCACCCATGATGTTGATCAACTCCTGTTGCCTTTTCTGTAAGCTGCTGCTTTTTTTTGGTTTTTTTGAAATCTCCTCACGGATAGCCAGTAGCTCACTAATTAAAGCACTCTCCTCCTCCCAATCGTTCTGAATTGCATCGAGCCTTGCTTTGTTCTCTTTAATTTCCTGCTTCAATGCCCTTAATTTTTTAGGATCAATGGACTGGCCTTGTTCTTTATCTTTACTTAGACTGCCCAACTCCTGCTCAAGTGCTTCAATTTGATTTTCCATAGCACTGGCCTCGGCCGGTTTCGCACTCAGATTAATCTTTACTCTCGCTGCCGCTGTATCTATCAGATCAATCGCTTTATCAGGCTGCTGTCGTCCGGAAATATAGCGGGTGGACAGTTCTGCCGCTGCTTCCAAGGCATCAGAACGAACGCTTACACCATGTGCTTTTTCATATATTGGCTGCAATCCCCGCAAAATACGAATGGTGTCCTCGATGTCCGGCTGCTGTAATTTAATCAGCTGAAATCGTCTTGCCAGGGCGGCATCTTTTTCAAAATATTTCTTATATTCATGCCAGGTTGTTGCAGCGATAATACACAATTCACCGCGAACAAGAGCCGGTTTCAGGATGTTGGCAGCATCCAGCCCACCCTGCTGCTGCCCTGAACCAATCAGAGTATGCGCTTCGTCAATAAATAAGATTATTGGAAATTTGGCGGCGGATACTTCTTTCAACACCGCTTTCAAGCGTCTTTCATACTCGCCCTTTACACTCGCGCCAGCTTCCAGTAAGCCTAAATCCAAAGCAAGAATACTGGTATTTTTTAGAAAATCAGGAACATTCCCCTTGCTGATTTCCAAAGCAAGCCCTTCAGCCAGCGCGGTTTTACCGACGCCAGGGTCGCCCACAAGTATTGGATTATTTTTACGCCGCCGCCCCAGGATATCAACCATTTGCTGAATTTCACGCTCTCGGCCGAACACTGGATCTATTTGTCCAGTTCGGGCTTTTTCGGTCAAATTGATACAAAACTGCTGTAGAGACTCCCCAAGGCGGGATTGATTCTCAGGAGACTCTGCGTTTGAACCTAACTGCGAGATATCCCGTTCGACAGACTCCATTGTATCCGCCTGCCAATGGCTCATTAGACTTTCCAAAGGCAGAAGCTCAAAAATTTCATTTCCAATATGGGTGGGATAATGATTGTGCTTTTTAATCAGAGCAAATAACAAAGAGCTTGAACGTATTTTCTCTACTTTTTGCTCTAAAGTTGCGATGAGCCAGGCGTCCTGCATCCAGTCAAAAAGAGAAACCGAGAAACTGGGTTTTCCCCTGTGCCCCTGTTTCAATTTATCAATACCGGAATGAATATCAAAACGAATGCTGTCTGGCACCAGAGCCTGTTGCTCAAGAATAAGACTGATATCGCTGCGAGGATTGGAGAGTAATTCACTCAACCAATGATCAATAGTAACTTCCCGATGCGTTTTCTGCATACATAAATTAACTGACTGCTCGAGTGTCAGAGCGGTATAGTCATTCAGACGCTCCAGCAAAGCTTTTAAATTGACGGTTAACATGATTACCTGCCGCTGTTATCAGAACTATTGAACCTAGACTGGCATTTCTTCATGACAGTCTGCTTTTAAGCCAGTACCTTACCGTGAAGGATTCAATCTCTTTCTCAGGAGCAAGCCAACTGGCTACCCCCAAAGGATACATGCTTGACGATAATTGCATCCCATGAAGTGAGCCTCGGTCAAGAATCACTTCCATCATGTAATTAAAAGGCTCACGGACATAAAGTTTAAGCAATAATTGCATTAAGTTAATATTGGAACTATCAATTAAAAATGTAGGGAATACGGAAGCATTCAAGGGGCCGATGCGAATCAGCACATTATTACTGCTAGCTCTGATCCTGCTGCCAAGATAGGCAGTACGATTTAACTGATGATTGCTATGCCCAATATGACAGCGCTGATCATAAGGAATTGATTGCATGGCAAGAAAAAATGATTTCACCTCAATGGGTACCTTGAAAAAATCAGTCAGAAAATTTCTTAAGCCATTCAAACTGCGATGAGTATTAATCCAATGCCCGGAATATTTTAACAAGCGCAGATAATGAGGAATTTTTTCCCTAACCTCTGTAAGCGCCAAACCAATCAGACCAAAAAGTGCATCCTCTATTTCCCGGTTATGATGTTCAACGAACTGCTCAATTATCCTGTTTTTAGACCAGACACCATACATCAGGTCATATAATCGCTTATGAATAATGTTGAGCAAATATTTTACCTCTCCTATTTCATAAAACTCATCCTGAATCAGCTGCTCTGTATAGAAGGTTGGCAATGGAGAGGTGGTACCAAACAAACTTAAAAAAGTAGCGGTTAAAATATATTTATTCTGATTTTTTTTTATGTCTTCAATATCGGTTTCAGGAAAGGCAAGGCTTAGCCAGGGAACGATATCAAGACTTGCGGGAATTCCTTGCAATCTTTCCTGTTCAATTTCATGATTAAGTAGCCGAATAGCCTGATAAAAATTAAAAGATTTCGGCTGAGCTAAAAGCTTTTTAACTATTTCTGGTGAGGATTGTTCAATCTTGGTGTCCATTTCCAGGTCTCTTTAGTACGTGAATTTTTTAAATTCAGTTGAGTAAATGTATTTATCGGTGAGTTCTGTGAAAAATAAATATCCAGGATACAGCCAAACAAGTACATATCCCCAATACTTTTGAAGTGATCTGGCTCGCATATTAATGTAATGTTCACACCAGCAATCATTTCAGCAAGATACAAACGCCTGCTCTTTTCAACCAGAATATCTTCAACACCCTGTATTCGGCTCATGTTCAGGTGGTAATTTTCGCCCTTTTCATAGAGATAAAGATTAACAATTTGTTTTAAATAGTTTTTATCCAGTATCTGAACAAAATTCAGCACTAGCAAGGACTGAAAATTCCAGATCAAGGCCTGATTATGGAGCGGCGGAATGTTGGACGAGGGCGGTATAATATTGGTGAAACTCAAATTCTCGGGCGAACTGTCAGTAAAACGGGTAATATCCCCCTCATCCAGCAGGGTAGTCAAATCTCCATTCGTACAGGTTAAAGTCACGGAAAGGGTTTCGTCAACCGGATACTCCTGGCCAAAATTGTAAAAAAAACCTAAATAAATATCCCGCCCGTTGCCGCTTATCGAGGGGCGATTATGTATCGTATATTTTTTGTTTAAATCCAGCTCGTCATTAAAATTTAAGACATGATCATACACTATCTGCCTTTTTTCGCGTTGGCGATATCCTATCACCTGCTTTACTTCATAAATCTGATAGTGTTGATCGGCATTATCACTGGGGATAACGCGATACTCCGGCTTCTTATGATCGAGCTGAATAGGCTCGGCATGGTGCTCAAACAGATTGATAATCGGAACAGTATGCAAAATCAGATTGCCTGTTTCTGGAGGAGAAAACCAGACAGGGATGTCTTTAAACTCAAGCGAAATCCTGAAACTCAAGGCATCCGTTTCTCTTATCCATTTATCAAATCCCTTTAACTTGAAGAACAGAAATTTATAAGGCTGGTTAATATACTGATGCAGAATGCAATGCGTATTGTCATCTTTAAATGCCAGTGGATATAAGGGATCATCTGATTCCAGAGCACAGGCAACCAGATTTTCAAGCGGCAGGATATACTCTTTTTCATTATCAGCCCGTAAAATGATCCGTTTTACATAGCGCTGCAGCATATAAAATGTATTGCAAGCCTCTTCCCAGGGCTGTTTTATAAAAAAACGTAGTTCTTTGCCTTTCCAGTTTTGCAAGGTAACACCGCAAAGCTGGCAACTGATTTCCAGAAGGCTGTCACCCTGAAGTGACTCTTTAAATACGATTTGTTCAATCAATACCGGTTCAACCGCCACATCCACTACGGTACGAAACAGGCACTGCGTGCCATTTACAGGAATGGAAGCCAGCTCCGTTCCTTTTTTGACGTAGATTGCTTCTCCCAGATTAGGTTTGGGAATAAATTGGATGATGGAAGTGCTGGGCAAGGCTCTGGAATACTGAGAAAAGAAAAGCTGAGTTAAATCATCTACCATATCCGGCAAATTGTCATCGAGCAAAATCTGGATTTGACTGGTTAAAAATGCAACCCCCTCCAGAAGCCTTTCAATATCAGGATCAGTGCTCTGCTCTCTTAGCATTGGAGCAATAGCAGGATAGGCAGAAGCAAACTCCTTGGCCAGTTTTTTTATCTTACTCAGTTCAGATTGGTAGTAATCGAGAATCATGGCTTATCCTTCAGCATGTAAAACCTGGGCAATGATTAATAATCAATTTCAGGCACTATAGTCTCACTATTACTCTACCATGACTTGTCAGAATCGTGGTGAAATAAACCGATATTTCTTCAAAAGGTTTTTTTAAGGTTCCATCAATATGGCAAGTGATTAACTGTTTATCAGGATTAATGATTAGGTTGCTTATTCTAACCTGGGCCACTCTGGGCTCGTAGGTTTTAATCAGATGACTTAAATGCTCTGCCAGTTCTTCCTTGCGAGCCAGAGAATAATCCTCTACCAGCGCTGGTGACTGAGATAAGCCATAATTGTCATCAATCGGCGCATTACCCTGTCGGGTTGACAGGATCTGCTCGATATGTTTTCTTATTGACTCGACTAATATTTCAGGTTCAGACTGATCCAGAGACCTGGAATCTTTTCTGGCCCATCGCCTTAATCGCTCGGTTAAACGCTCCCCTCTCACAAGGCTCTCCTTAAATAGAAATCCCGGCTGCAGGCAGCCGGGTCACAGTGATTTAAGTATGGATCAGTTAATCAAGCCGTCGTTTATGCTTCGCGAGACAATCGGCTTAAGTTCCAGCTAAACTCATAACGATTGAGATTGTCAACTATCTTGAATGATACGGGATGCAAATCAACAATCACCAGGGGGCCTGCCACATGAGAGTAAACATAATCCACCTCAAGGACTTTCGCCTGACTCAGAGTAATCAGTACAGCAGGTTGTACTTCCCCCTGAGGACCTGAACGCAGACAGTGAATATCACAGGTCGTTACATCTTCTCCTGTGAAAATACTTTGCGTTAAAGGAACAATACCACCGCCATCCCAGAGTGTAGTCAGTCGGAAAAACTTAGCATCAGGAACACCAATCAGCTGATCCTGAGCGTCAAAATTTCTGACAGTTGATGTTTTAAAGTCCACCGCCTGTACCCATTGCTCATAGCCTTTAACGGAGCTGTTGCCCTTGATAACGCCTGCCGCAGTCGTTGTTATTCTTGCCATCAGCTTATACTGGGTGCGTACCACTTCGCCTTCCGGCAACAAGGGTACGACATTAAGTTCCGGTTGTTGCATAGCCATTTTCTCCTTAAGCGGCGGTTTCTAAATTACCTACTAATTGTAGAGTAATATAAGAGCCCATATATTTAAAATGAGGTCTGACAATTAAAGTGGATTTATACCATCCAGGTTCCCCGGCAACATCTTCCACTGTGACTTTGGCAAAACGCAGCGGTTTTTTTGCTCTTACTTCGGCGACCGGATTTTCCATATCCACCACATAACTGCCAATCCACTCATTCAGCTCGCGCTCCATATCCACTCTTTCTTTATGCATACCCAGTTTTTCACGCTGCATAACTTTTAAATAGTGAGCCAGGCGGCAAATGATAAACATGTAGGGGAATTGAGTTCCCAGTTTATAATTGGCTTCCGCTTCCTTATTTCCGCTGACATCGACAAAGGTTTTTGGCTTTTGGATCGAGTTAGCCGAGAAAAAGGCGGCGTTGTTACTGTTTTTCCGCATGGTTAATGGAATAAACCCTTGCTCAGACAACTCAAATTCACGTCGCTCTGAAATCAACAGCTCGGTAGGAATTTTGCTTTGCACTTCCTTCATGGCATCAAAGAAATAGCAGGGTAAATTATCAACTGTACCACCGCCTTCAGGACCAATAATGTTCACACACCAACGGTATTTGGCAAAACTGTCGGCCAGGCGTCCTGCGAAAGCGAATGCCGCATTACCCCATAGAAAGCTGCCATCATCACCATGGCTGACATCTTCCTTGTAGTTAAAAGTGCGAAGATTATAACTTCTGTCATCATAGGGCATGCGCAGCATAAATCGGGGCAAGGTTAATCCGATATAGCGCGCGTCTTCAGACTCACGCAAACCATTCCACTCCGCATACACAGGGCTTTCAAAAATGGCCGCGATATCATTTAATGTAGGCAGATCAGTCATTGATTTGATATTAAAAAACTCAGGACCTGCTGCTGCAATAAAGGGAGCGTGCGCCATTGCACTGACTGCGGCAATATTACGAAGCAGGGCCACATCTTTATGTGAAGGTCCAAAGGTATAATTTCCAATAATGGCTGCATAAGGTTTACCACCGAACTGGCCATACTCTGAACTATACGCCTGTTTGAACAAGCCTGATTTCACAATTTCGGGAGAGTCCAGGAAATCTTCAAACAGCTCATCTTTGGTCACATTAATAAAGTCGACCTGACTATTTTCACGAAAATTCGTTTGATCAACCAGGAATTTTAATGACCGCCAGGCCGATTCCAGTTTCTGAAATTCCGGGTTATGCAGGATTTCATCCATTTGCACAGACAACTGGGCATCAATATCAGCAATCACATCATCAACCATCGCCGAAGTCACCGCTTCATCAGTTCGATGTTCTTCAACAATACGATCGATGAACGCGCGGATCCCGGTTTTGGTTACTTCATACCGCTCTTCTTCCGGGGAAATTTCAATCCCTGACAACAAATCATGAACTATTGATTTATCCTGGCCCTTGCCCGGATTTTCTTTCATATCAGCCATCATTATCTCCTCAAAATTGGGTTATTGATTAGTGATCTTTCGAATCTTTTTTCTCTTCAATACCCAAATCTTTTAATAATTTATCTCTCATGCCAGGATCTTTAACAATAGCATCCAGCTTTCTTCTGAATTCCGGAGTGTTACCCAAGGGCCCTTTCAGGGATTTAAGAGCATTTCTCAATTCCATCAGTTTTCTTAACTCTGGAACCTGTTTGACAAGATGGTCAGGTTCAAAATCATGCAGGGACTGAATTTTCAGATCCAGCGGAATAAAATCATTCTTATCATTGCTTAAGCGGTTGGGAACTCTTGTGGTTATTCTGATATCGTGAAGCTTTAAAATCTGATTGAAGTTGTCTTTGTTGATACTGACTGTTTGTCTTTTTTCCAGAGGAAGTTTGGATGGTTTATTTGTAAACTCACCTAACACGAGCTGCCTTAGGGGAAGTTCCACTATTTCATCAGCCCCTTCGATGCTGGGCTTGTACACAATATTGACCCGTTCTTTCGGGGCCACAGACTGATCTTTGCGTGCCATTTTCCTCTCCGTTGTTCCAAAAAGTATGTCCAATTCTGAACTTATAAATTAACCATAGCACAAATTATTAATTTTTCTGCCAATTCAGAATCTTTTCAAAAATTTAACAGCAATGAAAAGGTGCTGCCTTTAGATATTTACCTATGCCCCATGGCTGTTTGGTATCTATACATCTCAAAACACAGTCTGCTCTTAGCTTCTACGTCCCTCGGCTTGTCCGAGGGATCCAGAAAACTCTTAAAGAAACACTGGATTCCCCGCATAAAGCGGGGAACGTAGTGGTGAGAGGGAATGCCGTAGGGAGTAGGGGTTAATACCTTAAGACAGCACCATTAACCCCTTATAGCCAGTTGACAGTCTATAACTCAATAGCTATTGTTGTTAATGACGTATATGGAGAATTGCATGCAAAATCAGATTCTTATGCCCCGAATGCACGGTGCGCTTTTTGAAGGCAGTGAAACCGAAATATTGCAGTTTGAAGGGACGATGGGGGTATCAGAACTCTATGAGTTTCGTGTTGAGCTTGCATCCAAACGCCTCATTCTCGGTAATGAAATTATTAATCATCCTGCCAAGATGACTTTTACGACCAAAGGGGGAGCCGAAAGCTCTCTGCACGGCCGCGTCCATTACTTCAGCCATACAGACAGTCTCGATGAATATTATGTGTACCAGATGATTATTCAACCTGAAGTGACTCGCCTGCAAAAAACCAGACGTACCCATGTTTATCTCGAAAAAAGAATTGAGGAAATTCTGCGGCATGTTTTTCAGCGAAATAATATTAATCATGTCCGATTTGATCTTGTGAATTCTCATCCTGTACGCGAATTCGTATTTCAGTACAATGAGGTCGACTGGCAATTTGTGACTCGCTGGATGGAGCACGAAGGTTTATTCTATTTTTTTGAACACACTGCTGATAATGAAGTTCTGGTTATCACCGACAGTAACTCCACATTACAACTGAATAAGGACATCAATCGACTATTCTATCACGGCTATACAATGGATAGTGAGTTCGACCCCATGGCCAACCTGATTTATGATTTTCAATTTACCACCGCCTCCCAGCCTGCTGAAGTCAAAGTAAAATCGTACAATTATCAACAATCCTCCAAATCCTACAATTCTTCCGCAGCCATTGATCCCCAGGGAGTTGGAGAGATTGTTTACTGGGCTGAAAATGTTCAAAGCCAGGAAGAAAACCAGCGTATCGCTAATCAGATTGCCGAGAGCTTCAAGTGGCAAAAAGAGATTTTCAATGGCACCGCCAGTGCAGCATTGATCAATCCCGGCAGTTTTATACAACACCAGCATTTTAAGCTCGGTCATTTGAATAAGCCGATGCTGATTATCCACGCCAAATATAGCGGCTCGCAGAAAAAATCGTTTTTTTCCTATCATTCAGTCGCTATTGATGCAGCGGAGGATCATTTCTCCTGCGACTACCGTGCAATCGATAAGGCAATCCCTTTTCGCTCCGTTCTTCAGACGCCTATTCCCCGCATCAGCGGCGTACTCCCCGGTTTCGTAGACCATGAAGGAGGTGAAGATACTGTCCAGATTAATGAGAAAGGGCATTACAAGTTTCGTATTGCCATCAGTGATGATGGGCCAGGAAAGGGCTCCCGCTGGGTCCGCAAGCTGGAAAGTTATATTGGCGACAAATACGCTTTCAGCCTGCCTATGCGTAAGGGAATGGAAGTTGCTATCGGTTTTCATTTTGGTAATCCGGATTTGCCTATTCTTTTAGGCGCTATTGACAATTCAACTCATCGGAATCTGATTATTAGTGATAACCAGCACTATATGGGACTGCAAACGAAGGAAAACAACGTATTCTTTATCAATGAACAAAAAGGGAAAACTCAGGGAATAAAACTGCGTACTCCTCACAATAATACCACCATGATTCTGGGTACGGACAACATATTTCAATCGCAGCAGGATATGGGCTACTATCTGAGCACTTTAAGCCACTCAAACTCCTATATTGGTAAAGACGCCAATATAACTGTCAAACAGAATAAAACGCTTAGTGTAGACAAGGATTACACCCGTTTCGTCAAAGGGAACGCTACGATGGTTTGCCATCAGGATACAAACTACCAGGTCAAAGGGAATGAAACTGTCCAGATCAACCAAAGTCAATACAATTTCATTGATCAAAATGTAATGAGCTCCATTGGGAAGCACATGATTACGGAGGTTAATGGTAATTTTGCCTTGCACACCTTAGGATCCCATATTAACTCTGTAAAAGGATTCACCGGCAGTTATCATCTGGGCGCCACTATAAAAAGTTACACTGGCTGCCATATTACGGATACTACAGGAATCGATATTAAATCGGTCCTGGGAGGATTCATTCAGTACCTGGGTCCTTTTTCAATGCACATAACCCAGGGATTTAAATACACGGATGATTCAGCGACCAGTTTGCACACCTCTCCTATGATAATCCAGGAGGCGCTTGGCATGATCATGCTTCAAGTGGGCGGATCATCGCTGATCATTGACCCATCTGGCATTAAAATTGTGGCGCCCAGTTTAACAATAGACTGTCCTGCGACGAACGTTTCCGCAGCGGTTACCGCTTTTGACAGCGCTGAGTTTGGAGTGACTGGTAATGTTACTATCGGCGGCGCATTGATCAGTCTGGGTATACCAAGCCCGGATGCAGCTGCTGCTGCTGCTGCAGCGGGTGAAGCCGCTGCAGCTGTCGGCGCAGGAAGCGTGGTTTCAGAAGGAGTAGCTGCAGCAGCAGAAGAAGCCAGTTCCTCTGCTGTTGAACATATCACAGAAGTCATCAGCACTACACTAACCGCTGTGGCTGGTGCTAAAATAGCCGTTGGCGCGACGGTATTTGCGACAGACGTTATGTCAACTCTGGCAGGCAGTGCACCTCCGTCGGCCCCATCACCCGCTTCAGCCCCCCCGGAAGTTCCACCGGCTCCAGATGATGGTCTTGGAAGTTAAGTTAGTTCGGATATGTCATTATCTCTATGCAAAAGCAGAGGCTCTATACTATCCGAAGCTAAAACTTGAAAACCATCCTGGTGATTTTGCGGTTTCTTCAAGCAAATGAATTTGCTTTATATTACTAATGCGAAAATTTTGATCCCAGCGTTCTTTATCCCAGTCCAGCCAGTCAAAAACTTCGAATCCCAGCTCTTTAAGCCTTTCAATACCCTTATCCCTATAGGTTTCCTGCTTGACAACCAACCTTTCGTAATAGCGTAAATTATAAAAAGGATTAAGCGGTACGGTATCCACTGCTGTTCTAAAATATTGCAGATTATTTTCATTTAAATTAAAAAAATAATTAATATCACCCAAAAGAAAATAAGCTTTTCCCAGTATTAATTTCTGCTCCCGGTTTTTTGTTCCTTCTAATAAAGTCACTATTTCCTTCAAGGACTCCAGGATCCGTTTAAAATTTTTTGTATGCTCTGCAAGGTGTTCTTTCTGAACATCCAAATTCGCCGAGTAGGTTGCCGGCACGCGAATTAGCTCACAAAAATAATCAACTTTTCTCATCAGTGCTTTAACCAGAGCCTTGCAGTGATATTCCTTTTCAATGCTGTCTGTTGGCTGAGAGGATTTGAGCAGTTTAATCGCATAAATAATATGGGCAATCTTGCATTTTGAGATATCAGTGTTTTCGGATTCATCCGCATCGACGAGAATTTGGGCATAGAATCGTTTTGAACTGGTATAATGCTCATTCCTGTCATCGCATGGATTGAGTTCATAAGCCTGTCTGCTGGCTGTCAGAGCCTGCGAATAAAGGGAAGCTGCTTTTTCCCAATCAGTCGATCCTCTGAAATCACGACCCATTTTTAATTTCTTTTCTGATTCCTGATGAAAATAGGTGGAAGCCAGTGAACAGCAATTCCGATCGAAATTAATTCCATCAGAACATCTCTGATAAAGCGTATACGCATCCTCAAATTGTTGATCTGCCACCAGCACACGAAACACTACTGCCGGTTCTCGTTTAGCTAATTCGGGATCGAGCTTCATTGCCAGCCGAATATTGCCAATATTCCTTGCATCTCTTAGATAATGTTTCGCCAATTCAATCGCCAAAATGCTGCCTGCAGTCACCAGAGCCATGTGTTGGTCAGCACTAAAGTGTTTGATTAAATAAGTACAGGCTTTTTTGAGATCTTTCAATTTAACAATCAGGTCAACGGCACTGGCGAAATTTTTCTTCTCCAGAAAATACTCTATATAAATCTCCAAATCCTGCAGGTAGATTTCGGGATCATAGTACAAGGCATGTTCCAGATTTCTCTGAGTTTTAACCTTTGGATTCTCCATGAACAAATTAATAGGAGTAAAACCATAGAACAGGCTTTGCTTATCCTGTTTCGCTTTATCCAGATAATCTTTTGCAACTGCCTTTGCATAATGACTGCCACTCAGAAAAGAATAGCGCTGGTAAAAACCAGGCTCAAGATTTTCTCTTGTTTGAGTAATGATGTGACTATCCTGAGGGTCAAGGCTGGGAATTAAATCCCATAAATTCAGCGCGGCGAAACTTTTTCCAAAATAAGACGGAGGAGATATTCCCCACCCGGAGCTAAATTGAGGAAAATAAAAGGAGTGATTTCGATAATAAAGGAGCAAGTCTTTTTGCAATTCAGTGGAAACCTCAGAGCTCCGATTTTGGCAAGCCAACTGCTGAAAACGATGAGGCAAAGGGTATTTTATTATCGTCTCATGAGGCCGATATCCTTTTAAATAACCATAATAAGCAAACTTGCGCAGTGATAACTGCACCAGGTGTTCATCGCAATGATTAGTGAACCCTAACCAGCCCTTAAACGATTCAAAATAGTAGCGCCATCGTCCCGCAGGGCGCAGTTTATAACCATCTGTATAAATATAATTGGCTCTTGCTAATTGCTTCCACTTGCTTTCAAATTGATTCTGACTGCATTCATAAAGAATTACATCAGGATAGTAGCCCATTACACTGCGATAAGCTTTGGGGATCCGGCCCATCGCAATCTTATTAATAATGCTCACCGACTTCCCAATAAATCTATCAATGAGCACAATAATATAACATTTTTAGTATTAGATGAACTATTTCTGACCTGGATCATCGATTATAGCGGCTTGGGCTGAATGCACATGCTCCTCGGTTTTTGTATTTTTACTGCTTTCATGACCAACCCCGGACATTTCCCTGCGAGTCGTTTCCGTCGTTGTGCAGGCAAAAATTGAAAACCAGAAAGCAATAATCATTGTAGATATCAATGTTTTCATTATCTGCTCCTTCCTGGAAGAGATAAAACGACTGAGTCCAATTACTGCTCTGGCTTCTGTCTATCCTATAATTAAAGAAAACTATTTAAAGATAGACGACGCTTTGAAAATTAACAAGCGAGGAATTTTGCAATGAATCAACCTAAAGACTCTCCCGATAAAAGCAGCGAAACTGAAGAACCGACAGCGGTCGAGTCAGCCGATGATAAAAAACTGGATACCGAACAGGACGAAGGACGCCTTGATAACAAAGAGCGCGATCCCAGAACCGGGGATTTTCGCAGCTCATGACAGTTATTTCCTTGAAACAAAGGGATTATCCTTGATGTAAAAGCGTAGCAATTCGGTTGCCCATTCCTTAGCGTAATGAACACCAATTCTTGGTGTTTTAACAATCGAAAATGGGGTTTGTCCTGGCTCATCCTGCAGAAGATAAAAGTGATCGCTTAAGAGATCCTGTCCATAATGCTCTTTGGTGATCCCCATTGCTTTTGATAACAAGCCAGGACCTTGAGTACGCTCCGAGATATTTTTGACAGGCTCGAGTGCTCGCAACAAAACGCCACAGCCCTTCCCCTCCGTTTCAGTGACAATATTGGTGCAGTAATACATCCCATAAATCAGATACACATAGGCATGGCCCGCTGGTCCAAACATGACACGTGTTCTTGGAGTCAGGCCTTTTGAAGAGTGCGCGGCAAGATCATGCTGCCCCAAATAAGCCTCCACTTCAACAATACGCCCTATTTTCTGTTCATTACCAATGTGGCGAACCAGATATTTTCCCAGTAAATCCTGTGCCACAATTGTCGTATCCCGGGCGTAAAATTCACGTTCAATTTTTTTCATATAAGACAAATACCGAAAATTCTATTAGTATGTTAATTCCAATTACAGTCATAGACAGGGAGCTGCTATGAGTTCTAGCGTTAATTATAAACCAAATGATTACAATCACATCACCCCTTATCTCATTGCCAAAGAGGCGCGTCAGGCCCTGGAATTCTATAAAAAGGTACTTGGCGCAGAAGTTGTCATGTGTATGGATGGTCCCGACAACCGCATTATGCACTCTGAGCTTCGTATCGGTGATTCCAAATTTATGCTTGCTGACGAATGCGAAGAAGCCCAGGCCAAAAGCCCGGCAAGTTATGGCGGCTCGCCAGTCGGCTTATACGTCTATGTCCCAAACGTGGATGAAGTGGCTAAACTCGCAGAAAAAGAAGGGGCCACGATTACTCGTCCTTTAGAAAATCAATTCTACGGGGATCGTACCTGCACTTTCACTGATCCTTTCGGGCACATCTGGTCAATTGGAACTCATATCGAGGACGTTTCAGAAGAAGAAACCCAGCGGCGAATGGAAAAGATGATGAAAGAACAGGGAAATAAATAAATGTTCCTGGCAGCAGCACTGCCATTAAGTTAAGCTCAATTTATATTAAACTGTCCTCCCCGCGAAGCGAATAGGTGTTAACTTAAGAAGTTCTACCCTACGAAATCCTCTCGCCCCTCAGGGGAGAGAGTTAGAGAGAGGGGGGTTAAAATCAACCCTCACCTAGCCCTCTCCCAAACTTGGGAGAGGGGATTTTCAATCACTACTACCAGCAACTCATTCCCTTCGCAGCAGCTGCGCTAATTTTCTCTTCCTGCTGATACCCTTTGTATGAATGAAAATTGAGGCCACCAGCATCTGGCTCAACCAACTCTTCCAAAGCCAAATCATTGGGTTTGAATGTTTGCTGTAAATCAGCATAGGAATCGCGGCACTGACTGTCAAACTGGGCATCGCAAGACTGCAAATGCGGTATCGTCTGTTTTTTGAAGCGCCAAAGATTGCAGAAAACCAAACCCATCTGCAAAATCATCAGGCTGGCACCTACTCCCGGATTGAGCACAAAACCTGCAGCAATCAATAGAGTGCTGGCAAGCAGCACCGCAAACAGATTATAACCCAGAGTCAAATACAGATTTTGAGTAATATTACTCATCGTTTGCCGAGCGACAGCAAAAATAGTTGCAATGGGTAAAAGCGAACCGCTCTGGATAATAGCGCCCGCTTTTTTCAATGTCAGCACATGAGAGGATTGCGATTGAACACCCACGCCAAAATCAGCATCAGTGACCGCCACTGAATCATTCGCCGCATCACCCACCATTGCCACGACATAGCCCAAGTCTTTCAACTCTTTAATTAATTGTGATTTAGAATGGTCCTTGTCCTTTCCGGCTAAAGCAACTCTGCCTGCCCTGATATTAGGAGATGGGATCTTAAGGCGTTTACCGTAACGGTTTGCAGTTTCTTCACAGGCACCAGTGCTGATGAATACTTCGATACCATTGGCTCTCATAATCTCCAGAGTACGGAATGCATCTTCTCTCAAAGGATCGACCAGTTTAAAATACACCTGCAGTTTTCCGTTAATGGCGACATAGGCTACAGAATCCGCATCATCGAGGACACTGGGATCAATATCGATAGCAACCTTGTGTTTTCGCATAAAATCTTCATTACCAATACAGATCTCAAGCCCGTCAATGATCCCGCTGACTCCCGAGTGATCCCTGTTATTAAACTTTTCAATCTGCAAAGACTTATACTCTTCTCCAAAAGCCGCAGTGTGCTCAAACAAGGCTTCACCTATAAAATGCTCCGCCTTTTTTTCAAGGGCGGCAATATAAGAAAATATGCGTTTCTGATTCAGAACAGGATCCAGAAACTGTACTTTTTCTACTACCGGAATGCCGGTGGTTAAAGTGCCATGGAGATCAAAAACGACTGCAGTGACTCTTGCGGCGGTTTCCAGGGCCTCAGGACTGCTGAACTGAACCCCATGTTGGGCTGCTTTATGGATTCCTATTTTCATTGCCGTAGGAACAACTAAGCCCAAAATACAGGGACAGGCAGAAACCAGTACTGAAACTGCGCATTGAATAGCAAGAACGGGAGGAAAAAAAAGACCAATGATAAGACCAGTCAGCGCTGCGATGGCAAACACCGAGGGAATGAAATACTGCATAAGCCTGTCTGCTGTATGCTGAATCGGTGCTTTGGAAATCTCTGCAATCTTTAAAGCATGATCCATATGTGCAAGATGCGATTCAGCTTTTGTATGACTGACCCGCATCATCAAGGGAGAGGGGTATTTTGTAAGACGCATTCCTGAAAGTAACTCCGTACCCTGTTTGAGTTTTTTTGGCAGGGGATAACCATTGATCTCCCTTGTATAAAATTCGCAGCCTTCCGTCAGGCAGATTCCATTCACAGGGATTATCTCTCCTGGAAAAATACAAAGAATCTCCCCCTTCTCAATCTCTTCCAGTGTTTTTTCTGTCAATTGTTCATTTTCATAGACATGAACAAACTCAGGAAGATCATCTTCAAAGGCTTGCGCGGTAATTAACTGTCTGGTCAGGGAGTTTTTAACCGCCTGACCTATATGACGGAATCCAAGAATCAATAAGGCCGCTTCAAACATCATGGAAAACCAGGGAATAAAAAATGAGGCCAGCGAAACCACTAAAACCACCAGGGTACTTATTGCAAATAAAGTATCCATACTCAATTTTTTTGATTTGAAAATATCCAGATAAGCCTGTTTGAATGTAGAAAAGCCTATCAGAAATGTCAGTAAACTGCTGATTCCGCCTATTGCAATCATGGCCGCCAGAGGGAGTCCGCCTGAAAGAATACATAGAATCATTAAGACAAATCCGGCAGTAACCCCCACACTGCCCTGAAACCAGTGTGAAACTAAGCCATTCTTTAACTGCTTCCAGAACGTGCTCTGGTCTTCGTCCTCGATATTTGATTCCAGTGCAGGCAATTGGGGCTTCGCTGTCGTTCCGGTTTTGGGTAATGTTTGAAAACTTAGAGAATAGCTTTCCATAAACCTGCAAGTAACACACATTTCCTCATCAAGAAAACCACAAATCTTGCCGCCCAGCTCAACATCCTCTTCATTATGTTCCCATACAATCACTTTAAGCGTTTTGCTTGCCGGGTCGGCATAATATTCATATTTTGGGTTAAAATCCGCTTTCAGGCGGTTTTCGATCGGCTGGGTGCAGGCACTACAGGTTACATCAGGAATAGAAAATTGATAAATAATGGTCATGAATTGCCCTTTGTAGAAAGTGATTCATCCCTGGCCTGACATTATCCATTTCCATTAAACCCTTCGCTTTCGCGAAGGAATACATGCTAAACGGTTTACGCATCCATTTTGCGAATCATTCCTTTCATATGCTCGCTGCGAGCCACATCGGCCTGCGCTTTCTCTGCCAGCGCTTTAGAACGATAGGGACCAAGAAGTACCCGATACCAGGTAACCTGTCCCTGTGGAGCAGAGGTTATCATTACATCAAACCCTTTTAATACCAGATTGGCTTTCACTTGTTCAGCATCCGGGCGTCGATTGAAGGAAGCAATTTGCACCAGGTAATACTCTTTCGTATTTTTGGCTGCCGGAGCTATCACTGGTTTGCTTTCTGCAACAGTTACTGCTTGTGGTGCTGCCGGGGCTGGCGTTTTAGCGGTAGTTGCCGGCGCTGTCGATACTCGGGCTACCTGAGAAGACTGTTGTGCAGCTTGTTGCGCGGTTAGAGTATTTGTAGAGGGAATCGCACGGGGTGTGCCGGCTCCTGGCCGGTTAGCCAATACCTGAGGACTGGAATCTTTTGCCAACAGGGTATAAAACTCAAATTTTGGTTTTGGGGCTTCGGCCTTTTTAGCAGGTACTGTTGCCTCAGGATGAATTTCCTGAGCAGCAAGCACATGTTTATTAAGCCATGCGCTCAAGCTGGTAAAATCGAAAATCGTGGCGGTAAGATAACCGCCCAAAAAAGAGGCCAGCAACAATAGCAATTGCCGGGGCGCATTGCTTCGTTGTCGTGACTGTCGCTTTCTTACGTAATCCTTTGCCATCACATGCTCTCTGGGCATGATACGCCCAATAATTGTAAACCATTCCTTAAGACCTGCCTGACAGCAGTCAATAAACACAATCTTGCAGAACGTAGAGTATCTTGTTCACACAATAAAGTCACGGCATTGTAATAACTATGAAGCCCGTTTGCGAGTTCACGCAGATAATAGGCAATCTGATGCGGTTCACAAACAGCCGCTGCTGAAGCAATCACTTCGGGATATCGACTGATCAAAGTCATCAAAGCCAGTTCATGAGGTTCAGTCAGTTTTGAAATATTCGCCAGGCCTGTTTCCTGACTCCAGCTTAAACCTCTTTCCTTTAATTGCCTTAACACACTGCTAATGCGCGCGTGAGCATACTGAATGTAATAGACTGGATTATCATTGGACTGGGATTTGGCCAAATCCAAATCAAAGTCCATATGCTGCTCAGGTTTACGCATAACATAAAAAAAGCGAGCCGCATCCTTACCCACCTCTTCTCGCAACTCCCGCAGAGTCACAAAAGAGCCGCTTCGGGTAGACATCTGAACACGATGCCCGCCACGGTATAAAATAGCAAACTGTACCAGTAACACATCCAGCGCACTGTCATCATGGCCCAAAGCATTAACCGCTGCGCGGATTCGAGAAATATAACCGTGATGATCGGCGCCAAAAATATCAACCACACGGTCAAAACCGCGATCATATTTATTCCAGTGGTAGGCAACATCTGAGGCAAAATAGGTCGTTTGACCATTAGCGCGGACTAACACTCTGTCCTTCTCATCATCAAAATCGGTCGCCTTAAACCATAGCGCGCCTTCGTTGGTATAGGTGTGCCCAGCATCTTTCAAAGCCTGGATCCCCTTTTCAATCGAACCGTCTTCCAGCAGATGCTGTTCTGAGAACCAGCAATCAAAATGAACACCAAAGTCTTCCAGATCGTCTTTAATATCATCCAGAACAGAATCAAGCGCTGCTTTATGAAAATATTTAAACCCATCAAGACCCAGTAATTGCTTGCAGCGTTCGATAATCGCATCAATATAGAGTTCCTTGTCGCCGCCTTCGGGCTCATCGGCAGGCAGGTTTTCCTTAATTAAAGTCCAGGCCTTTTTATATTGATCGCCATGCTCTTCAAATATTGCAGCAGCAATATCATTAACATAATCCCCACGATAACCGTTGGCCGGAAATGTAATCGTCTCGCCGGTCAGCGTCAAATACCTTAACCAGACACTAACAGCCAGAATATTCATTTGCCTTCCGGCGTCATTCACATAGTATTCGCGGCTCACTTTATAGCCCGCAGCACTTAGCAAATTCGCAAGCGTAGCGCCAAACGCGGCTCCGCGACCATGACCTACATGCAGAGGCCCCGTGGGATTAGCGGACACGAACTCAATTAACACAGACTGCTGCTTGCCGAGATCACTGTGACCATAATGTTCCTGCTGTTCCAAAACAGTCGCAATCACCTGTGACAAGCTATCTTTTTGCATAAAAAAATTGATAAAACCAGGGCCGGCAATTTCAATTTTTGCAATGCTCTCCGGTTGGCCTATTGCTTTAATCAATAACTCGGCTAGCTGACGAGGAGCCTGACGGCAGGGCTTTGCTAATATCAAGGCCAGATTGCTGGCAAAATCGCCATGTGAAGTGTCTTTACTGCGTTCTACTTTAATCTCAACCTCAACGTCCGCTGGGATAATGTTAGAGGCTTTCAGGGAGTGAATCGCATCAGTAAGCAAATTTTCGACAGTCAGTTTCATTGGCTTAATTCATTTCGTCAAAAACCAACTATTATGCGCTTTTTCACGTCAGATGCAAACTATTATCGAGGCTGGACGACAAAGTCCAGCCATACGCAACTACAAGTTCTATTGGTATTCAAGCTTGTGGCTTAAAACATTCTCCATAAGGACTCTTTGGATTTTGTCATTTTGAAATTGCGGTAAAAATAACAGGCGGGATACATGAGTATCAACCCCACTAACCAGAAGCCCAGGAGCCCACCTGCCGAGCTGAGTTTAGCGGGTAACAGTATGGAAATTATATAATAGAGATACCAATGACAAATGAAAAAGAACAACGCGCATTGGCCAAAGGTTTTCAAGGGCTGCAGAACAAAGGGTATGTGTCCGATACGGTTTTCCAGTTTTAACCACAGCAGAATTCCTGTCAGGTTAATGCCCCAGGCAAAAAGGAAATAGGAAAGACTGGGAGGGTATTTACTGGAGCAGAAATACGCACGCCAATCCAGATGTTCACCAGGTACCAGTAACTTATAGTCACCCCAGGAAAATATTCCCTGTAAATAGGCAGTTTTTATCAAAAACCAGCTTGCCAGCAAAGCCAATGCTATCCACTGCAAAAGTTTAATGCTTTTCCCATCTCGACGAGAAATGATCTTGCCAATAATGAGTCCAAAGGCGACTGCAGGGAACCAGGGAAAGGGCATAAAATCAAAATCCACATGAATCCCCTGGATGTCATAGCCTCCCCCTAGTAGCAACAGAATTTTGCCCAAGGTTGGAGAAATATTCGAGGCTTGAATCTGAAACACCAGTAACTGGTTGATAATTATTATTCCGACGCCAATCATTAACGGCAGCCAATATTCGATAGCAGAATGTGCTTTACCCCAGGCAGTTTGTTTTATGGCTTCAATTAATCTTAAGCAACAAGCCGCTAACATCATGCATATGCCCAAGGCATAAAGAACACCTACGTATAAATAAAAATGCTCGGAGGAAATGGTTTCAAAGAAAGCCATGATAGTGAACTGAACGGTTACCATCACTGCCCCACGAGTTAGCAAGTATCGCCAAACTTCATTGGGGTGGTAACCTTCCTTCAGACGAGAATGCCATAGAAAGTGAATTCCGATGCCCATCATCATAAAAAAACCACCAGCGACAATGGACGATACACCCACTTGCTGGAAAAAATCGATCCAAAAATCACCCTTCCATGCAGGAGAAGCATCCATGTGATAGTTGGAATAACTATCCGACCCCATGTATTCGCGGCCGTGAGAAAAAGCCATCATCATCATGATCAGACCGCGCTGTATATCTAAAGCGCTGAAACGGGCTGTTTTACCACTAGCCCTGGTTTTCGTCTCTTCATTCAGAAATGAGGCTTGCGAAATAGCTGACTGATTTTCTTGCAAGATATTCAAGATTAATATCCTTATCGTTGAATGGGTCCAAATAAGTGATGAACATGGCATTGCATGTTCATCGTGAACCTATCTTTGCAAGTTATAAGCGCTTAATCAAGAGCTTCTGAATTGTGCAAGCAGATATTCACCTACTGCCCGAATACCCATCGCTTCTCCGCCTTCGGGTTTGCCCGGTTTGGAAGAAGTGTTCCATGCCATCACATCAAAATGGAGCCAGGGAGTGTCTGCGGGAATAAAGCGTTGTAGAAATAAAGCGGCAACAATTGCTCCGGCATAAGGCGCCGCGGAACAATTGGATAAATCTGCAATTGAAGAATCCAGCAAAGGCGCGTAAGGTGCATAAAGTGGCAGACGCCACACCGGATCATTGACCTTCACTGCCGTATCGTATAGCTCATTCGCCAATGCATCGTCATTACAGAACAAGGCTGAAATCTCGGTACCTACTGCAGTTCTCGCAGCCCCGGTTAAGGTAGCAAAATCAATGATAAGCTCTGGTTTCTCCTCACCCGCCAAAGCAAGCGCGTCAGCAAGGACTAATCGTCCTTCCGCATCAGTGTTATCCACTTCCACAGTAAGACCATTTCTCATCGTTAACACGTCACCAGGACGATAGGCGTCCGGGCCGATAGCATTTTCTACAGCGGGGATTAACACTTGCAGTCTGACCGGGAGTTGCTTGTCCATAATCCACTGAGCCAGACCTAGCACTTGCGCTGCTCCACCCATATCTTTTTTCATCAGACGCATGAAGTTAGAAGGTTTAATATCCAGACCGCCGCTGTCAAAACAAACTCCTTTTCCAACCAGACAAACCTTGGGATGATCTTCCTTCCCCCAGTTTAAGTTTAATAAGCGCGGCTGATGAACAGAGGCTCTTCCCACTGCATGTATGGCAGGAAAATTAGCTGTGAGAAGCTCATCACCAACCCACTCCTGAAAGCTTGCTTCATAACGAGTGGCCATCGCTTTTACAACATCCGCCAAATCCTCAGGCCCCATACAGTTAGTGGGGGCATTAATCAGGTCCCGAACCAGAAATGCGGCATCCACATCCTGAATAATATCCTGCAGATTATCTTTAATTATCAAAACCCGCGGCTGTATTTCCTGCTTTTTATAACGGTCATAGCAGTATTGGGCCAAGCCCCAGAAAATGATATCTGCATTGCTCAAATCCTGCTGCAGCTGATAATTGCCTTCTGGCAGGCGGGAAGCAGCGATAGCCAGCGAGAGGGAATAATTGTTGGATTCACCCGCTCCAATATACACTTTCTGACATTTGCCATTGTCGCCGCTGATGATGCAAATATCTCCCGCATTTCCCTTGAAACGCTGGGTAAAAAACTGATTTCGTTCAGAGGAAATCAGCTCTGGCATTCCTGAGTCCCAATCCTGTTTAGCAAGCAGATAAACAGGAACGATATCCTGACCTTGATTTTTATAAAATAATTCTGCCTGCATAGCCTACTCCTTAATTAGTCCGCGAAATTGCCGGGGTCTTACACCGGTTAAATACAGTGCTGAAAAATAAATAAGAATTGCCACACCTACATGAGCAAATAGCAGCATGAGCCTCATAACCGATGAAAGATGCAACCACGTTTGGACATCGCCACTGGCATAATAGAGATAAACGGCAATTAATGTATTGGCACACAACAACTGCATTATAAATTTTAGCCAAGCTTTTGCCGGATGATAAATTTTTTTACGCAAAAGCAGGAAAATAAGCAATCCGCAGTTTACATAACCCGCAAGGGTCGAAGAAAGCGCCAGGCCTGCATGGGCCAGGGGCCATATCAATACAGCGCAAAGAATACTGTTAACCACCATTGCGATGGCCCCGATTTTTACCGGCGTTTTAATATCCTGACGAGCATAAAACCCTGAGGCGAGCACCTTGATCATCATAAAAGCAGGCACGCCACTGCCTAATGCAATCAGGCTTTTCTGAGTTTGCAGAAGATCATTTAAATTAAATTTCCCATAGGAAAAACAACAGGCAATCATTGGCATGGAAAACACAGCCAGGCCAATACCTGCCGGCAAGCCAATTAATAAAATGAGCCTTAATCCCCAGTCGAGCGCCCGCGAATAGCGTTCATTGTTTTGCTCGGCATGACGGCGTGACAAATGAGGCAAAATAACCGTGGCAATTGCCACACCAAAAACACCAAGCGGAAAATCAGTCAGGCGATCCGTGTAGTAAAGCCAGGAAACCGAACCAACTTTTAAGAAAGAGGCAAAAATCGAGTCGACCATTAAGTTTAACTGGGCAATGGAAACGCCAAAAAGCGCCGGAATCATTAATTTCATCACCCGCTTAACCCCTTCGTCCTTTCGCGCCAGACGGGGTCTGACCAATAAGGTTCTTTTATATAGAAAAGGCAGCTGAAACAGAAACTGGGCGACACCGGCAATAAATACTCCCCAGGCCAGTGCGACAACCGGCTGAGGCAGCATGGGACTTAGATACCAGGCCGCCAGAATCATGCTCAGATTTAACATGACAGGTGTTATTGCGGGAATGGCAAAATAGCCATAGGTATTCAACACAGCCCCCGCCATTGCGGTTAGCGAAACTAACATCAGGTAGGGAAACGTAATACGCAGCATTTCTGTGGCCAGCAAACTGCGCGGACTCCCCTCTCCAAAACCGGGAGCAAAAATAAAAATAATCAGCGGCGTGGCCAGAATACCGATTAGAGTGACTACAGAGAGCACTGCGGATAATTGGCCCGAAACGCGCGCGATAAACAGCCGCACATCATCAACGGACTGCGTTTGCTGATATTCAGCCAAAACCGGAACAAATGCTTGTGAGAATGCGCCTTCGGCAAATAAGCGCCGCATAAAATTGGGGATCCGAAACGCTACAAAAAAGGCGTCCATTCCCGCGCCTGCGCCAAAAAGCTGGGCGATGACCACATCACGGGCAAAACCGGTCATTCTTGAAATGAATGTCATCACGGAAACCAGTGTGGTTGAGCGCAGCAGACTTTGTTGTTTTGGAAGCATTGTTTCAGTCGCAGACATGATTGTTCAGGTTCAAAAGAAAGAGTGATTATCCCATTAATTACCAACTGAGTCTAACGCTCACTACCAAACTTAAGAAAATTGTGCAATTAGACTTAGGTATGGAGAGAGCGTGGAACCGAGCTGCAATTTATTTCATTCTTGTCTTAACAATCATATCCGACATCTCCGGACCCTCTACTGAACCGTTCGTATAATTTTTGCTTTTTTCAACAATCACCTGTGTAGAGGCACCGATTGGCCCAACCCCAACACCAAGCTTGACACTGGTTTTATTTTCTTTATTCGAAAATCCCACTTCTCCTCCCGCGCTGAGAAGACTCAGTTCACCCACTACGGTCACTGTTGTACAGGTATCCTGATTGCAACTTGGTTTCGACCGGAAAAAAGTCTGTCCTTTTGCCGCAGAAACCCGGGCACCCACACTAAACCCCTCAGAGGATACATTGCCAGTAACATCGCCAGTAAACAAATCCACGCGGCTGCCACCCTCGGTTTTTAAAACCTCGAGACGGGTGGAAGCTGCAACACTGACTGAGGGTATGCCGCTTTCCGTCGTGACCTGGACAGCCGACACACTGGTCGACTTCGTCAATTCCACTTGTATATTTTCGCTCAGCTTTACAGGCTCCACAAAGGAAACACTGTTCGAAACAGCTGCTGTTCTATCAGCGTCTCGGATGCTGAGACCAGGTTTATTAAAAAAGCCAATACCGCCAGTTGGAATTTGTTTCTGGGGGGCAGTGGTATATCGACCCGTCTTGGGATCACGCCAGCGTGTGTTGTCTTTCTTATCTTTTTCTTTCTGTTTTTCTTTAGTAGGTATAGTCAATTTGGTACGTTCAGCTTTGCTCGAAGAAGCGCTTGTTTTTTCTTTAGCCACTTTCTTTTGAGGGGGAGTATTCTTTGCTTTTTCAGTAAGAGCCGGTCTTTTCAGCGATAAGGGCAATGTTGCAGGCAGAGCCGATTTCTGTAAAAGCACTGTTTCCTCGATATCCATTGATACAGGCTGCTCTCGAGCAGGAGCAGGCTTATTGACTGCCTCATCCAACTGCTTGCTGAACTGTCCTTTCTCTCCTGAGTTATATACAGGGATGGCATCAGGCTGTTTGGCCGTTCCAACCGTTGCTTTCACGTCCTGACCATTCGTTTGCACGCCAACTCCCACACCGCCTTTAAATACTTCTTTAACTGCTTGTTCACCAACTTTTACGACACTCTTTAGCACCTTGGTTCTATTTTTATGTACGCGCTCCTGTTTCACCTCGTCTAAACCGCCAAATTGACGCCTCCCTATCTTTACAGCAGTTTCCTGAGCCAGTGTAAATATTTCTCTGCCCTTCGCAATCTCATTTGGGGGAAAATTACCTCCCGCTGTTGCAAAACAGGCGTTAATAAAAGAATCCCTTTGTCTGTCAGTGGCAGTAGTTTCCAGATGTTGATTACAAATCATCGTTAGTTCCGTTTTTTGTTGTCCATTCAGAGGCGCATACCCTGCTTTTTTGAATTCCTTGTCAATTTTCTCTATAAAAACCTGTACTATGAGGTTGGCTTGAGGCACGCTATTTAAATATTTAACCGTTTGTACAGTGACTGGTTTTTGAGATTCGTATTGAGCGAGCAAGGCTTTGGCAGCGGGTTCAGCTCTATTAGATTCCATGTATCGGGTTGCCGAGCGGATCAGACGTTTTTCATGCCTTTTTGAACTACCACCCTGATCTTTCTCAAACTGTACACGCATCGCTTCTTTTGCAGCGCTATCATGATAGGCAGGATCCCCGCCCCAAAACTTACAGGCCAAAGTATCAGCCATTCGTTGAGCAATAGCCTGTATACCTCCTCCAGCATGCCGCTCGGTCTTAACTAATTTCTCCGCAGTCAGGGAGTCGTCCCATTTTTCAAACGGAACAAGCGGTTCGACTCTGGCTCTTTTAACTCGGGAGCTTTCATCGCCATCATCATCTGCTTTTCTTTTTCCAGTGCTTTTTTCGCCAGTTATTTCTGCCAGTCTCTCTGTCAGTTGATCGAGATCCATCACTTCCTGCCATTCTTTGACCTTCTCAGCAATGTCGTAATCCTCATAATCCTGCTCACTGCCGCTCCATAGAACGCGCTCATTGCCATCATCATCCTGCACGGTTAATTTGACCCTTTTGTCCTGATGATTCATATAGGCATGGATACCCCCAGCAGCTCCTGAAGCCAGTGCGGTAGCAACAAGAGTAGCAGGCTCGAGGTTCTTACCCAAAGGCTGCTGAAGAATTATGTTTTCAGTTAGCGTTGAAGTCACCTGGCTGCTGGTTGCGGCTGTCGCGGCGGTAAGTGACTGGTTAACAACCGCTTTGAGCGCTGAGCTGGCAGGATTAATCAATTTACTCAGTACAATTTGAGATGCCTTCGAGGTCCACTCGGAAGTTTTATTACCCACAACATTCGTAATTCCACCAACTACCACCTCACCCATCAATTCTTTTCCAGAAGGCAGCTTCTTATTATCAACTACTGCTTCCATGACTTTTGCAGTAGGTCGACTCAAGGCACCTGCCAGAATTATGGCCTTATACCCTTCTCCAACCAGAGCCGCAGGACCACCGCCCGCGAGAGTCGCAGTTCCATTAATCAGAGCTGTTTTAAAATAGTCACGTGTACTGCAATTTTTATCCTGTAGCACTTTTATGGCAGTTCCAGTCGCTGAGCTCATTAATACAGCTCCCGCGACAGGATTTAAAGTCCCCACTGCCACAGCAGCCACCATCTGAACCCCTGAAAATGTCAATTTAACTATCTGGTTACTAGTGACGCCGCCCATCAGGCCATAAGATACACCAATAACGACTTTTTTCCCTGAAGGCATCACATCAACAACTTCCACCTGCCTGGGCTTCAACGTCTTAAACTGCTCTTGGATGAATGTACAGAGAAGTTGCTCGTTATTCTGAGAAGCCGGAAAAGCAGATAAGGATTTAAATGACTCAGTTAACTGGTAATCATTGGTTCTGAAGGACTCACTTGATGTGCGCAACTTAAACTGCAACCGTCCCTCATGAAGGGAAACAGAAATGGTGTATTTTTGGAAATTCTCAAATTTTACTTTCATGTTGGACTTAGGGGAAACAAAATGCGTCATTATAACACATTATTGTCATCATGATGATAATATGCACACAAAGACCTTAAATTAATTCGTTAAATGCAGCCTGAGAGACTCCATTTCAGGAATATCAAAATTATCCTTGTTTGAAACTTCATAAATATTGACAAAATCGAGTGCATTGTGCATGATCTGCATCTTTTGATATATAGTCCGTAGCCTGAATAGAATGAATGGCTGCTGTCTTACTCAGTGGAGATTTTAAGTGGCAAATATTAAGTCAGCAATTAAACGCGCCCGTCAAAACATTAAATTGCGCCAACATAATGCCAGTGCGCGCTCAATGTACCGTACTTTTGTTAAAAATGTACTGAAAGCCGTTGAAACAGGTGACCATGAAGCAGCTAAAGCAGCTTATGCCAAAGCACAACCTGTTATTGACAAAGCGGCTGGCAAGGGTCTGATTCATAAAAATAAAGCAGCCCGTATTAAAAGCCGTCTGAGTGCTCGTATCAAAGCAATGTCTGCCTGATTTTGTCTGAGTTCTCGCATCACTGCATGCGAGAACGCCTTCTCTCCTTATAACTTTCCCCAAATTTAAATAGTTATCTATTGCTCTATGTGATTGCAAATTACACTGAACCGCCATAAACTTTACATATAGTTACTTTCTTTTATTCATTCTGACTAGCCGTAAGTAAGGAGAATTCACATGGATGATAAAAAGCCTGTCAGCGTTCAAAATGAAGAAGCTAGTAGTCACCATCAAGGAAACTATAAGACGGAAAAACCTGGCGAAATTACTAAAAAATCGCAAGGTCCCAAAGGCAATCAAATTCCAGAGCCCGATCAAAAAAAATTTGAAGAATAATGCGCGACCCGAATGTTGTGATTCATAATGAAAGGAGCGCATTATGCCTGATAAAAGCTTCAACATATGTGACACAGACATCCCTCTCGGAACAATTAAAAAAATAATTTATAAATTCAGCAATCTATATACCCAAAAACCTTTAGAAATTCCTATTCATGTCAACCATGGAAAAGAAGTCGGGCCACGTTTATTTATTTTAAGCACGATTCATGGGGATGAGCTAAACGGCATTGAAATCATTAACCGGTTTCATGCGCATCCAGCATATAAAGAGATCTCGGGAACCGTCATCAGCATACCGGTAGCTAACCCCTATGGATTAATTCAGTGCAAACGTGAAATTGGAAAGAAGGACTTGAATCGATCATTTCCAGGTTCAGAAAAAGGAAGTCTGGCATCGAGACTAGCCTGTTTTTATACCAATGAAATAATTAAAATCTGTGATTATGGTCTTGATTTGCATTCAGGTGGCAAGCGTCTGCTCAATTTTCCTCACATCAGGATTTGCAATGATGCTAAAGATTCCAAAGCACTGGCAAGCCACTTCGGCGTTCCTGTTGTCAGCACTGCTCTTAAAGCGAACTCTTTGCGAAAAACTGCTTATGATCACAAAATCCCCTTTCTGGTATATGAAGCGGGTGAGGCCTCAAGAATTGATTACTCCGCTGTTCAAACCGGTCTTCAGGGTTTGCTGAATGTACTATGCAGTTTAAAAATGATAAGTGAGAAATGGTATCGAAAGGATAAAGAAGTTCCTTTTTACGATAAATTGGAATGGGTACGAGCTCCAGCCAGCGGTTTGTTCCTGGCCAAGGATAATCTGAATAAAGAAATTGAAAAAGACGAGGAATTAGGAAAAATACTGGATCCTTTTGATCTTGGTCCATCCCAATCAGTAAAATCGCCGCAAACCGGAGTAATCATTGCAAAATGCAGCTCACCACTGGTTAGCGAAGGTGACGCCTTATTTCACATTGCTAAGATAAAATAATGTGAAAGCCTGGATACTAAATGATTAAATTGCGTGCAACTATATCATTTTTATTGCTCTTCTTGTCAAACCGTTTTTAGGGAACTGGAAGATATACATCGAAACGGATTGTTTTGCCTGGAATATTAGAATTCGCCGGAAACAAGGGAGGAAGGGATTGCGGCCATTTTACAACCACTTTATTGCGGACTCTTTTCCTGGCAATCTGCAATAACTGATTTGCATCGTAATCACTGCCAATCAGCTGCTGCAGCACCTGCAAATCTTTTTTTACAAGTGCTGATTTTTGCCGCACCGGATGCATGGGATCGATATAAATGATATCAGGATACTGCTCTTCCTTTAATTCTTTCAAAAAGTGAATGGCATTGCACTGGAGAACTGATAAATGGAGGGTATTTTCAGACAGTTCATCGCGGCGCATTAAGGCATCCTCTAATAATGCCGCAATCACCGGATTTCGCTCCAGCATCAGAACGCTGGCTCCAAAAGAAGCAAGGACAGCCGCATCCCGTCCCCAGCCTGCTGTGGCATCGATTATGCGCAAACCGGCTTGTGGTTTGCATGCCCGAACCAGACCCTGCTTTTTGCCCTCGTTTTTGCGAGCTTGCCAATAGCCAAGATCAAAATTCGCCTGCTGGGCTGTAAAAGGACCAATTTTGAGTGATAAACCATTGCTGGCGACAAGCAACTGGTTCTTTGCTGATAAACTGATGGGCAAATTCAAGCGCTTTGACAACTCTTCCGCTTGTGAATGCTGCAGATCGTTTTCATAGACAATGGATAAATTTTCAATCATCCCTGTCCTTGCAAACTTTCCACATAGTCCAGCAAGGAGTGGTAAACAGGAACTTCCGGATAATTCATTAGACCTACCCGATCAGTCATGGGCGAAAGCACCATGACTGGCGTGGCGCCAGCTGCCATTGCTGCCTGGATATCGGATACTCTGTCGCCAACGAAGGGAACCCCTTCGAGAGAACAGGAAAACCTTTTTGCCAAGCGTTGCAATAAACCAGGCTCTGGTTTGCGGCATGAACAGCCCTCATCCGGCATGTGAATGCAATATTCGATGGCAGCTATTTCACCCCCCACCGCCTGTAACTCACCAAGCATTTTCTGATGTATACGTTCCAGCGTTCTTTCAGTGTAATAACCGCGCGATACGCCGGACTGATTGGTGGCAATACCTAACAAATACCCTGCGCGAGTCAACCTGGCAATAGCCTCTTTGCTGCCTGGCAAGAAATTAAAATCATCCTCGCAGCGAATATAGTTGATTGAATCGGAATTAATAATTCCATCCCGATCCAGCAAAATCACTTTATTCATGATACCGTCTGTAATACCGAAATATCTGCTACACTCTGGAGCAGTACCTGTAAACGACTCAGCAAAGCCAAGCGATTGGCCTTGATTTTTTCCTCGTCGACCATAACCATCACTCGCTCAAAAAATGCATCAACCGCGGTTTTTAAACCGGCTAGTTGATTTAATATCAGCGAATATTTTTTAGTTTCCTGCCAGCTTCTGGATCGTTCCTCAACTTCGAGAAGAGAAGCATAAAGATGCTGCTCAGCCACTTCGGAAAACAGGCTGGAATCTACATGATTATCATTGCTTTGCTGCTGCAGAATATTGCTGACACGCTTACAGGCCGCCGACAGTGAACTCGCTTCGGGCAAGTTAATAAAATGCAGCAATGCCTGAATTCGTTGATCAAAATCATAGAGATTGTCAGCCTGGCGCGCACGAACTGCCAGTACGATATCGTTGCTTACAGCTTGTGCCTGATAATAGGAATGCAAGCGTTCCAGAATAAAGGCTTGAATTTCTTTCAAAGCCGGCTCATTCGCATCAATCAGACGGCCATAAGCGCTGATTGATGCCTCAATTAATTCAGAAAGATTCAACTCAGTGTTATTAGTCACCAGCATACGCACTATGGCTAAAGCATGCCTTCGCAGCTTGAAAGGATCTTTCATACCAGTCGGCTTCTGCCCAATTGCAAAAATTCCGACCAGGGTATCCAGGCGATCAGCCAAAGACAGTGCGCGGCCAAGAGAAGACTGAGGAAGACCATCACCCGCAAAGCGCGGAAGATACTGTTCATTAAGAGCGACAGCAACGTCCAGCTTTTCACCATCATGTCGGGCATAATAGTATCCCATAAGGCCCTGTAATTCCGGGAACTCACCAACCATACCGGTCATCAAATCACACTTGCTAAGCTCTGCTGCACGCATGGCCTGTTCTCTGTCTAAACCCAGAGGCTTTATGAGATGTTCCATAATCCCTTGAATGCGGAGCGATTTGTCGAGCAAACTACCCAGTTTTGCCTGAAAAATTACTTTCGAAAGTGAATCAAGGTGTCTGGAAAGTGTCTGCTTTTTATCCTGCTCAAAAAAGAAAGCCGCATCACTTAAACGAGCGCGCATAACCTTTTCATTACCCGCGATCACCTGCTTCGGCTTTTTGCTTTCAATATTTGAAATTGCAATAAACAAGGGCATCAACTGCTGGCTTTCATCCTTCAGTGGAAAACATTTCTGATGTGATTGCATAGAAGCGATTAATGCTTCGGGAGGCACATCCAGAAAAGCCTGATCAAAACTGGCTAACAGGGCCTGTGGCCATTCAACAATTGAGGTCACCTCATCCACCAGCTCTTCAGGCATGATGGCTGTTCCTCTGGCCTCTGCTGCTGTTTTTTCAATCTCATCAACTATTAATTGACGGCGTTTGCCAAAGTCAGCAACAACCGACGCACTATGTAAAGCTTGTTCATAATCGGCAGGCTGGTCTATTTGAACAGCATGAGGATGATGAAAACGATGTCCGTAGGTGATGCGTCCTGTCGCCATACCAAAAATGCTTGCTTTAATGATTTGCTTACCCCAAAGCATAACAGCCCAGTGAACAGGTCGAGAAAACTCATCATCACCTGTTCCCCAGCGCATGGGTTTTGGTATCGGCAAATTAGCCAGTGCCTGTTGGACCAGTGCAGGCAGTAAGGTTTCGCTGGGTGCTCCAGGTGAATGACTTTCATAAACAAACCATTCACCCTTATCGGTTTTGCTGCGGCTAAGCTGTTCAACGTCTACTCCACAGGAGCGCGCGAACCCCAGAAGCGCAGGAGTGAATTTACCCTCCGCATCATAAGCCGCAGCGACTGCCGGACCTCTTTTGACTGAGGTTTGAGAGGGCTGTTCTTTGGCCACTTTGCTTATCAGGACAGCAAGGCGCCTTGGCGTAGCAAATGATTTAATTTCATCATAAGCAATTTCGGCTTTTTCTAAAGCATCCTTCATGTTATAGGCTAGTTCTTTAGACAGAGGCAAAACAGAGCCGGAAGGCAACTCTTCACAACCCAATTCAAATAAAAAATCATTGACCATGTTTACACCTTTAATAAAGGAAAGCCCAAGGCTTCGCGTGCCTGATAATAAGCCTGTGCAACCGACCTTGATAATTGGCGCACACGCAGAATATAGCGCTGTCGCTCAGTCACGGAAATGGCATGCCGCGCATCCAGTAAATTAAAGGCATGTGACGCTTTAATAACCATTTCGTAAGCTGGTAAAGGCAAGCCCAGTGCGATTAGTTTTTCAGCTTCAGTTTCGTAATAATCAAACTGACTGAATAAGGCTTCCACATTAGCTTGTTCAAAATTATAGGCCGACATTTCCACTTCGTTCTGATGAAACACATCGCCATAAGTCACTGTTTTGTCCTGAGTCTTGCACCAGGGCAAATCAAAAAGATTATCTACGCCTAAAACTGCCATGGCGATACGCTCAAGACCATAAGTGAGCTCGCCAGTGACTGGTTTACAGCTTAAGCCGCCCACCTGCTGGAAGTACGTAAACTGAGAAACCTCCATCCCATTTTGCCAGACTTCCCAGCCTAATCCCCAGGCACCTAAGGTAGGAGACTCCCAATTATCTTCTACGAACCGAATATCATCGGTTAAGGGATCAACTCCCAGAGCGCGCAGTGAATCAAGATACTTTTCCTGAATATCCAGTGGAGACGGCTTCAGAATCACCTGAAACTGATAATAATGCTGTACGCGATTGGGATTATCCCCATAGCGCCCGTCCGCAGGTCTTCTGGATGGCTGGACATAGGCCGCAGCCCAGGGCTCTGGGCCAATCGCTCTCAGGAATGTCGCCGGATGAAAGGTGCCGGCACCGACTTCCATGTCCAGGGGCTGTAATATCACGCATCCCTGATTGGCCCAGAATTGTTGCAAGGTCAAAATAATGTCCTGGAAAGTCGATGGTTTATTCATTCTTATCTCATTTACTCTATGTTTCAGCAAAGTGTAGCAAATATGACATTACTAAAAGAAGTCGTTCTTCTAAAGCAATTCTTGACTTCTATGTTCTGCCGCTTATTCGGCGCCGTTTCATAAATAATCTGTCGTCTTTGCGAACGAAGTGAAGCAATCCAAATCTAAACTTGAGCAAGGTCAGGAGCTGGATTGCTTCGCTAACGCTCGCAAAGACGGCTTTTACATTTATCTTTTTTATGCAACGAGGCCGAACAAGTCCCGGAACGTAGAAAAAACCTATAATGATTGATATACATCAATTTATTGTTTCATGCGTATTAGCCCTGCTCTTTATCAAAGGCAGGGCTAATACAACCCGGTAATATTAATTACTACCCGCTTTCTTAATCAGATCAATCAATGCCTCTTCACTGGCGGCTCCTGGAATGAAAGCTGGCTCACTGCCTGCCTTAAAGCTGCCGTTGGGTGTCGATGCAACGATAAATGCAGGCGTTCCCATTAAATGCAGTTTTTCAGCTAATTGACGATTGGCTTCCAAAGCATCTGTTACTGTTTTGCTATTCATATCCGCAGCAAACTTGGTCATATCCAGACCAGCCGCTTTCGCCGCATCATTAATGCTTTGATCAGTAACTTTTTGATCCTGATTAAACAAGGCATCATGCATCGCTTTGTATTTGCCCTGCATCGCAGCCGCTAAAGCAGCGCGGGAGGCCTGTTCAGAGCTTTTTCCAAAAATAGGAAATTCTTTGTAAATGACACGCAGGTTAGGATCTTTTTGTATCAGTCCACCGACAATAGGCGCCATTTTTTTGCAGTGGATACACTGATAGTCAAAAAATTCAACCAGGGTGACATTGCCATTGGGATTACCCAAAACAGTTAATTTGTCGCTGAACAAATCGTTAGCATTGGTTTGAATTGCAGCCTGAGCCTGTTGCTGCATGTTTTGCTGTTGTTTTTGCTGCAATGCCTGGGAAGCTTCAATCAACACTTCGGGATTATTAACCAAATAATCATGAATGACCTGCTCCATCGCTTTTTTTTGCGCGTCCGGTATGGAAGCGGTTGCGGCAGTGTCTGCTGCGGTGTTGCTATCTGCCATAGCCATTGGAGAAAACATTGCAGTAATTAATGCGCCAGCTGTTAACAGTCCTGAAAATTTCACGAAAAATCCCCTTAATTTATAGTCCACATTGCTGGTGCTCCATCACATGAACTGTGGAGCCACCCGTTTCAATTTTCCGGATGAACCGTAGCATCAGCAGATTTTAATTTCAAGTTAATTTTAAACCTCTTGCGGTGTCAGATTGGCGTAAGCAAGCACGAGCCATTTTACTCCATGGCTTTTGAATTTAACCTGTACACGCGTATGAGCCCCGTTTCCTTCCACAGAAATAACCACGCCTGTTCCAAATTTGGCGTGAGAAACTGCCTGACCCAATTGTAATCCGGCATCTTCCGCCAAACTGGCTGTTATGGCTTTGGGAGTAACTGGCTTCTGGAATTGCGTTTTTACCCTTAATTCGTGCAAAAGCTCTGAGGGTAATTCACGCAGGAAGCGAGAAGGACGGTGATACTCTTCACGACCATACTGCCGCCTGACTTCCGCATAAGTCAGAAAAAGCTCTTCCATTGCCCGAGTCATCCCAACATAGCATAGTCTTCTTTCTTCCTCGAGCCGTCCAGGTTCCTCAATAGACTGCTTACCGGGAAAAACTCCTTCCTCCATTCCGCTTAAAAACACGACCGGAAACTCCAAACCCTTTGCCGCATGAAGGGTCATCAGATGGACATAACGCTCATGCTCTGCCGCCTGCATTTCGCCCGCTTCAAGCGAAGCATGGGCTAAAAACGCAACCAGTAAAGGCAATTCCTCATCATAATCATCCTGCTCATAGCGAAACTGTTTGGCAGCACTGATTAACTCCTGCAGGTTATCCAGACGCGATTCAGATTTATCCCCCTTCACTTTCGCGAAATGAGCATACAGGCCGCTTAAATTGATAACTTCATTGAATTGTTCATCAAGTTCAAGCCCTGCGATTCGCTGTTGAAGATCTTTTATTAAATCCAGAAAACGGGCCAGGGCACTGCTTGCCCGCTGAGTCAGTGTGGAATTATTAATTAACAGTTCAGCTGCCTGCCAAAGCGAGATTTGCTCTGTTTTAGCCAAATGGCGGAGCTCATCCAATGTTTTTTCACCTATGCCGCGTGTCGGAAAATTAACCACTCGCTCAAACGCGGTATCATCGTTTGAGTTGGCCATCAAGCGCATATAAGCCAGGGCATCCTTAATTTCTGCTCGTTCAAAAAAGCGCAGCCCCCCATGAATTCGATAAGCAATTCCTGCATGCAGCAGTGCTTCCTCCAGAACGCGGGATTGCGCATTGGAACGATACAAAATCGCCACCTCATCGGCACTGCGTCCCTGGCTCAATGCAAGGCTAATGCGATCACTGATAAAGCGTGCTTCATCCAGCTCATTAAAAGCGCTGTAAACGACAATCTTTTCACCCGCTCGCCCCTCGGTCCACAGTTCCTTACCCATTCGAGACTTGTTGTTGGTTATTAAAGCGTTAGCCGCTTCAAGGATGGTCGACGTGGAGCGGTAATTCTGCTCCAGACGAATCGTTTCCGTATTGGGATAATCCCTGACAAACTGAGCGATATTTTCGACTTTCGCGCCCCGCCATCCATAGATCGACTGATCATCATCCCCCACTGCCATAACCACTGCCTGCTCACCGGCTAATAAGCGTATCCAGGCATATTGAATGGTATTGGTGTCCTGAAACTCATCAACTAGAATGGCGTTAAACCGCTGGCGGTAATGCTCAAGGATATCCGGATTATTACGCAGCAATTCATGCGTTCTAAGCAGGATCTCGGCAAAATCAATGACGCCTGCGTTCTGGCAGGCTTGCTCATAGGCCTCATAAATGCGAATCAGAGTGCGGGTAGGCCCATAGCTTTGTGCATGAATATGCGAAGGACGCAGGCCCTCATCTTTTTTACCGTTAATAAAGGATTGAGCCTGCTTTACTGGCCATTGCTCTTCATCAAGATTAAGTGAAGCAATCACGCGCTTCAGCAGACGAGCCTGATCATCACTATCGAGAATATGAAAAGTTTCCGGCAGGCGCGCTCTTTCATAATGGCGGCGCAGCATGCGATGGCAAAGTCCATGGAATGTACCTACCCATAAACCATGAACCGGACTGTTAAAAATCTGAGCGAGCCGGCTGCGCATTTCTCCAGCAGCCTTATTCGTAAAGGTCACAGCCAGAATAGAGGAAAAGGGCATGTTATAATGTGAAACCATCCATGCTATCCGGCTTACCAGTACTCGAGTTTTCCCGCTGCCAGCACCCGCTAAAACCAGAACATTTTTTAAAGCAGCAGTGACGGCTTCATATTGTTTTTGATTCAAACCCTTTGTTAATGTTTCTACCGTCATGCATGACTCCCACTTCAAAAAATGAGCTATTATCTTAAATTTAGTGGAGTTAAAGCAATATTTATGGAATGTTTTCCAATTCCGATAAACAAGTATATGATTAGTAAAAAGGAAGATGAGCAAAACTATGCATACCCTATACCCACCCATTAAACCCTACTATGTCCATGAGCTCCCCGTTGCGCACCCTCATGTATTGTATGTTGAGGAAACAGGAAATCCCGAAGGTTTGCCGGTTATAGTATTGCATCCAGGGCCAGGGGCTGGAGGTGACGCCTATCTCAGGCGCTTTTTTGATCCGCAGGTTTATCGCATCATTCTATTCGATCAGCGCGGTTGCTGCCGCTCCACCCCGCATCTTGAGCTTAACGACAACACGACGCAGTCGTTACTGGACGACATCGATGCTATTCGGGATTACCTGGGGCTTCAGCGCTTTGTTTTGTCAGGCGGAGGCTGGGGAAGTTTATTGGCATTACTCTATGCCGAACTCTATCCTCAGCAAATCTGCGGCTTATTGTTACATCGTATTTTTTTAGGCAGACAACAGGATATTGACTGGTTTTATCGCCAGGGCGCTAATTTGATCTATCCCGATTACTGGCAGGAGTTTACTCATCTTATCCCCGAGACGCAGCTTGATGAAGTACCCGCTTATTATACCAGCCGCTTGCAGGGGCTTAATGAATTAGGACGTATGTCCGCGGCAAAAAACTGGACACTGTGGCTGGCCCGCTGCAGCAGCCTGCAACCTCATCAAAACCTGATTGATCAGTATAGCGACCCGCATTTTGCCCTGACCCTTGCTACCCTCGAAACTCATTATATTAACAATCGCTATTTTATTGAAGAGAACCAGGTACTCAAGAATGCCAGCAAACTGCGCCATATCCCGGCCTATCTGATTCATGGACGTTATGACATGGTATGCCCTTTATCGGGTGCCTTGACCTTGCATCAGGCTCTGCCCGCTTCCAATTTAAGCATTGTGCGCGATGCAGGCCATTCAGACAGGGAGGCAGGAATTATTGATGCCTTAATATGCGCAAGCAAGGAAATGTCTCGCCAGAGATCAGACGCATGCTGACGGTTATGCTCTGTCATGTGTTTTTAAAAATTTTTTATAACTCTCCAGTTACGTCATCCTGAGTGTAGCGAAGGACCTCAAGCTGCTTAGAACTGAGCCAGACTCAGGAGATCCTTCACTTCGTTCAGGATGACGTTGAGACGATTTGATTGAATTAAAATCAAACTTATCCATAACCTGGGGAGTTACAATTTTTGTATCCATTCACAACATTTTGAATCCTTTAGGGGAAAAGACAGATTTGAGCGCAGGTTGGACGATCTCGATTAAAAAAAAGCGCAGCATACATCAGTATGTGAGCAGTTTTTTTAATCGAGATCGTCCAAGATGCACCAAATATGGCTTTTCGGTGAACGTGGTGAATAGTTATCAATTTTTTTCATATTGTGGCGAAACCAGAGATAGTGGTAACATGAATTTTCCATGACTCGGAACAATTGAAATATCATGCGTTTAATGGCAGTTTTATCCACATGCGCAAGCTCATTCCTGCTTGCCTCCTGTATCCATAAAGGCCCGAACCCTGTTGACCCTTATGAATCCATTAATCGCGAGACTCACAAATTCAATATGGCATTTGATGCCACATTTCTGAAACCGCCGGCCCGCCTTTACAAAGCGGTTTTACCAGGACCTGTTCGCGCCAGCATTAACAATGCCTATGAAAATGTGAATATGATTCCCACAGTAGGCAATGATTTGCTGCAGGGGGAATTACGTCAGGCAGGCAAAGACACCTGGCGCTTCCTGATTAACTCCACCTTAGGTATCGCCGGATTTTTTGACCCTGCCAGCCGAATGGGATTGCCGCCGCACAGTAATGATTTGGGCCTCACGTTTGCAAAATGGGGTAATAAGGAATCCCCCTATATTGTGATTCCATTCCTCGGTCCAAGCACTTTCCGCGATGGTATGGGCATGCTGTTTGAATATCCTCTGCTAACGCCATATCCTTATCTGGACAGCACTGTTCTGACCAATACGCTTATTGGAGTGAGATATGTTGATCTGCGCTCCCAATTATTCGATACCGAACGGCTTATGGATGAAGCGCTGGATAAATATGCCTTTATCCGCGATGCTTACTTACAGCACCGTAACTATCGAATTACTGGCGAACAAGAACAAACTGGTGACTCAGAGTCTCTGTATGTTGAAGAAAACGGAGAAAATGGAGAGAAGCTAAGCAGTAATTCAGCTCTGGGTAGTGATTATGTCGATGAATAGGGTAAAATTGGCCCACCCATCTACATTGGTCTAAGTTTTGTATGTTGCATATTGCGCTTTATCAGCCTGAGATTCCACCCAATACCGGCAATATTATTCGTTTGTGCGCCAATACCGGCGCGCAATTGCATTTAATTCATCCTCTGGGTTTTGAGATGGATGACAAGCGCATGCGGCGAGCGGGTCTGGATTACCATGAATGGGCCAATGTCATTCACTATGAGAATGAAGCGGCATTTGTTAATCAAAACAGCAGTCGGCGTATTTTTGCCTGCTCCACCAAAGGCAGCGTACCCTATAACCAAATCACCTATCAGGATGACGATCTATTACTATTCGGACCGGAGACGCGTGGTTTGCCCGCTGAATTAAGAGAGCGCTACAGTGCCATTCGCATTCCGATGAAGGAAAACAGCCGCAGCTTAAATCTTTCAAACTCGGTCGCTATTATTCTTTATGAAGCCTGGCGGCAATTAAACTTTGTTTGACTTGGTGCTACCCGTAAACATAGTCTTCGAGAGAAAGCTTTGACTCGAAGACTACTGAACCTCATTTTTCAGATATCATTTACGGCCTGATTGGAATCACTGACCCGTAACTCCAGCCACATCGCGTTTAATACTGCAAAAGTGCAGGCCAGACCTGTACCTAAAATCCAGGAAAAATACCACATAATGCCTCCTAATAGCCCATTGCGGAATTATTGTTAACAGTCTCTGTGGTCACCTTGCCCCTAAGGACGCGATAAACCCAGGCCGTATATAAAAGAACCAGCGGCAATAAAATCAGAGTCGCAAACAGCATAATTGTTAAAGTCAAAGCACTCGAAGAGCTATCCCATACCGTTAAACTTTGTGAGGGATTGCTGACAGAAGGCAGAATGAAAGGAAACATGCTGACTCCCACTGTAGCAATAATGCATGCCACAGTCAGTGCGCTGAATAAAAATGCAATTTTCTGTTTTTTAGAACATACAATAGCTAGCAAAGCCGATAACAGTCCGCCTGCTGGAACAAGCATTGCCCAGGGCTTTTGATAATAATTGAAAAACCAGGCTTCCGGCACCCTGACCACCGTTTTATAAAGAGGGTTAGAGGGTCCATCCTGTGGAATCGGATGCGCCAACGCATAGCCGTCAATTCCCAGATAAATCCAGACGCCAGCCGCTGCAAATAAAAGAATTACCAGTATAGCACTTGCTCGCGCAGCCATCGTTGCACGGTTTTGTACAGCCCCCACTGTTTTGACTGTCAGGAAAAACGCCCCATGCATGGCCAGCATGGCGACCGACAATACGCCACATAACAAAGCAAAGGGATTTAGCAGCTCCATGAAAGTTCCGGTATAGAAAGGACGCAGGCTCGTATCAAAATAGAAGGGAACCCCCTGTAATACATTTCCCATAGCCACACCAAAGATCAATGCTGGCACTACACCGCCGATAAAAAGTGCTTTATCCCAATTATTTCTCCATCGTATCGATGGCAGCTTGGAACGGTATTTAAATCCGACTGGCCGCAAAATCAATGCGAGCAGTACCAGCAGCATCGCAAGGTAAAAGCCGGAAAATGACAGCGCATACAATGCGGGCCAGGCGGCAAAAATCGCGCCGCCTCCGAGAATAAACCACACCTGATTGCCTTCCCAGGTTGGAGCAATACTGTTAATCAGGATTCTCTTTTCAGTATCGTCTTTGGCGAGCCAGGGCAACCACATCACCACGCCCAAATCGAAGCCATCCATCACCGCAAACCCAATTAATAAAAGTCCCAAGAGAATCCACCATATTACTCGCAGCATTTCGTAATCGATAATCATCTTACTCTCCATGTATCAGGCTGTCAGGACCAAGGCGTATGGCCTTAACCATTAAATAAACCTCAATAATCGCCAGTATCGTGTAAAAAATGATAAAACCGGCCAGAGAGGTCGCGACTTGAGAAAAGCTGACTGACGAGGTGGCAATGTAGGTGGGTAAAATCCCCTGTACAACCCAGGGTTGCCGTCCATATTCAGCAACTATCCAGCCCAGTTCTGCGGCAATCCAGGGCAAAGGAAGCGACCAGAAAGCCACATGGAGATACCAGCGAGTGGTGTGCAGCCTGCGTTTTATAGACAAATAAAATCCCACTGCAAACAGCAAAATAAAGAAAAAACCGCAGGCAACCATGATGCGAAATGAGAAAAACAGAGGCAGCACTTTCGGCTTGAGATCATTTGCCGCCGAGTTGATCTGCTCTTCCGTAGCATCGCTTACATTTTCCGTATATTTTTTCAATAAAAGCCCGTAGCCTAAAGCATGACGATGTGCTTCAAACTCAGCTTTTGCCTGACTATCCTGCGGGTTTTGCTGAAGTACCGCCAGGGCTTTATAGGCAAGCATCCCTTCACGAATATTCTGTTTCCCTTCATCAATTAACTCTGCGATACCCTGCAAAGGCTCACTAATAGAACGTGTGGCAATTAATCCAAGCGCATACGGCACTTCAAAGCCATAATCGGTGGTTTGTGTTTTTTCATTTGGAATACCGAAAACCGTCAGGCCCGCCGGCGCTTTTTCGGTGTGCCACATCGCTTCAATTGCAGCGAGCTTCATTTTCTGATTGCTGTTGGCGACATACCCGCTCTCGTCTCCGAGAACTACCACCGACAAAGCTGATGCGAGGCCAAAAGAAACCGCGACTGTCATCGAACGTTTGGCCATATCAATATGGCGCCCGCGCAGTATAAAATAAGCGCTGATAGCCAAAACAAAAATGGCGCCGGTTACATAACCCGCACTGATTGTATGAACAAATTTAGCCTGGGCAACTGGATTAAACATGACTTCGGCAAAATCACTCACTTCCATACGCATCGTCTGGTAGTCAAATGTGGCGCCAACCGGATTTTGCATCCAGCCATTCGCAATCAGGATCCATAACGCCGATAAGTTGGTTCCTAAAGCCAAAAGCCAGGTACAGCACATATGCTGAAGTTTCGATAATTTATCCCAACCGAAAAAAAACAGGCCGACAAATGTGGCTTCCAGAAAAAAGGCCATCAGCCCTTCCAGCGCTAAAGGAGCCCCAAACACATCACCCACATAGTGAGAGTAATATGCCCAGTTGGTGCCGAACTGAAATTCCATGGTCAGTCCTGTGGCCACTCCCAACACAAAATTGATACCGAATAGCAGCCCCCAATATTTAACCATCTGGCGCCAGATATCACGCCCTGTCATTACATAGACAGTTTCCATAATGGCCAAAAGCAAAGACAATCCGAGAGTTAAAGGAACGAAAAGAAAATGGTATAGCGCGGTTAATGCAAATTGTAAGCGGGATAAATCGACAACTTCACTGGCAGGAATCATAGCTCACCTTAGTAACTGAAGTTAAAAAAACAAAGCCCTTGTTCGATCAAAGAATTAATGTTCTGCGATAGCCTCCATAGTCACCGGTGAACCAAATAGATATTGCTTGAACGATTGGGGCTTTTCGATGTGGTGGAAACAACAGAACCACAAAGCAGTCAGAAGGACTATTTTTACCGCAAACGTAATCAGAATTTCACGGGAAAAGGAACGCATATCAGGCTCAGCAATTTGAAGACAAATAGTTTAACTGAAACAAAGACTCAGCACCAGTTTGAGTTCGCGAATTATCCTGAAATCACTTGCGAACTACACCGAGAAACATCTATTGATTTCCACCTGCGAGGAAAAGCATTGTTGCTTAATAAAACCAGGCAACTAAGCTGTCGTCTTTGCGAGCGTTAGCGAAGCAATCCACGGCATCACCCCGCTCAAAGCTTGGACTTGATTGCTTCACTTTGTTCGCAAAGACAGTCTTTTGTAACGCTATTTTCATTTACAAAACAATGCCGCAAGGAAATGACGGAGTTCTCCAGATAACTATGGTGCTAATTTTTTCTCCAGACAGCACATATACTCTCCTGCGATATCCAGACCAGATACCTGCGTTATTTCTCTGATGCAAGTGGGGCTGGTTACATTAATTTCAGTCAGATAATCGCCAATCACGTCAATGCCTACGAAAAACAGGCCTTTTTCACGCAGAGTCGGCGCAATCTGCTCGCAAATCCAGCGATCTCTGTCGTTTATATCGACTACTTCACCTCTAGCCCCTGCAGCCAGATTGCCGCGAATATCCCCCTTTGCAGGAATTCTGGCCAAAGCATAGGGAACAGGAGAGCCATCGATTAATAAAATGCGTTTATCACCAAGGGTTTTGATTTCCGGGATGTAACGCTGCGCCATAATGCTCACTGTTTCATCTCGGGTCAACACCTCAAGGATAACCGATAAATTACTGGCTTTTTCATCAACATGGAAAATGGCATTCCCACCCATGCCTTCAAGAGGCTTATATACCACCTGCTGATGCTGCTCCCAGAACTGGTACAAGCGGTCAATATTTTTAGTCACCAGAGTTAAGGGACAGCATTGTGGAAACTGGAGAGTAAAAAACTTCTCATTGGCATCGCGTAAACTTTGCGGCTTATTAGCCACCAGCACCCCGGCCTTTTCTGCAAGCTCCAAAGCATAAGTCGCATAAATATATTCCATATCGAAAGGAGGATCCTTTCGCATCAGAATAATATTGAACTCATTGAGCGAGCGCTCGGCTCTTTCACTCACCTCCGCCCAGTTGCCAGAGTGCTCATCCCCCACCCTGATTGAGGCGACCTGTGCGAAAGCCTGACCCTGTTTGCAGGAAATATCGGCAGGGGTAAAATAATAACACTTCCACCCCAATTGCTGGGCGCTTTGCAGCATGGCGACAGTAGAATCTTTATACGCCTTTATTGAATCCAGAGGATCCATCAAAACAGCCAGCTTCATTATTCGCCTCCAATTGCAGCGATTTCCCTTGCTGCCGCAAGCGCCGCTAACCGTGCGATGACGCCATAGGCGTAAAAACGGTTGGGGTACTCAACAGGTGGTAAATCACCTCTTGGCATGTTGCAGGGTTGTGAAAATGCCAAAGGCTCAAAATGCATGCCCGGCGCATTCAGATTTTCATCACTGCCCCGCCCCTGATGCACGCGGTAAAAACCACCGACTACAAATTGCCCCATCATATACACTACTGGTTCGGCAACGGCTCCATCAGGCATGGTTTCAAAGGAAAAAACACCTTCCTGCAAAATGACGCGCTCAACTTTCTGGCTTCCTTTACTCGCCGCCATACGGGTACGCTGCTTACGATTCAGCTGACGCAATTCATTCGCATCATGCACCATCATAACGCTCATGCCATAAGTCCCATTATCCGCTTTAACAGCCAGAAATGGCTTTTCGTCAATACCATAAGTCCGGTATTTGTCCTCAATTTGTTTTAAAAGCATATCGGCTGCTGCAGCCAGATTTTCCAGTCCTTCCTGAGCCATAAAATCAATCCCATCCACCGCGGTGAAATACGGGTTAATCAGCCAGGGATCCAGATTGATTAATTCACAGAAATCGCGCGAAACCTCATTAAAAAAACCAAAATGGCTGGATTTCAAACGCGAAAACCAACCGAGTTTGGCAGTGGGACGTATACGCTGCTTAATGCCATCGAGAATGGGAGGAACGCCAGTGGACAGATCATTGTTTAAAACAATGAAACAGGGATCAAAATCATGCAGGCCGACCCGGTCCTCGTGCCGTATCAGGGGTTCAATCACTAAACTGTTATTCCCTTCCAGCTCAATTTCAACAGGAATCGATAAGTCAGGATCCAGACTGCCAATTCGGACATTAAATCCTGCCTGCATCAAAATATCTCTTAAGACGGCAAGGCTTTGCATATAGAAGCGATTACGCGTGTGGCTTTCGGGTAGAATCAGTATACGCCTGCAGGTCGGCAGATAATCAATTAATACCGCCTGAGCCGCCTGCACGCAAAGGGGTAAGAAATCAGGATTTAGATTATTGAATCCAGCAGGAAATAAATTGGTATCCACTGGAGCAATCTTGAAACCGGCATGTCTGAGATCAACAGATGAGGTCAGAGGGGGCGGAGTCATTCGCCATTGTTGTCTGAACCAGTCTTCAATATCAGCGATCCGGCTCAGTATCACTTCTTCCACATGGTACAGTGGGCCGCAATGAGCCGTAAATAAACTGGGTACCGGTACATCGTAGTGATGCATGAGAATACTCCTCAGCGATTAAACTCAAGCCTAATGAGACAGCCAGGTTTTTCTAATTATTATTATTTAAAACAAGTAGCAGATTGTTTGCATAGATTCGATAAGCGTAGCGCATCCAGGTTTTTAGACGCAAGACATTAATCATTTATTTGCATATGCCCAGGAATACTCAGCTAATTTCCGCCTTACGCCCACTGCCATTAAGTTAAGGAATTATATCCTTCCCGCGAAGGCGGGAATCCATTCTTCTATTGGCATTATAGCTAGCTCAGAGATGGTTCCCCGCCTTCGCGGGGAAGACAGTTTAATTTACAACTGAGCTTAACTTAATGGCAGTGACCCCTACGCCCTGCGGCTTGTCCGCAGGGTCCAGTGTTTCTCTATGAGTCTGGTTCCCTCGGACAAGCCGAGGGACGTAGAAGCTAAGAGAAATACAGTTTGTCTGAATTTCTGTTATGATGACTCATCCGAATTGACGCAATATAATCATGCTTAATCAATTAATAGAACAATATGCAGCACAAATCGACACTTTTCAATACTTGCTCGTTTTAATTAATGCCCTGCTGCATCTGTTATTTGCCGGCGCGGTAGCCCGTGATGCCGGCAGCCTCTATCAGTTGGGCCAGCGGCCTGCTCTGGTTTCTGCAGCAACTTGGGCTTTTGCGACGCTGCTTGGCGGCGTAATTACTGCCGCAATTTACTGGTTTATTCACCACTCCACACTAACACGACCTACATTGAGAGAGAAAAGCCATGAACGAACATAAGATTGCCACAATCGATGTCCATGAACTAAAGCAACGGATGGAAAAAAACAGCAAGCTTTGCCTGATTGATGTTCGTGAAGACTATGAGTGGCAGAACTATCGCATTCGAGAAGCCCTTCACATTCCCAAAGGGGAATTGGCCGCACGCATTACTGACGAAGTAGCCGATAGGGCTGAACCCATTTATCTGCACTGTCAGGGTGGAGTCCGGTCGCTGGCTGCAGCCGATACCCTGATGCAAATGGGCTATCAGGAAGTGTATTCAGTCAATGGTGGAATTGCCGGCTGGAGTATGGCGGGTTATCCGATAGAGAAGTGAGGATGTGCTGGGCTTGGAAGCCCAGCGTATGCCTGTGTGCGATATCAGGTGGAAGGACCTTCAGGAACAAATTCTTCCTCAGCTACCGAACTTTTTGAAGTAGAAGCTGACGCTTTTCCACCACCAAGAAACATATGAGATAAACCACCCGTGATGCTGGATAAAATACCTGAGTTGCCGCCTTTTGCCTTCAGCGCTTCTTCTCTGGCTCTTTTTTCTTCTTCCAGTTTTGCCTTTCTATTTATTTCATTTTGCAGTTGATCTTTCTCAGAGTGAGCCTGATTTTTTAAAGCAATAAGAGTAGTGCCAAATTCCAGATGCTTAAAGATTACTCCTTCTTTCCCTGCTCTGTCGTCCTGGATAACAAATTTATGATCGGTTTTCTTACCTTTGAGTTCATCACCCGCTTCATAAATTTCTGCGGAAAACGATTGATGGGCAGTATTCAGAATTCGATAAGCAGTTACAGGATCCATTGGATTTTTCTTATCTTCGGGCTTCAGAATTGTGTCGAGCGCGCGAAAAAGAGAACTTCCTTTGTTAAGAATACCGCCTTTTGGATTCAGCCGTGGATAGTCGTCGTAAACCATCTTGCGGACTGTCAGCATAACCCCTGATAAACAATCGGCTTTCTGATCATCTGAGTAATCTACACTCAAACTGTCCAGATGAGCGATGTAAGTGTTGATGAACTTGACATCACCGTAACGCTCCAATTCTTTGATATCACCAACGGAGTGGTCTGAGTTCATTTGAAGTTGTTGTTGTTTCCAAGCCTCTTTGAGCGCAGTCCAACTCAGTATTTCGTAAGCCATAATTTTCTCCTTAAACTCCATATTCCAAAAGTGAGGGCTTTCCTCACGATACCCAGTGTAAACTAATTATTTCCGTTCGTCATGACTTTTCTTTAAACGACTTAACTAAATTACAACCTCTTGTTTTTACATCAGGTTTAGGAAAAACTCTGATGAAAAATCTTTATTTCTCTTCGCCTCTGCTTTAGGATGACGCTTTGCTTCAACAGAAAGGAAATCAAATGAAGAAATACCTTAGTGTACCCCTGATGCTGCTCACCAGTATCGCCTGGGCAGAAACCAAACCACCTGCGCTGGTTGTTCAGATTGTGGTGGATCAGCTTCGAGGGGACCTGCTGGAACGCTATAAAAGCAAATTTGGCGCAGAGGGTTTTAACTACCTGCTGAGTCATGGCATCAATTACCAGAATGCCCATCACCCCCATGCGCATACCGTAACCTGTGTTGGTCACGCGACTATTGCGACTGGCAGCTTCCCGGCTCTTCACGGTGTGGTGGCCAATGACTGGATCGATCGTCAGACAGGTCAGTCTGTTTATTGCATGGAAGATTTAAACAGCAAAATTATTCCAACCTCTCACACAAAAAAAGAATTGCCAGGACGCTCCCCGCGTCAATTGCTGGCCTCCACTCTCAGTGATGAATTAGTGCTCGCTCAAAAAGGTCAGGCATTCGCCGTTTCCTTAAAGGATCGCGCGGCAATCACTCTTGCAGGCCATGCGGGTCAGGCCTATTGGTTTGATCGAAGCAATGGCGGTTTTATCAGCAGCAGTTATTATTTGACCCAATATCCGCAGTGGGTCATTAATTGGAATGCTGATTATCAGGATCAGAATGAAACCTGGTCGCTAAGTAGACCAGTCAATCAATATACTTTCGCCAAATCGGCAGGCTTTCCTAACCGCTCCTCCAAGGACTTCGGCAAAGGATTCCCGCACCATACAGGTGAACCGGGTAATGAGGAATATTACGAATTTTTATCGATGACCCCCAAAGCGGATGAATTAACCGCTGATTTTGCCATTCACCTGCTTAAAGAAGAAAAATTAGGTAAAACGGCCAATACAGTCGATTATTTAGGCATTAGTTTCTCTGCTGTCGACGCAGTGGGTCATGAGTTTGGGCCAAACAGTCTGGAGTCAGAAGATAATTTGCTACGCCTTGACCAGACGATGACCAAATTACTCAAAGCGATTGATGCTCAGGTGGGACTTGCCAATACCCTAATCGTACTCTCGGCAGATCATGGAGTTAGTGACTCGCCAAGCTATCTTTCTGAACACCATATGCCACAGGCCAATGCTTTAAATGAGAGTGAACTGCGTCAAAAAATAGAACAAACTTTACTTAAGCGGTTCCAGCTGCCGGCTAACTCGCTGCAAGCGATTATGCCTCCCTATGTGTATCTCAATCATGAAGTCATCCGCTCTCATAGTATGGATATTGATCAGGTAAACGCGACCCTGGTTGAAACACTGGGCAATTTCCCCGGTGTCTTTCAGGCTTATGCGCTGTCCTTAGCCAATACTCAACACGACTGGCTTAGCGATAAGGTGATTCGTATGGCTAATTTAAGCCGCGCAGGCGATCTTTATCTGGTGCCGCCTCCTTATCAATTGAGTGAAGATCAGGAAGGCCAGAAAGTCGATCATGGAACGCCCTGGCAATACGACAGTTATGTGCCGCTTCTTTTTGTTAATGCTCAATTTGAGGCGCAAACGATTACTCGTCCTGTCTATACAACAGACATTGCCACTACTCTGGCAGCGGTGCTGGCCATCAAATCGCCTTCTGCCGCCGTAGGACAGCCTTTAGCGGAGGTAACGCGTTTTTATGACAATAAAGCTTGAAAAGCGTTAATTTATGGCTAATTAATAAATAAGAAAGCTCAATTCATCGCTTATCGATTCACTGCGAGCCTGACGATAAAGATTCAAATCGCCAGGCTTGCAAAACGATCGGTTCAATACCAAGGAATGGTGGTTAAAATGAATAATTTGAAAACTTTAATTCTTCTGGCTGCATTAACAGCCCTTCTCATGGTAATTGGCCGTTTATTAGGCGGCTATGGCGGCATGATGATTGCCTTGATTTTTGCAGTCGTTATGAATTTTGGCGCCTACTGGTTTTCAGACCAGATTGTATTGCGAATGTATAAAGCACAACCACTGGATGAAAGCCATCCGGTTTACTCGATTGTCTCCCAACTTGCCAATCGAGCACAAATTCCCGTACCCAAAGTGTATATAGTTGATACCCCCGTACCCAATGCCTTTGCTACAGGACGAAGTCCGGAACATGCCAGCGTTGCCGTAACGACTGGAATATTATCGAGACTTAGCCAGGAAGAGCTGACAGGGGTACTCGCTCATGAAATTTCTCACGTGACTCATCGGGATACACTAATCAGCGTCATTGCCGCTACCCTGGCAGGTGCGATTAGCGGTATCGCTAATATGTTCATGTTTTTACCAATGGGCCATGACTCTGATGGAGAGCGAAGTAATCCGATCGGCGCGATATTAATGCTGATTTTAGCGCCGATGGCAGCAGGCCTGATTCAAATGGCGGTTTCTCGCTCAAGAGAGTACGAGGCCGATATAGGCGGAGCTAAACTATCTGGTCACCCTTTATGGCTGGCCAGCGCATTGGGTAAATTGGAAATGGCCAATCAGCAGGGTCAGTTTCCTGCGGCAGAAAGACATCCAACCACCGCCAATTTATTTATTGTCAATCCATTAACCAGCCAACGTCTGACCGCCCTTTTTTCAACTCATCCGCCAACTGCTGACCGGATTGCAAGATTACAGGAAATGGCGCAGGGCGGCTTTTAATCACTTGCGTTAGCAGGATATTCTAAGGATAATTCAGTCCTAGTATTTTCATTATCATGAGTATTGTATGGGACAACTTGGGCAATTTATTGTTAATCACTGGGCTTTATGGTTAGGCTTAATTCTCATTTTACTGCTCATTTTAATTAATGAAATTCAATCGCAGAAAAAACGTGCCAAGGAAGTGTCGCCACAACAGGCTGTTCACTTCATTAATCGAGACGATGCAGTAGTAATTGACCTGCGTGATCTTGAAACTTATCGAAAGGGCCATATTATTAATTCTGTACGTGCCAGTGTAGAGGACTTTGAACAACAATCACTGGATAAATATAAAGACAAACCTATTATCCTGGTTTGTGCTAAAGGTTTACAATCTACGGCATTGGCTGCTAAATTGCGTGCACAGGGATTCACCGCGCCGATGATTCTGGCGGGCGGAATAAGTGCATGGCAAAATGCAGACTTACCTCTGGTAAAAGGAAAATAAACTATGGCAAGCATAATTATGTATAGCACCAGTTACTGCCCTTATTGTCTAAGAGCCAAGCAATTGCTTGATAGCAAAAAGGTCAGTTATCAGGAGATCCGCGTTGATGAAGAACCTGGAAAACGCGATGAAATGATTGCCCGCAGTGGACGCAGAACGGTGCCCCAGATTTTTATTGATGGACAGCATATCGGCGGCTGTGATGATTTATATGCCCTCGAAGATGCGGGTAAGCTAAATGAACTTTTACAATAACTAGGAAAAATAATGAACGAAGCCACTACAAATCCAGCGAACGAAGCTCAATTTATGATTCAAAGGGTGTACATGAAAGACAGTTCTTTTGAAACGCCTAATACTCCTGCTGTTTTCCAGCAACAATGGGAACCTGAGTTAACGCTGGATCTGAATACAGAAAATACTGAATTAGAAAAAAACGTGTATGAAGTTGTTCTTACCGTGACTGCTACTGTCAAAAATAAAAACACTACGGCGTTTCTGGCTGAAGTTAAGCAAGCAGGTATTTTTACTATCCAGGGAGCTCCTAAAGAACAATTAGGTCATCTACTCGGAAGTTTCTGCCCAAGTATTCTTTTCCCATATGCCCGCGAAGCAATTACTTCACAAGTTATCCGCGGCAGCTTCCCTCAGCTGGTACTGGCACCCATTAATTTTGATGCCCTGTATATGCAGCAACTGGAAGAGCAAAGCAAATCCAAAGCAGACGAAACAGAAACTACTCATTAATAATGAATGTTCAAAAAACCATCGCTATATTGGGAGCCGGTTCCTGGGGAACCGCAATCGCTATCCATATAGCGAATACAGGCAGAAACGTCATGCTGTGGGCACGTAACCCGCAGCATGTTGCTTCCATGCAGACCACTCGCTGCAATCAACGTTATTTGCCCAGCATCAAATTACCTGACAGCTTGCAAGTCACTAATAATCTTCATGAATGTTCTGCATCGGCTGATGAAGTTATTATCGCCGTACCCTCTCATTCTTTTTCTGAATTGATTCAGCTTATTGACAAACCCGCAAGAGGCATCGCCTGGTTGACCAAGGGGCTTGATCCATCCAGTAATCAATTTCTAAGCCAGATTGTCGCCAATCATTGGGGCGAGGAATTTTCAGTTGCAGCAATTTCAGGTCCTTCTTTTGCAAAAGAAGTCGCTCAGAGCCTGCCTACTGCCCTGACACTGGCGGGTAATAATATTACCTACCAGGAATCTACTCGAAACCTTCTGCACCATCAGAATCTGCGCGTCTATCTGAGCAATGATTTAATTGGTGTTCAGTTGTGTGGTGCGGTTAAAAATGTTCTTGCTATTGCCTGCGGAATCAGCGATGGACTGCATTTTGGCGCCAATGCCAAAGCAGCGTTAATCACTCGAGGTCTAACGGAAATGCGTCGTCTTGGGAAGGTATTGGGCGCACGTGATGAAAGCTTTATGGGCTTGGCTGGTGTAGGCGATTTGGTCTTAACCTGTACGGATGACCAGTCTCGGAACCGCCGTTTTGGACTGCATCTTGGGCATGGTATTTCCTCACAAGAAGCGGAAAAACTTATTGGACAGGTCGTGGAAGGCAAGCATAATGCCGCACAAATTTGCCTTTTAGCAGATCGCCATCAGGTAGAAATGCCCATCTGTACTGTAGTAAACAGTCTCTTGAAGGGGGAACTCAATCCTCAGCAAGCTGTTCTTCAATTAATGAGCCGCTCCGCTCGAGATGAAGATTAAATCTTTAGTTTTAAAACAATCTATACTTATCCCATTCGACCTTGCTGCATCGATTACCATTCACTAATAAGGAGATTGAAAATGGACAAGCCACTAGTCGGAAATTTCTGCTGGAATGAGCTGGCCACGCCCGATGTATCCGCTGCTAAAGAATTCTATGGAAAATTATTAGGATGGCAGTTTACTGAACAAGTAACCGGCGATATGGTGTATAACTTTATTAAAATCCCGGGAAGCGACGATCTGGGCGGCATATGGGGAATCCCTAAAGACAGACAAAACGAAATTCCACCTCACTGGATGGGATATATTCTCGTTGAAGATCTTGAAGATAAACTGGAAAAAGCCACTGAATTAGGAGGCACTGTAAAAATGCCGGTTACGCCTGTGGGTGAAATCGGTTATTTCGCGATCCTCGTTGACCCCACCGGCGCTCATATCGCACTATGGCAAAATAAATAGGGTCTGCCCGAAAATGGAGACACTCTAATCCGATTTTATATGACGTAGGTCGGGCGCTTCGCCCGACGTTTCTTTTCTTAGCTCGCTAATTATTGAAATTTGATGAAAATGGAAATGTCGGGCGAAGCGCCCGACCTACGTTAGATGTGTTTACCTGGGCCCCGCCAGGGTTTCGCTCTGTTGTTCCAAAGATAACTTAATATCATAAACTTCACACAACTCTTTTAATTTCAGATTAAATGGCTCAGCAGAAATTAAAGAGGATTTAATAAAAAATGATTCATCCAAATCTAACCCCTCATTAAATACAGCATCAGACAGGACGTTTATTTTATTACTGCAATCAGCACACTGTTCCTCAGCAGTAAAAACCTCTTTTCCCTCATATGGTTCCAACAGTGATTTAATACTATCCCTCATTTCCGAGCTAAGATGCCGGGGATTGCTTCTATAATACATATCATCTGCATAACATTGATCATTGTAATACTTGGCAGCCAATAGAGTACCAATCACAACTTTAAACTGCTCTTCCTGATTTAAACTGGCATCATTTAATAATTCCAATCCTCTTTTTAAATACTCTCGACTATAGCTTTTAAACGGTTTTATCTGAACATGCCCCTGATAAATATAAGCGCAGTTTGTCATGCACTGTTGCAATATTTTCTTTGCCATATCTATAAACAGCAGACCATCCGTACAATGCGTAACTTCTACATAGTGATCACTGACCGACTTTAATTTTTGCCAAAATCCCATTTAAAATCCTTTGATAAAGTTAATCATGAATTATATACCCGCCCGACATTTCATTTTTATCAAATTTAAATAGGTTCAGTGTGATTTCAACAAGCTGAAAAGGAAACGTCGAGCGAAGCGCTAAACCTACGTGTGCTTATGATTTATATGGTGCCCAGGGCCGGAGTCGAACCGGCACGGGATTTGACTCCCGAGGGATTTTAAGTCCCTTGCGTCTACCTGTTTCGCCACCTGGGCATTTTTGTGGAGGCTGAGGCCGGAATCGAACCGGCGTACACGGCTTTGCAGGCCGCTGCATGACCACTCTGCCACACAGCCTTATTTTTCTGTTGAAAAAAAAGCGACTTATACGTCGCTTTGAATTTGGAGCGGGAAACGAGACTCGAACTCGCGACCCCAACCTTGGCAAGGTTGTGCTCTACCAACTGAGCTATTCCCGCGTCTTTATGTGAAGCATTTTACCGAAAATTGATTCGCTGTCAACACATAAATTTAACTTTTTTTAGTTAATTCTGGCCATGCTATGGACAAATAAATAACCATTGACCATATGGTCAAAATGGCAGCCACATAAAGCAAAATAAAACCAATTAATCCCCACCAGGACTGAGTCGGATCAAAGGCTACCAGTAAAACCAGCGCCGCCATTTGCAGTGTGGTTTTAACCTTGCCAATATAACTTACTGTGACACTGGCTCGACTGCCAACCTCTGCCATCCATTCGCGAAGCGCAGAGATCACGATTTCTCTGCCTACAATAACGATGGCAGGCAAGGTGATGTAATCAACATCTCTCGCTCCAACGAGTAAAAGGAGCGTACAGGCAACCAGTAATTTATCAGCAACAGGATCGAGAAAAGCCCCGAATGGCGACATCAATTTCATTTTTCGGGCGACATAACCATCCAGCCAGTCAGTAAATCCCGCTAAAGCAAAAATAATAGCCGCCAACCCCCTCGACCAGGAGAAAGGCAGATAAAATACAATAATAAAAACCGGAATCAGCACTATCCGAAACAACGTCAACATATTGGGTAAACTGGTTAGATTACTCACGACATCAATCCTTTTGGGGCAGTTGAAGAAAATCTGCAACCAGCTGGTAATCATCAAATACGGCCAGTGCACCTGATTGCTCTAATAACTCCGGATGCTGGTGGTAGAAATCAACCCCAATCACATCAACTTGTAAACTTTTCGCCATTTCCATATCAGTGGGTGAATCTCCTATCATCAGCGTCTCGCTCGCAGTGACTCCAAAATCCTGCAAAATTTCCCTAAGCATTTCCGGATGGGGTTTGGATGGGAGGCTGCCTGCCGATTTTGTTACAATAAAATATTTTTCGAGCCCGGTGCTTTGCAACGCCTTATGTAAACTTTGCTGCCCCTTGTTGGTGGCAATTGCAAGAAAAACGCCTTCTTCACTCAAGCGTCTGATTAGGTCAAGGACACCCGGGATCAAATAAACTTCCGCATGTCGCGTGTATAGTTTGCTTTGAACAGCCTCCAGCAATTCTTCCATCTGCTCCGTACTTAAATGAGGGAATACTTTTTTAGTCGCCTTAACCAGACCAAGGTTTACATTTTCCCTTGCAATTTCAGGATTTAACTCCCCAAAATTCAGGCGCTTTGCTTCACTGGCCACATAATCGATAATCTGCCCCAGAGTGTCGCTGATTGTCCCTTCCCAGTCGAAGACGACCAGACGATATCGCTTACTCATGAATACCACACTCCCGTGTACGTAAAAATTTTAATGTTTGACTAAATTGCTCATCCAATTCAGCTTCAAAGCAAAGTTTTTTATCCTTCAGATTAAATTGAATTGCGCGCGCATGCAAATATAGTCGAGAACGATCCTGAATGAAATCATAGGATAAACGTCTGCCGCCATATTTTTCATCCCCAGCGATTGGGTGTTTAATATGTGCGCTATGTACCCTGATCTGGTGCGTGCGGCCTGTTTTGGGCGAAGCCTCTATCCAACAGGCATCTGTATAGTTCTCCAATAATCTGAAAGTCGTTTGCGAGGGCTTGCCTTCCGGATGCACGACAACCACACGCTCGCCTGATTGCAGATTATTTTTCTTTAAAGGGGCATCGACCAGAATCTTTTTTTCATCAGCCCAGCTATTTTGAAGAAGTGCCCAATAAATTTTCTTCACCTCTCTGCTTTCCAATTGTGCCTGAATCAATCGGAGAGCACTTCTTTTTTTGGCCAGCAAAAGACAGCCTGAAGTCTCTCTATCCAGACGATGAACCAGTTCGAGATAATGCAGATCGGTCCGAATTTTTCGCAAAGCCTCGATGACTCCCAGATTTAAACCGCTGCCGCCGTGAACGGCGATACCTGCCGGTTTGTTAATTACAAGCAGCTCACTGTCCTCATAAATAATACTTTTCCTCAGGCGCTGCTCCATCCTGTCGCCAACAAAAATCTCTTTTTCCTGGCTGACACGCACAGGCGGAATACGGAGAATATCGCCTTCTTTCAAGCGGCTGGATGCTTCTGCTCTTTTCTTGTTGATGCGTACTTCCCCAGAACGAATGATACGATAGATATGACTCTTGGGAACTCCTTTTAATACCCTCATCAGATAATTGTCGAGACGCTGCCCCTCTTCATTGGCAGTGACTTCCAGATAGCGTACATCATTCATTCTCAATAACCTATTTGCTGTGGCAGTTTTTTTTGCTAAAATGCTAGGCGTCGGAAAAAAAATATTTCGACGACCGAATTATACCGTATAATGACTAAAAAGTTTAATTGCCGATAAAAATCGGCACACTTACGATAAATAAAATGCGCTTCCCTTAGGTTAATGATATGAAGGAAGTAAACCCGGTATTAAGAGTCATAAACTGAGAACTCACCGGATACCTGCGCATGTGAGACATGTGTGTAGATGTAAAACGACTTGAATATTAGAGTCAAGGCTATGTTACGCTATTCTGAAGTAAACACCTGCTCTGCGTAAACGGTCCTTTAAATACAAGCACTTACATGCACCATTGATTGAATGGTAACTTGCGTACGGTCTGAATTTAGTAATATTGGGAAATGCTTAATAAATTTTGTTTGGTTAAAGAGACGTAAATCCGGGATCTGTTGATTTGACAAAGTAACTTACTGTTACTATTCAATGCCATCATCCCTGTCCAGTACTGCCATACGAACTAATGATTAGTGTTCGTTTGCTGTACTTTGCCTGTACCGGGCGTGAAACGTTTAACGAACAAAAAGATCCTGCACTGTCGTTCTGCTTAAGTGTTGCGCCCTCAACGGGGTGTGTGATGGAGAAAATGTTAATAAATGCGACTCAAACTGAGGAAGTGCGAGTTGCCCTGATAAAAGATAATTACCTGTTTGATTTGGACATTGATTGCCCAACAGAAGTCAAAAAGAAAGGAAACATCTACAAAGCGGTTGTAACTCGTCGTGAACCAAGTCTTGATGCCGTTTTCGTGGAATATGGTGCAAAACGACAAGGGTTCCTGCCACTAAAAGAAATCGCTCCCGAGTATCTGAGTAAAAATCCTGAAGAATTTGGCGAAGATCGTCCTCCAATTACCTCATTAATTCGCGAAAACCAGGAGCTACTGGTTCAGGTGGATAAAGAAGAACGCGGTGGCAAAGGGGCAGCACTCACTACATTCATTACCTTGGCAGGCTGTTATCTGGTGCTGATGCCGAATAATCCAAATTCTGGCGGTATTTCGCGACGCATCGAAGGCGATGACCGTGATGAACTGAAGGAAACACTCAACGCCCTGGAATTGCCGGAAGGAATGGGCTTAATCATTCGGACAGCAGGTGTTGGCAAAGGCCAGGATGAATTGCAGGCTGATCTTGATATGCTGTGCAATCAGTGGCAAGCTATTAATCAGGCCTATACTAATCAACTGGCTCCTTGCCTGATTCATCAGGAAGGAGATGTGATTATTCGCTCAATTCGCGATAATCTCAGAAAATCGATTTCTGAAATCATCATTGATGATCAGATTTCCTATGTTAAGGCAAAACAATACATTGAGCAGGTTAAACCTGATTTCTTACCCAATGTTAAACTGTATAACAACAATATCCCTCTGTTTAATTATTATCAGATTGAAAGTCAGATAGAAACGGCTTACCAGCGTGAAGTACCCCTGCCCTCCGGCGGTTCTCTGGTTATCGATCGCACTGAAGCGCTGGTGTCCATTGATGTTAACTCAGCCAAGGCGACCAGTGGTGCCGATATTGAAACAACTGCATTAAATACTAATCTCGAAGCAGCCAATGAGATTGCACGTCAGTTACGTTTACGCGATCTTGGTGGTCTGGTAGTCATCGATTTCATCGATATGAACTCCAGCAAGAACCAGCGTGACGTAGAAAATGAGTTAAAAGAAGCATTAAAAACCGATCGGGCAAGGATTCAGGTGGGCCGGATTTCTCGCTTCGGTTTACTGGAAATGTCCCGCCAGCGTTTGAGACTTTCTCTGGGAGAAACCGCCCAGGAAGTTTGTCCGCGCTGCGAAGGACGTGGTACTGTCAGAAATATTCAGTCGCATGGTTTATCTATCGTACGTCTTATCGAAGAAGAAGCATTGAAGGATAAAACGGCGGAAGTTCATGTTCAGGTGCCCGTTGAAATGGCGACCTTTCTCATTAATGAGAAGCGTGAATTTATTCTGCATATTGAAAAACGTCATGGGGTTAAAATTATCGTTATTGCTAACCCTTACATGCAAACACCTCAATATAACATCACGCGTCTAAAAGAAGATAATGTGGGCAAGAACAAGAAACCCAGTTATTCAATGATTCAACAGCCCGAATTAACGCTTGTGCGCGATGAGCAGGATGCTGTAAGAGACGAACCTGCTGTTAAAGCCTTTGCCGTAGCAAGCAGTTCAAAAGCGCCTCAAACCAGCTTTATCAAGCGTTTATGGACAAGCCTTTTTGGTGGTTCGGATGAGGCATCAAAACAACCTGCTGCCAAAACTGAGCCCAAACAGACCCGTCAGCAGCATCCTCGTCAGCAAAATACCAGAGCTGGAAATAGCGGTGAGAAGCGACAAGGCGGCTCGCCTTCTCGCAGAAGACGTTCCCCTGGTAATCAGCAACGTCAGACTTCCGGTGCGAATATGCAGCGCAAAAAAGGCGGCAATCAGCAACAACAATCCGGTGCACGAGTCGTTCCTTTAAAAACCGATGCAAACTCGGGAAAAAGAAAGGATAAAGAACAAGTCACCAATAGAGAACACAGCGATAACTGATTGACGCAGTCCATCTCTGCTCAGGAAGCCTTTCTCTCTACCTGGGAGAAGGGCTTTTTTATTTGGAATAATCTTATCGCTTAATTATCAGGCACGCGAGAAATCAAAACTCAAAACGGAGGCTATTTCAGTCTGCTGCAAGGCCAGCATGATCAGGCGATCCACACCCAAAGCCACTCCGCTGCAGGCTGGCAACCCATGCGCTAATGCGGCAAGGAATAAAGGATCAATGGGTGGAAGTTCCAGATTGAGCCTTTCTCGCTGAGCCACATCCTGTTCAAAGCGCTGTCTTTGCTTTTCAATATCCAGCAACTCATGAAAACCGTTCGCTAACTCCATTCCCCGGTAGTAAAATTCAAATCGCTCGGCGCGCCCGTTATTGACCTGGGCTAATGCAGCCTGTGAAACCGGGAAATCATAGATAACGACTGGCGCAGCACTACTTGCAAAAGCCGGTTCAATGACATGGCTCATCAATAAAAACAGATATTGGTCAGGATCACGCTCATCCTGGGCCAGCACATAATCCAGCTCAAATTGTTTTAGGCAATGACGGTAATCAGTGATACTTGCCGCAAATGGATCAACTGCGCATAGTTCCACAAAAACCTGTTGATAGGTTTTACGGATTGCAGGAGGGCAATTTATAATCGTTTGCAAGAGCTCATCAACTTCCTGTATTAAGGCATGATGATCTATATCCAGCTGATACCACTCCAGCATAGTGAACTCAGGGTTGTGGTGTCGGCCAAATTCATCATCACGATAAGCTTTAGCCATTTGGAAAATCGGACCGCTGCCGGCTGCCAGAAGTCGTTTCATATGATATTCAGGGGAGGTTTGCAGATAGTAGATCTGATTGCGAAATATCGCTTTGATATTGCTTAAATACACGTCAGTGATGCCACAGCGAGCCATTGCGGGCGTTTCTACTTCCAGGTAACCGCGTTGGTTGAAAAAACTGCGGATATTATTAAGAATTGCGGCTCTTTGTCTTAACAGATCAATTGACGTGGAGGGCTGCCATTGTTCAGGAAGATGCATTTTAATGACCCTTTTAAATAATGATTTGATGGAATACCTTATTACATATGGATTTCCGTGAAGAGGAATGGGTGTCAGCTTGAACATCCCCTCTCCCAAGTTTGGGAGAAGGCTAGGGTGAGAGTTGATTTTAAACCCCTCTCTCTAACTCTCTCCCCTGAGGGGCGAGAGGACGTAAAAGAAGACTCCTCTAGAAGAACATCCCCTCTCCCAAGTTTGGGAGAGAGCTAGGGTGAGAGTTGATTTTAAACCCCTCTCTCTAACTCTCTCCCCTGAGGGGCGAGAGAACTTAAAAGAAGACTCCTTTAGAAGAAAATCCCCTCTCCCAAGTTTGGGAGAGGGCCAGGGTGAGGGGTTGATTTAAACCCCTCTCTCTAACTCTCTCCCCTGAGGGGCGAGAGGACTTAAAAGAAGACTCCTCTAGAAGAAAATCCCCTCTCCCAAGTTTGGGAGAAGGCCAGGGTGAGAGTTGATTTTAAACCCCTCTCTCTAACTCTCTCCCCTGAGGGGCGAGAGGACGTAAAAGAAGACTCCTCTAGAAGAAAATCCCCTCTCCCAAGTTTGGGAGAGGGCCAGGGTGAGAGTTGATTTAAACCCCTCTTTAACTCTCTCCCTGAGGGAGAGAGGACTTCTTTTAAAGAGTATTAATAAAATATACCCAGTTCCAATCTTGCCGCTTCAGTCATCCGTTCCTGGGTCCAGGGTGGATCCCATACTAATTCAACGGTGCAGTCGCTGATACCTTCTACACGATTCACGGCCTGTTCTACTGTACCCGGGAATGTCTGGGCGACTGGACAGCCGGGAGTAGTCAGTGTCATTTTGACATGAGCATGGTGCTCATCATCGATTTCAATATCATAGATCAAACCGAGATCATAAATATTCACAGGAATTTCCGGATCGAATACGGTCTTCAACTCGCTAATCACCAGCTCTTTAAGTTGCTCCTGCTCAGGTTTTTTTTTAAATCCGAACATCGTTTTACTCCGTACTCACCGTCGATCTGCTTTGCTTTAAGGCTGCTTCGAGAGTATGCCAGGCCAGAGTGGCGCATTTAACACGGGCGGGAAAAGCTCGCACACCCGCTAAAACTGTCAATTTATCTAAAGCCGCCCATTCATTGGACTCATCACTGGTGACCATATGATGAAAACGCTGAAATAAATGATGGGCTTCCTCGATGGATTTGCCTCGTAAAGCTTCTGTCATTAATGAGGCAGAGGCTTGAGAAATTGCACAGCCGCAACCGACAAAGCTAAGCGCTTCCACCACTTCATTTTCGATTTTGACATAAAGTGTTAACTTGTCTCCGCATAGAGGATTAAATCCATTGGCCTGCGCAGTCGCCTCTTCCATCGCATAATGATTGCGAGGATTACGGTTATGATCGATTATGATTTCCTGATATAACTCTCTTAGTTCCGTGTTCATGCAAATACCTCTTTGACTTTTTTCAAAGCATGAATGCAGCGATCAATTTCCTCAATCGTATTATAAAAGGAAAGGGAAATGCGGGTAGTCGCTGCAATATCAAAAAAGTCCATTAAAGGCATTGCACAATGGTGACCGCTGCGAATGGCAATTCCCTCACTATCCAGAATAGTACCGATATCATGAGAATGTATTTTCCCATGAACAAAAGAAATAATGGGCACTTTATGTTTTGCCGTACCTACGATATTAAAGCCTTTAAGTGCTTTAATCTCCTCGGTCGCATAAGCCAGCAAGTAGCTTTCATAGGCAAGTACCGCATCCATATCGAGTGACCACAGATAATCGATTGTCGCACCTAAACCAATTGCTCCTGAAATATTGGGGGTTCCCGCTTCAAATTTATGCGGCAATTGAGCATAATCGCTGGCTTCAAATGTTACATAATTAATCATTTCTCCGCCGCCCTGATAGGGCCCCATATCATCCAGTAAATGCTCTTTTCCCCATAGCACACCGATGCCAGTCGGTCCATACATCTTGTGGCCTGAGAACGCATAGAAATCGCAATTCAAATCCTGGACATTGATAGGCAAATGAGCAGATGCCTGGGCCCCATCCAATAAAACCAAAGCCCCTTTGGCATGAGCCATTTCAATCATCTTCTTAACCGGGTTGATAGTACCCAAGGCATTGGAAGCATAGCTTATTGAGACGAATTTGGTGTTATCAGTTAACAGCCGTTCATATTCATCCAATAGCACTTCACCATCATAGGAAATAGGAGCAACTGTTAATTTTGCGCCTGTTTTTTTACAAACCATTTGCCAGGGTACAATATTGGAGTGATGCTCCATATGGGTGATAAGAATTTCTTCTCCTGGCATTATTCTCGGCGCGACAAAACTTTGAGCTACCAGATTAATCGCCTCGGTTGTACCGCGTACGAATATACATTCTCTCAAGCTTTTAGCATGGATAAAGCGCTGAACCTTGCCGCGAGCTATTTCGTATTGCTGTGTGGCGCGGGCACTGAGAGCATGAACCCCTCGATGAACATTGGCATTATCGTTTGTATAATAATCAGTAAGCGCCTGAATCACCGACTTTGGTTTTTGCGTTGTCGCAGCATTGTCAAAATAAACCAGCGGATGCTCATTCACATTTTGATGTAAAATAGGGAAATCATTCCGGATTTGGGCCACATTGAACGTGTCAATCAGAGTATTTGCATCAGGCATGATTTTCCTCCAATTGCTGATTAATCAAATTGCCTATCCACTCAGCGGCAGGGCGATAGGCTATCAGCTTCAAATTTTCGGCAGCAAAAGCCTGAATCAGATAACGGCTGGCTTCCTGCCGTCCAATACCACGCGTTGCCAGATAAAATAAGGCGTCCTCATCCAATTGCCCCACTGTGGCACCGTGTGAACAAATTACATCGTCCGCAAAAATTTCCAGCTGCGGCTTGGTATTCACTTCAGACTGTCCGCTGAGTAATAAATTTTTATTCTGCTGTTGGGCTTCCGTTTGCTGAGCTCCCGGAGCAACTATCACCTTGCCGTTAAATACCGCTCGGGATTTGCCTGACAAAATACCTTTATAATCCTGAGTGCTGCGGCATTCGGGCATGATATGATTCACTACGGTGTGATGATCAATATGCTGATTATCGCCGGGAATATAAATACCGTTCATTAAACAGGCAGCCTGTGGTTCTTTCATTGCAATATTGATATCGCTGCGCACTAACCGTCCACCCAGACTTAAGGAATGGCTTTTAAACTCACTGGCACAGGCCTGCTGCACAGACAAATGACCAATGTGAAAAGCCTTTCTGCTTTCCTGCTGGACTTTATAATGGGTTAAATCAGCTTGTTCTGATAAATAAACTTCAGTCATCTGATTGTTTAAATAAACACAATCCTTTTTACCCTGATAAGATTCCACGACTACCGCAGAGGCATTCTGCTCAAGAATAATAAGAGTACGCGAATGCACAGCAAGCTCGCTTATATCCTGCCAGTGATTAATAACCAGCGGTTCTTCGAGTTTTACGTTTGCGGGAATATAGATAAACAGACCACTGTTTAAACTGGCCGTATTTAAAGCCTGAAAACCATGTTCAAAATGCGTCTGTTTTAAATAGGCATTCACCCGTTCAGGCTGTTCCTGGATGATTGTCAGAAGGGATTCCACAATAACGCCCTTTTCACGCAACTGCAAAATGGCATCAGAATTATAAAACAAACCATTATTTAGACCACAGTGAATACCAAACTCAGGTGCGGGGACCACAAACTGTTCGGCATTCCCAGGCAGTTCAGAATGAAATTCATACTGCAGCAGCGGATCAACCAGCGTGTATTTCCATTCCTCATGATGTCTGGTAGGAAATCCCAGGCGTCGGAACTCCTGCAAGGCATGCCGCTGAACTTCTGCCAATGCGGGCAATGATGCCGGTTTATTCTTGATTTGTGATTGATAAAACTCGACTATTGCACTCATGGCTATACCGTCTCCTCGAGCCAGCTATAGCCTTTTTTCTCCAGCTCCAGCGCCAGATTTTTATCACCTGATTTAATAATTCGTCCATTGGCCAGGACATGGATAAAATCAGGCTCAATATAATCCAGTAATCTTTGATAGTGTGTAACGAGAATTATCGCTCTATCCGGTGAACGCATGGCGTTAACCCCTTGGGAGATAATCCGTAAGGCATCAATATCCAAACCGGAATCAGTTTCATCAAGAATGGCCAGCTTAGGCTCTAAAGCTGCCATTTGTAAAATCTCATTGCGCTTTTTCTCACCACCTGAAAAACCTTCGTTAATACTGCGATAAAGAAAACTCTCATCCATATCCAGCAATTGGCATTTTTCGCGAATAAAGCTTAGAAAATCGATGGCATCAAAGGTTGGCTTACCCAGACCTTTTCTGACAGCGTTGACCGATGCTTTCAGGAAATTAATATTGGTAACGCCTGGAATTTCCACAGGGTATTGAAACGACATGAAAATACCGGATTGTGCTCTTTGCTCCGGTGAAAGCGGTAACAGATCCTGCCCCGCATACTGGATTTCTCCATCGGTGACGGTGTAAGCAGGATGACCGGCCAATACTTTGGATAAAGTGCTTTTTCCAGAGCCATTAGGACCCATAATGGCATGCACTTCCCCAGCTTTGACCTGCAAATCAATCCCTTTTAAAATTGGTTGAGAATTGATGGCCACATTAAGATTTTTTATTTCTAACATATTAACCTACTGCCCCTTCCAGACTGATACCTAATAATTTGGTTGCTTCAACCGCAAATTCCATAGGTAGTTCTTTTAAAACCTGTTTACAGAAACCATTAACAATCATCGATACGGCATCTTCCGTATCAATGCCGCGTTGCTGGCAATAAAATAATTGCTCTTCACTAATTTTTGAGGTGGTTGCTTCATGCTCAATCTGAGCACTGGGATTTTTAACCTCAATATAAGGAAAGGTATGAGCTGAACAATGGCTGCCCATTAGCATGGAATCGCATTGCGTGAAATTTCTGGCATTAGTCGCCGTGGGCGCAATACGCACTAATCCACGATAGGCATTATGGGCATGGCCTGCGCTAATGCCTTTGGCAATAATAGTTGAGCGGGTATTTTTGCCCAAATGAATCATTTTGGTTCCAGTGTCCGCCTGCTGAAAATTGTTCGTTAAGGCAACGGAATAAAACTCACCTACTGAATCATCTCCCTGAAGAATGACACTTGGATATTTCCAGGTAATTGCCGAACCGGTTTCAATTTGCGTCCAGGAAATTTTTGAGCGCTTACCGCGGCAAGCTCCACGCTTGGTTACAAAATTATAAATGCCCCCTTTTCCTTCTTTATCACCGGGATACCAGTTTTGTACGGTTGAATACTTAATCTGGGCCCCTTCAAGAGCAACCAGCTCCACCACAGCGGCATGCAGTTGATTTTCATCGCGCATCGGTGCCGTGCAGCCTTCCAGATAGGAAACGTAGCTGTGATCATCAGCAATAATCAGGGTACGCTCAAACTGACCCGTTGATGCAGCATTGATTCGGAAATAAGTGGATAATTCCATGGGGCAGCGAACACCTTTGGGAATATAGACAAAGGAGCCGTCGCTAAATACGGCGGAATTAAGCGCTGCATAGAAATTATCGCGGTAAGAAACAACCGAGCCCAGGTATTGTTTGACCAGCTCAGGATAAAGATGAACAGCTTCTGATAGCGGGCAGAAAATAACCCCTACTTCGGCCAGTTTGGCTTTAAACGTCGTGGCGACAGAAACACTATCGAACACCGCGTCTACCGCGACTCCCGCGAGCATTTCCTGCTCACGTAATGGGATCCCCAGTTTTTCATAAGTTCGCAGTAACTCCGGATCGACCTCATCCAGGCTTTTAGGAGCATCTTTTTTAGACTTGGGTGCAGAATAATAGGATATCGCCTGATAATCCACCGGCGGATAACGAACACTTGACCACTCGGGATGGGTCATGGTTTTCCAGTGAGCAAAAGCCTTTAAACGCCAATCCAGCATAAACTGAGGCTCGTTTTTGATGGCTGACAACCGGCGAATAATCTCTTCGTTTAATCCAGGCTCAAACGTTTCCACCTCAATATCGGTCACGAAACCATGTTCATATTCCCTTTCCAGAAGGGCTGTAATTTGTTCATTGCTTTTAGCCACGACTTACTCCACTCGCTAACTGCTTGATGCGGTCAATTTCAATACTTTGCAATGTTGGTTTGGCCAAAACCTCCAGGCTGACACTGTCCAGAGCTGCTTCGATTGCCTGGCTAATCAGGCGCCAGTTACCCTGAATATGACAAAAGCCTTGTAATGAGCATTCATTCGGTTGCAAACTGCATTCAATCAAGCCGCGCTGCTCTTCTAATGCGTAAATAATCTGAGCCACTGAAATTTCACTCGCGGGTCTCTGCAGTCGATAACCACCGCTGACCCCCCTGACAGAAATTAATAATCCCGCGGCCGTCAGACGTTTTAGCAATTTACTGACCGTCGGTATACTCAAATGAGTATTTTGGGCTATATCCCTGGCATTACAAAGCTGACCCGGCGATTTTGCCAGATGAACCATGACTACTGTTCCATAATCGGCCAATTTGCTGATGCGCAGCATAACACCCCCACATCAAATAATCTAGTACTAAATCAGTCTGATTTATTCCTCATCATTAAGTATAACATGAACTTGCTCATATAGTACTAATTCAGTTCTATTTAGAAAACAGTGGCGTATTCTAGCGAAAACTTCTGACAGTCTCAATAAGGTTTATGGATTTGAGAAGAAGGTTCATTAAAACTGTGTCATTACTCAGGCACGCCGTCATCTTGAACGCGCAGTGAGAGATCTCCCAAATCTTGGTTTGTGCCAGCATTCGGAGATCTCTCACTGTGTTCGAGATCTGATTTATCCCCACGAAAATGTATAAAAGAGTTGCAGGTTGGATGCCTTAGTGATCAAATAGGCATTTTTTACAGATGTAGATAGAAAATGT
>NZ_CAAAJH010000011.1:0-111059 GCF_900640215.1 Legionella genomosp. 1
TAATTATTGAGCATGATGGATTTAAGTATCTTAAATTCCACGATGAACCACTTGCTCAAATCATTCAAAATGAATTGAGCAGAAAATGGTAATTTTCGTGGGGATCATTCAGCTCGGGATGACGTGAAACCTGTGCTCGGGATGACGTAAAAGCTGTGTGCGGGATGACGTGAAAGCTATGCTCGGGATGACGTGGAAGCTGTGCTCGGTATGACGTCCTTCCGCCACATGGTTTTATTCCTTAGCTCCAATTCCTGGCATTTCCATCCATGCCTGGTGGATTGTTGCCAACAGCGAATTTGCCTCGGCTAACAGTTCTGAATCGCTATGAAGATTAGCTTTCAACAGAATCTGCTGAATATAGTCATATAGTTGATCAAGATTAACCGCAATATCTCCACCTTGTTCGTGATCAAGACTTGTTCTTAAACCATCGAGAATGCTGATAGCTCTGGAAATATGCTCACCTTTCTCACTGATTTGCTGCCGCTGGATATGGCCCTGAGCTGTCGCGATATGCGAGCGGGCACCTTGCAATAGGAGATTGATTAATTCATGAGGGTTTGCCGATTCTATTCGGGTCTGTAAGTCGATTGATTTGTATTGATTAATTGCTTGTTCATACCTGTTTTTCATAATCATCTCTTGTTCAAGGTCAATTGGGGCAGATTGGCCAGCTGCTGGCTTAAGAAATTGCTGGTGCTTTGCATCTGAGATAATAAACCATCAAGGGCTGTAAATTGTTTCAGATAGCGTTTACCAAGCTCCTGCGTACGGTAATCGAGTTGAACGCGATCCTCGGCAATTCGTTCAATTTGATTATTCAGACTGCTGGTGCGATCAACTAGACTGCCCTTGTCATCGAGCAATTGTTCAATCAGATCATTAAATTTCACCGCCAGGCCATTGGTTACGGTAATATTTCCTCTTGCGCCAATCCCACCGCCGGTGATATCAACCGAAAGATTTTTATAAGCGCCGCTGCCTTTTAGTGTTAACCCATTTGAGGATGTCGCAATCAAACCGCCGATGGTGCCGCTTAAACTAACCCCTGGATTGAAGGAGTCAATCGTTAACGCATAGGTTCCGGCCTTGACATCAGCACCAACCAGGCTGATTTTCACATTGCTATCGGAAGCCTTCGCCGACTTGGCGAAAAAGGCTCCAATGGATTCGTAGTGCGTGTCCAGTGCCTTGGTTAACTGGTCTTCATTAATCTCAAGCAAGCCGCTTTTTGTTGTTTTAATACCCAGATCAGCCAGGGTTTTAAGCGGGGAAGAGGTATCCTGATTGACATCGCTGACCAATGCTGACAATGAAAATTTTAGATTTCTTATTCCCGTATCACCCTGCAGGCTGCCTGCTTTTTTTGTATTCGGATCGTAGCTGGTTAAATTATTAAGACTGTTCATGCTGTCATTGAACTGTTTAACAAACTCCCTGATTAATGAGGTAGTTTGTGCCCGATTCGCCTCAACACCGAGCGAAATAAGTGTTCCAGGCTGAGCTTTTTTCAAATCCAGAGTGACGCCTGCAATCGCGTTTTCAATTCGGTTACTGCTTTCAGTGAGTAGTAAACCATTGATTTTGAATTGGCTGTCTTTTGCCTCGGCAGTTTGAAGCATTGAGTTAACACCGTTTGTCGGATCATAGGCCAGTGCTGACAAGCCCGCGCCGTTGGTGTTATTTCCATCAACATCATTTACAGTAATTCGCATTTCATAAGACTTGCCGGTCGAAGGGCTGCTTAAAGTCAGCCGAGCGCCCTGACTGTCCTGAACAATGGCTGCCTGCACGCCGCTGTCACTGTTATTAATCGCATCGCGAATCGCAACAAGACTGCTTTGACCTGCGCCAATAGTAATAACCAGCGGGTCTTTATCAGCATTCAGGGTAAAACTGCTGAGATCATTGCTGTAACTTCCAAACTCAATCGTCAATGATCCCTGACCGACAGGAGAGGATGCGTTGGCAAAGGCTCCGGAAGCGAGGTTTTGTTTGGCGGCTAACTGGGTAATCTCAATATCATAATGACCATCAATAGCATAATCGCCAATAGTGGCCTGTAAAGCATTCGGATCACTTAAGGTAGTTTTCAATGAATGAAATTGTTTTAAATCGCCAAGTTTTATCAGGCTGCTTTGCAATTTGCTGAGCGCGCTTTTCACTTGCCCAAGAGCCGAAAGCTCAGCGACAAGATCCGCTTCATGTCGATCAATTCTGTTTTTAGCGGGGGTAATTTCCGCTTTTACCAGCGCCTCAACAATTGATTTAATGTCCAAACCTGAGCCAACTCCTGGCGAACTTATTCCTGACACGTTATTGTCCTTAATATCTAATCAGATTCATATTGCAACCCAGTTACACTTTTTTATCAATAGAGCCGCTAATCATTTCATCAACCAGGCTTAGAAGTTTCAAATATTCATCAGGCGGCATTTTCCGTATGACTTTATCTGATAATTTCTCTGTTACGATGGTTTGAAGAACGCCGGTTGCTTTATCAATGGCCTGTTTACTTTGCGCCGTGCTCAATGGACTGGATGAAAAGGGTTGAGAGCCGACTTTAATATTCTCATGGATACCATTTGAGTCCTGTTCCAATGAATTGGACTTAATATTATTTGATTCAATCTTCATTTCGACCTCCCACTTAATCGAATACAGGAAGGATATAGCTTAAATAGCCTGCTCCCATCAGAGAGCAGGCTGGTAGTACTATTATCTGCCAAGTAAGGACAGTACAGATTGTGGCAGGCTGTTAGCCTGTGCCAGCATCGCAGTTCCAGCTTGTTGCAGAATCTGGGCTCGGGTTAAGTTAGCCGTTTCAGCGGCAAAATCCGCATCCTGGATTCGGCTTCTTGCACCAGAGAGGTTTTCAGCAACGTTTGCCAGATTGGAGATAGTTGATTCAAATCGGTTTTGCAAGGCACCCATTGCAGCGCGATTAGAGTTCACGGAGCTTAAGGCTGAATCCAGTCGTAATATAGCGGATTGCGCACCGGCAGCAGTACCCACATCGATGGTGTCTACTCCTAGGGCATCTTTGGCGATAGCAGCATTTAAGCCCAATGTAGCCACGGTTCCGCCAATAGAGATGCTATTAGTTGCACTTATAGTCAGACTGCCGCGCAACGTACCATCAAAATCGCCGCCGGTAACACTGATACCGTCAGTACCAGCTGTGAAACCGGTACCGCTTTCAGTGATATCAATATTACGACCATCTGCCGCGGTTAAGGTCAGATCACCACCATTTAAACTGGCAATAACACCTGTCTGATTGCTCACGCCATTGATCGCATCACGAAGCGCCGTGTTGGATAAGGCAGTTGCAACGTCCTGGTTTGTAAATACTGCTACGCCATTGACAGACAGGTTATAGGTATCACCTGCTGTACCACCAATTGCGCCCACTGTCTGAGTTCCTGAGGTATTGGCACTTATAGACAAACCGGCGATTCCAGCATCATTGATAGCTGCTGCTTTAGCATAGGCTGAAGTAGCATCCTGCTGGGCATTGCCTGTAAATCCGGCACTGGAGTTGATGGTTGTAGCCGCACCGCCGCCAATGGCTATGGTTATATCAGTTGACGCGGCGTTGGACACCTCAGTTCCACTCTGAGTAGCGATACCGCCAATAGATGAGGCTTTAATACTTCCGATGGCAAAGTTAATCGTCTGATTAGCGTTGGCACCTACCTGAAAACTGGCGCTGGAAAAAGAGCCATCCAGGATTCTCTGACCATTGAACTCAGTGTTTAAAGCAATTCGATCGAGCTCGCTTTGTAACTGAACGACTTCCTCCTGAATAGCCTGACGGTCGCCAGAGTTATTCGATGAGTTAGCTGATTGCAGTGATAGTTCGCGCATACGTTGTAAGATATTGGTCGTTTCCTGCATTGCACCTTCTGCAGTCTGAGCCAATGATATACCATCATTCGCATTTCGTATTGCCTGGTTCATACCCCTGATTTGTGATGTCATTCTTTCAGAAATGGCCAGTCCGGCAGCATCGTCTTTAGCGCTGTTAATGCGTAGACCGGATGAAAGACGTTGAATGGCTGTCTGCATGCCTTTTTGTGATACATTTAAACTCCTTTGGGAATTTAATGACATCACGTTAGTATTAATCACTTGAGTCATGACCAAAATCTCCTCGTGCCTGAATCCCTGGATTGGGGATTATATTATTACCGGGAATTCGACCCTTGAATTCACCGTACCCACTTTAGTTATCGGATAGAAACAAAAAAACTTTAGGGGGCGTAGCACTTTATTTTAAAAAATGCGAGAAAAAAGGGAAAATTTTATTTAAAATTCATGGTGTGTAGAAAAAACAAACAATTTGACGATAATCAGCCGAGCCAGAATATTGTTCATTAATTAAATGCGAACAATAGAGTGAATAAAACAAGCCTCAGATAAAAAATCAGGTTATACTGTTGCGCGTCAAATTCAATCCACGGATTCTTATCTATGAGTTGGCTAAAAAAATTATTACCTTCTAAAGTCAGAACAGAAGCATCACAGAAAAAAGGCGTGCCCGAAGGTTTATGGGTAAAATGCCTTGGATGTAACTCTGTTCTTTATAGTACCGAGCTAATCAAGAACCTCTCTGTATGCCCCAATTGCAATCATCATCATCGCCTGACTGCGCGTCAGCGTCTGCAACAGTTTTTAGATGAGGGCAGTATTGAGGAAGTAGCTGCTCATCTGGAGCCAATCGATCGACTGAAGTTTAAGGACTCAAAGAAATATAAAGATCGTATTGTCCAGGCGCAAAAAGCAACAGGCGAGAAAGAAGCTTTATTACTTGCCAAAGGCAGCGTTATGGGACAGCCTGTCATCGCAAGCGCCTTTGAATTTAACTTCATTGGCGGCTCTATGGGTGCTACGGTGGGGGAGAAGTTTGTACGTGGCGTCTTATTGGCAACTAAAGAAAGAAAGCCCTATCTCTGCTTTACCGCAAGCGGTGGCGCCAGAATGCAGGAAGGCTTGTTTTCCCTAATGCAAATGGCTAAAACCTCAGCAGCTCTGGCCAGATTTTCCGAAACCAATCTGCCATTTATAGTGGTACTGACAGATCCTACACTAGGCGGGGTTTCAGCAAGTTTTGCCAGTCTTGGTGATATCATAATTGCTGAACCCAATGCGCTTATCGGCTTTGCTGGTCCTCGAGTCATTGAGCAGACAGTTCGGCAAACCTTGCCTGAAGGCTTCCAGCGCAGTGAGTTTTTGCTTGAGCATGGTCATATTGATATGGTAGTTGACAGAAAGGCGCTTCGACCCACAATCGCTGAGTTAATTGCCAAGCTGTCGCACCGTAACTTGTAAGATCATGAAAAAGAGCGGGAAAACGTTAAAGCAATGGCTGAGTGAGCTGGAAAACCGGCATGTGCAGGAAATCCAGCTAGGCTTGAGCCGTATTAAACGTGTTGCTGAGGAATTGGCTTTATTAAGGCCTGCGCCAACCGTTATAACAGTCGCGGGGACCAATGGCAAGGGCAGCGTTGTAGCTACTCTTGAAGAAATATATTCCAACTCAGGATATCGCGTCGGTGTCTATACTTCACCGCATTTGATTGCTTTTAACGAAAGGATCCGGATTAATAGAAAGGCGATTGAAGACGAACAACTTGAAAATTATTTTGAACTTATTGATTTTGCAAGAAAAGATACCGCACTGACCTTCTTTGAAACGGCGACACTCGCTGCCTTATTGCATTTTGAACAGCATGATCTTGATCTGGTAGTTTTAGAGGTGGGATTAGGTGGAAGACTGGATGCTACCAATATTATCGATAATGATTTGGCTATTATTACCACAGTCGATTTTGATCATCAGGAATATCTTGGAACAAGCCTCGAGGCTATTGGAACAGAGAAAGCAGGGATTCTTCGTACCAACAGGGCATTTATAGGAGCTGCTTCCGATTTGCCTGCCTCAGTTTTAAAAAGAGCAATCGATGTCGCTAAACCAGTATTGATTAATGGCCAGGATTATTCGTATAAAATTGCAGATGATATTCTCGAGATTAATTTTCGAAAACAGTTACTTCAGTTACCCAAGCCCCATTTACATCCAGATTCTGTGGTAGCCGCAGTCATCGCGTCGAAAATTCTAAGCGAAAAATTACCGGTAGAAGATAAGAACATTGCAATTTCCATTAAAAGTGTTCATTTGCCCGCCCGTTTACAAATGATTGAACAAAACGAGAAGAGGCTCCTTTTAGACGTGGCGCACAATCCGCAATCTGCAAGATTTTTGGCAGAATTTGTGACGCAGCAAAAAATACATGGTAATATTCATGCGGTTTTTTCTGCTTTAAATGATAAAGACATAAAAGGAATAGTCGAGCCACTTTTACCTTTGGTTAATTATTGGTATCCTGCAAGGCTTGAGAGTAAGCGCGCCTGTGTTGCAGAACAATTATTAAAAGAGCTGCCTGAGAATATCGAGCAAACAAAAGGCTATTTTAGTAGCCCTGAAGAAGCTTATAAAGCGGCATTCCGGCAGGCAAAAGCAGGCGATTTAATTATTGCCTTCGGATCTTTTATTCTGGTAGGTGCTGTTTTAAATGCAGTATCTGATTCTTACCTGGAGGAGTTACTATGACATTAGTAATGGACGAGCGTATTAAGCACAGACTTATTGGACTTGCTGTAATTATCTCTTTAGGAGCCATTTTTGCTCCCGCGATTATGAAAAAATCTAGCCAGCGCCTGGAAGGGCCCTCAAGTATTTCAATCAAGCTGCCTCCAAAGCCGGTGCTTCCTCAGGTCACTGCATCTGATGAGGAAACCATGTTTAAATCAGTTAAAGTGGCTCATGTAGACATTCCAACGGCTAACGAAGATTATCAACCTGCTGCGACTATTGCCAAAGCGGAGCCCTTAAGTCCGGTTAATGGCACAAAAACAATAGACTATGCCAGTGCTCAGATTGATAATCCTGATGCTCTGAAAGAAGCCCGCGCGCAGGAAGATAAAGCAGACGTGATGAGCAATCCACCCGCAGAGCTGGCTCAACACAATAGCGTATCCTATTCTTCACATGCGGCATCAAATGAAGATGTAAAACGAGTCGCTCTTGGACAGAAAAAGCCTTTGGCCAGTATACCCGCTGCGATTCCTGCAAAAGAACTGCCAAAAACTATTGTAGCCAGCAAGTCGCTTCCAGCAGCTAAAGCCCAGGCTAAGCCGGTGGCAAAGACTCAGCAATTGGCCAAAGCGCCTGTGACCAAAGCTCTTCCTGGCAAAACAGCTTACTCAGTTCAGGTTGCACTATTTGTACAGCAAAAGAATGCAATCGCATTGGTCAATAAACTAAAAAGTAAAGGTTTTCAGGCTTCCTATAACAAAGTCCAAAGCAAAAACGGGATTGCGTATAAAGTACTGGTTGGACAAATGAATCAGAAAGATCAGGCTCTGAAGCTAAGAACACAGCTGGCTAGCGCGATGCAGATAAATGGATTTGTCGTACCTACAACAGGAATCAGCTAAAGATGCAATGGTACTGGGTTGATATCGCCATCATACTTATAATAGGTCTTTCAGTTATCACGGGTTTATTCCGTGGTTTTCTGAAAGAATTAATAGCCCTTTCCGTTTGGATAGTGGCTATTTGGCTTGCATACAATTACTCTTCTGTTTTATACCCCTGGTTAGGAAATTATATCCAGGATCAAACAGTTATTAAAATTGCCTCCTTCATTATTGTCTTAACTGCAACAGTAATTGTAGGTGGTATTATTAATGCGCTCCTTGGTTTTATCTTAAAACGCTCCGGGTTGAGTGGCACCGATCGATTATTAGGAATGGGATTTGGTTTTATACGCGGCGTTTTTATTGTCTCATTAATTATCGTGGTTATTCGTATGACCTCTCTCCCGCAGGAAGAATATGTCAGCCAATCACGCCTTTACTCCAAGTTCACTCCCGTAGTCGACTGGATTTCCAGCAAGGTACCCGATTTAATTAATCAGGCTAAATCGCTGGATCAAACAAACAGCCTCGCTGATTTTCCATCCGACTTCGAGTTGTCTCAAGCTTAAGATTTCAGATATAAGCTTTGGTAGTTTTTCAAAGCTTATATCTTTCCGGTTCACTCATCTAAAGCGCCGTCTATACTGTTATTAAAGAATGTCAGGAGCCTGGAATGACTGCGAACAATGAGAATGTCTTACATCATGTCAATAAGATGCAGCAAGCATTTAAAGATCAGGTGGACCATCTGCGAAAAGACATTAAACTAATTGATGAGCCACAGTGTAAAGCCATGTTTGAAACAAGTGCTGAAGTGTTATCAGGTTTGATTAAAGCGTTTGAGGATTATAAAGAGAAAAAAGAAGAAGCGTGGAAGCATTAAATAAACTTCCAAACAGCGCTTTTTTGAATCATAAAAAACCGCTTTTTAAGCTTCTACTAGTACTGTGGCTTACCCACCGTATACATGCTTGTAAAAAGGAACGTCCGCTTAACTAGCTGAGAAGGAGACTATTGTGTCAATTTTAACTGCAGCCCGGCTGTTTGGATTCTGATGGACTAAAATTTTTACCAGTAGTATAACGGGTTTTTTTGTTGGAACGATTCGCTTGGTAATCAGGTTCGTCCGGTACAGTAAAAAAAGAACTAAATCGTTTGAGCCGTTGAATCTTCTTTTCTTCTTCGCTTGGTTTAGGGGGCTGGTAATTATTTTTCAGCGCTGAGTCAGGTTTTAAGGAAAAAGCATAGCCATATCCAACTGCACGTATGTCTTCAAAATTCTGAGCAAATCCGCAAGCGCCCCAATGAAGATCCTGGCCTTTATATTGATTTAGCAGCTGAGAGAGCGAGGTTTTTTTTCTTACCTGTACTACCTGGGTAGGAACCTGGTTTAAAGGAGGATTCATAGCTGGAATATCAGCATAAGAGAGCACGTAATCGGGCACATTATCACCCGCTTTTAAAATTAAAGGATAGGTGTCAAAGCTATTATGGCCGGGTTTGTCTGTTGGCTTCAGTCCATTTTTTATAAAATACCAGGTTGCTTTCGATACGGAAATATCTTCTGCTGTAAGAAGTTCTCCGTTAGCTAAGGCGTTAGAAACGTCCTGATTCAATAAACTACCTGGTGAGCAGTAAATGGTAAGGCTGGTGTCTGTCGGGATTGTACAGTCAGTGGACGTTGTAGCAAATGAAGCATGACCGTAAAAAACAATTCGAGTCATAAGGTTAACAAATTCATAAGTTGTCACCAATTGTAACATAAAGATTAAACATTAATCAATTTTGGTGCGCTTTAGAGTTTATGTACAGTCAGAGATAAAGCTTATTCTGAGTAATAAACTCAAGCACTGATTCAGGCATATTTTCAGAGTTCAATAAAGAGTTTCTCCGAATTTCGGTAGAGGAAATGGGATAGGCGCCGGCATCAAAAAAATAAATAACCCCTTGTGCGGTATTTTTCAGATCCACCTCTCTTTTAGTCAGGTGTCTGGAAAGCGATTCCATCAGATTGCTACTCTCGCTTGGGCTGATATCAGGCCGTTTTATTACCAGAATATTTGCTAACTCCAAAATCCGGGTCCATTGATGCCATTGCGGTAACTGATGGAAACTGTCCATCCCCATCAGCAGAGTCAAAGCGACATTTTCTCCCACTTCCTCGCGGTAACTCTCGAGTGTTGTAACCGTATAGGATGGCGATGGGCGATTAATCTCACGCTCGTCAATTTCAAAATGACAGGAAAGAGGATAATCAGCCAGAGCAAGTTCCAACATCTTTAGCCGTTGGGTAGGGGAAGCTGTCGCGCTTTGCTTTAACAAGGGTAATTTACAGGGTAAAAAAATAAAGCGCTGAAAGTGGAAGTGCTGCTGAACATTTTCTGCTATGCCCAAATGCCCCTTGTGTACAGGATCAAAGGTCCCCCCAAATATTAATACATTATCCAAGATAGCCTGCCTTTCTCCCTGTGCATAAAGCTATTGCTATTATCTCAAGACTACGCCAGATTTGACCGGGTTGGTTAGCGTTTTTAATTTTTTTGTCTAAAAGCTCGCATTGGTTTAACAACTGAACCAGAAATGCAACTTCAAAACGCTTGATTGCCGTTTGATAGTTGCCTAGCTTTGTGGACCAAATCTTTAGCTGTGAAGCTGCATCGCGAAATGAGCAGTGTGCTGTTTTATGCTTCAATTGAATAAGCAGTCGAATTTCCTGGCTTAATATCCATAAGATTAAGCTGGGTTCGGTCTTATTTTGACTGGATTGCCTGAGAAGGAGGAGGGCCTTGGCCTGATTGGCTAATAGACAAGCGTCTGCCAGCTCAAAACTTAAAAACTCGCATTGATTGTGCAAGTGCTCCTCTACATCCTTCAATGTCAATCGCGTATTGGCTTCTGCAATTAATTTGATTTTTTCTAATACCTGAGCGCAGGCTGGAAGATTATTTTCATTATATTGATAAATAAGCGCAGGAATAGCTTCATCAAAGTCAATCGAGTATTGCTTAAGCTGCGAAGCTATCCATTCCTTACAGCTATTAGCACTCATTGGGCTTGCAGCAATAATCATAATAGCCGGATGACTACTTATAAATTGAAGGGTTTTTAGCGTCAGATCGGGTGCCCGAAGGACTAGAAGACATTTAGGGTTAGGAGAGGATAAATAGGTTTCAAGAAACTGTTTGCCAGCAGAATCCAGTGTTTTTTTATCATAGCGTACATCGAGAATCATCATACTGCTAAACAGTGAGAAATTGTTTGCCTCTTCCCGTAGCATAGTCCAGTCGGCTGCTGCATTGATTTGCAGTATTTTTATGTCGCAATCCTCTTTATGCCGTGTTTGCCAGGCGGATATTAACACTCTCGCATAGTGGTTTACTTGAAATGGCTCTTGTCCGGTTATTAAATATACGGGAAGAAATTTGTCTGGCGCTGGTAAATTCAGGTGGTTTAGTTTATTTAACATGAAATTAGTTTAGCTTGCGATTAATTCGGTTCATAATTTGCATGGCTGCATCACGGCGCATTTCACTGTATATAAGCGTCTCCTCCGCATTGGACCCTAAAATTCTGTTGTTATTTACTGTGAGTTGGCGGGTTACAGTAACCTGATTTGAAGAAAGCAAGGGTTCGCCATTTGTTTTGATCAGAGAATAGACTGCGGTATAAATGAGCTGATATTGACGAGGCGTGGTACTGGCTCCGACACTGGTTATTTGTTCCTGAATGGTATCTTTTTCGAGAATCAACATAAATGAAGAACCTTTGGCAGATGGAAGAACGTGTATGCCATAGGATTGGAGCTGATCCTTTAATTGCAAATGCAGGTCAGGTTGTGCCCCCTGGTTTATTAATGCCACATTATTAAACCAGGACGGTATTTCATAAGTTCCGCGCAGCTTGAAACCACATCCTGCTAACAAGATGATGAATACTGCGAGGAAGTAGCGTTTAAACATTAACTAAACCACCAGATTGATCAGTTGACGGTGAGCAACAACTATCGCTTTTTTAATGCTTTTGCCCTCAACAAAGGCATGAGCCTCCCTGGTTGCTGTTTCAATCAATTCCTGTTCGGAGGCATCGCTCGGAGCGGTAAATTGCGCTCTTAATTTGCCATTCACCTGAACAATAAAATCAACCTGATCGGTTTTTAATGCACTTTTGTCGACTTTGGGCCAGGAGGCGTCAATGATTGCTTTTTCATAACCCAGTTGCTGCCATAAATGATGGCAGATGTGAGGCGTAATAGGTGCGAGTAAACGCAATAAAATACTCATGCTGGCATGAATGAAATATTTGTCATGTTCGGTTTCTATTGAATAATCAGAAATCTCATTAAACAATTTCATGCAACCAGAAACAACGGTATTAAATTGTTGTTTCTCATAGTCATTAGAAGCCTGAGCCAGGACTTGATTTACAGTCAGGCGTGATTTTTTTAATCTGTTATCAGCCTGCTGCCAATCGACATGCCCATTACCATTGCCAATCGCGTTATTAACTTCAGTAAACAGCTGCTGATTTTTGTGAGCGAAAGCCCAGACCCGCTTCAAAAAGCGATGAGCTCCTTCCACTGCGGTATCAGACCATTCTAATGATTGCTCGGGAGGCGCTGCGAACATGACAAAAAGACGTGCGGTATCCGCGCCATAAGTATTAATCAAGTGATTGGGGTCGACCACGTTACCCAATGACTTTGACATTTTATGGCCATCTTTTAATACCATTCCCTGAGTCAGCAGAGCTTTAAAAGGCTCATCAGAATTAACCAGGCCTTCATCGCGCATCAGTTTATGGAAAAATCGGGCATACAAAAGATGCATAACGGCGTGTTCAATGCCCCCAATGTACTGATCTACGGGAGTCCAGTATTTAGCGCGATCATCCAGCATAGCATTGTCTTGTCCTTTGCAGGCAAAGCGCGCGTAATACCATGAAGACTCGATAAAGGTATCGAAAGTATCGGTCTCTCGTGTTGCATCCTGACCGCATTTAGGGCAGCGTGTTTGTAAGAATTTTGCTGACTGCGCCAGAGGTGAGCCACTTCCTGTAAATTCAATATCATCCGGCAGTGTTACCGGGAGATCTTGCTCGGCAACGGGAACAATGCCGCATTCTTCACAGAAAATCATGGGAATAGGAGTTCCCCAATAACGCTGACGAGAAACGCCCCAATCGCGCAAACGGTAATTAACCGTAACTTTACCCAAATCCCTGCTTTCCAGGTAATTAGCAATAGTGCTTACAGCCTGGGAAGAAGTCAGACCAGTGAATTCGCCGGAATTAATTAATTCACCTTCTTCTGTAAAGGCTGATTTATCATAATTATGAGTGACCTCGCCAAGCGGCTTTATCACTTCCTTAATCGGTAAGTTATATTTATTGGCAAACTCCCAGTCACGCTGATCATGTGCTGGAACAGCCATGACGGCACCTGAGCCGTATTGCATCAATACAAAATTGGCAATCCAGACGGGAATACTTTCTCCAGTAACAGGATGAGCTGCTGAGAAGCGGGTTGCAATCCCTTTCTTCTCCATAGTTGCCAGATCAGCCTCCGCCATGCGGATCCCCTGACAGCTGTCAATGAACTCGCGAACTGCGGGATCCTGATTGGCTGCCTCTTTAGCCAGGGGATGATCAGGGGCTACGGCGAGATAGGTGACGCCCATCAGGGTGTCAGGCCGAGTAGTGTAAATTTTGAGTCGTTTGGGATACTCATTAACCTGAAAGCCAATCTCGCAGCCCTCGGAACGGCCAATCCAGTTACGCTGCATTTGCTTGACCTGTGCTGGCCATTCTTCAAGCGTATCCAAATCTTTAAGAAGTTCATCGGCATAGGCAGTGATTTTAATGAACCATTGAGAAATTTCACGCCGTTCGACAAGCGCTCCGGAACGCCAGCCGCGCCCATCGACTACTTGCTCATTAGCCAGAACAGTCTGATCAACAGGATCCCAGTTGACCACAGCATTCTTTTTGTAAACTAAACCTTTTTCATAAAGCTTAATAAAAAACCATTGCTCCCAGCGATAGTAATCCGGATCACAGGTTGCTATTTCACGTTTCCAGTCATAGGCATTCCCAAGGCGCAGGAATTGCTCTTTCATTGCTGCAATATTTTTCTTAGTCCATTCAGCAGGGTGAATTCCGTGTTTAATTGCCGCGTTTTCTGCTGGAAGGCCAAAAGCATCCCAGCCAATGGGCTGAAGAACATTCTTGCCTAAAGCACGCTGGTATCTTGCAATTACATCGCCAAGAGTGTAATTCCTCACATGGCCCATATGGAGCGTTCCGCTTGGATAAGGGAACATGGACAAGCAATAAAACTTTTCTTTGTTCAAGTCTTCAGTGACATTAAAGCATTGCTTCTTATGCCAGTATTGCTGGGCCTGTTCTTCTACTTCTTGTGGTTTATAACTAGTATCCATAGTCACTACATTAGATTACTTAAGCTGCCTAGGATAACCCCTCTTGTGCTTAGCAGCAATAGTTTACTGATGCTGTTTCTTAGGAAATCCAGATATCATGGCCCATAGAAAAATACCAAAAGAGAGGATTAGTATCGGCCAATCACCCAAGAGCACCCAGGGTGTGCTACCAGTCGCCGGATAGATGGACGCGCGGAGCAGACCGGCATTAAAAGCAGGAAGTGACGTCACAATATCCCCTCGCGTATTAATGACGGACGATAATCCATCATTGTTCGAGACAACCTGATATCTCCCGGTTTGCAGGGAGCGTACCTGGGCAATCTGTTGTTGCTGATACATGGCGAGCGAGTGTCCAAACCAGCCATCATCACTGATAGAAACAATCCACTCCGCATGGGGAAACTGCTTGCGAAGCAATTCTCCATAGGCCAGTTCATAGCAAATAAGCGTCGCGACAGGATGCTTATGAACTCTGATTAGCGATTGCGCGTCCTTCCCTGGCTTTAAATTGGCATCAGGGATCTGTAACCAATTCATCAATGGCTGAAAAATACCAGGTATATATTCGCCAAATGGAACTAAATGCTGCTTTAGATAAAACCCCTGAGCTTCCCCCAGACTGATTAATGCATTGAAATAGTCGTCGGCGTCGATTTTAGTGGGTTCTGGTATCCCCAAAAGTATTCCACTTCCTGCATTTTTTGCTTTTTCCCTTAAGTCATCGAGAAAATCACTTATATAGGAAGAGGGCAGTGGAATAGCCGATTCCGGCATCACAATAAGCTGAGTACCAAGTAGACTGATAACGTCTTTCTGATAACGATCAAGAAGTTTCCAGAACAGCGTTTCATCCCACTTGTCGCGCATGGACAAATTGGCCTGAATGACGCCAATGGATACCGGCGTGCTCGATATATGGACCCACTCTATTGGTTTTAGGGCAAGCGGAGCGAGGATAGCTGAAACAAACAACACAAGATAAGTCAGTTGTTTTCTTCGCTCAACGCCGAATGCACAAACCAGCAGCGTGGCGGCAAACACAGTCAGAAAGCTCGCTCCATAAACACCTAAAACAGGTAAAAGGTATTTAACCGGTGCATCAAATTGACCGAATCCAAGCAGAAGCCAGGGAAAGCCGCTTAAAATGGAAGCACGCAGCAATTCGCTGATGACCCAGAGTGCACTGAAAAATAATCCTGAAGTCATTGTTGGGCGTTTAGTTGAAAAAGTATTAAAGACAAGGGCAAGCAAAGCAGGAAAGAATGATAAATACAGGATGAAAAGCAGGGTGATTAATCCTGAGAGCACTGGATTTAAATGGCCATATTCGTAAATGCTGACATAAATCCATGACACCCCAAACCCAAAGAAGCCCAGGCCAAAAAATAATCCACGCAGAAAACCAGAACCTTTAGAATGCGCACACAGCCCATAATAGAAAAGAGCCAGACCCAGAATCGCCATGCCGGGTATATGAAAGGGAGCAAATCCCAGCGGTAATAACAAGCCGTATATGAAAAATTTGAAGTAGTGCATCCAGGTTAATTTTTTTGTGGTTTCAATCTGCAGTGGCTCAAAGGAGACGGCGCTGGTCATGACAGAGTTTCATTAAATGAAAGAACGATAGGATACTACAGCTCAAAGGTCAACTAAGATCACCAGAAAGAAGGTGATATATTTTTTGTAACTCCCCAGGTACGTCATCCTGAGCGTCATGTACGTCATCCTGAGCGTAGCGAAGGATCTCAAACTGCTTGGAATTGAGCCAGATTCAGGAGATCCTTCACTGCGTTCAGGATGACGTTGAAACGAAAATAGGAAAAGTGCAATATTTTGTAACTCCCCAGGTACGTCATCCTGAGCGTAGCGAAGGATCTCAAACTGCTTGGAACTGAGCCAGCTTCAGGAGATCCTTCTCTGCGTTCAGGATAACGTTGAGACCATGAGAGTTACATTTAAATTTACGCATTGGCTGTCTATACTTGATTTGTTTTCGATCATTTTTTCCGAGTTGTAATCGCTACATAAAAATCGTTTTTTTTCAAGGTATGCAAACCGGTTTTATTTGTGTAGGATGACAACTGTTTTCTAACGGAAGGGAATAACTATGTATAATGTTATGATTACAGGTGCAGGTAAAATCGGAAGTCTTATCGCTTGTTTACTTGCAAGCAGCAAGGATTATCAGATCCATCTGGCAGATTTGGAATTTTCTGGTACCGATGTAACGCGCTTGCTGCAAACGATGCCGCAGGTCAAGACGGTGGCGTTGGACGTTACCGATGAAGAGTCAATCCAATCCTACATCGAAAAAAATAGAATCATTGCGGTCATTTCAAGCCTCCCTTATTTTCTCAATACCCATGTCGCCAGAGCAGCAAAACTGGCAAAAGCCCATTACTTTGATCTGACTGAAGATACCTCAGTTACCGATGCGGTCAAGCGCATTGCTGAGGGAGCAGAAACAGCATTTGTGCCTCAGTGTGGATTGGCTCCTGGTTTTATCAGTATTGCTGCAAACAGCCTGATGCAGGAGTTCGATGAATGTTTTCATGCCAAGCTTCGTGTAGGTGCATTACCACAACGCGCTAATAATGCCTTTCATTATTCCTTAACCTGGTCTACTGATGGTGTAATCAATGAGTATGGAAATCCATGCTTTGGTATCGAAGCGGGTAAACCGGTTGTTGTGCAACCTTTGGAAGGACTTGAGTCAATACAAATCGATGGCTGTGAATACGAGGCTTTTAACACATCCGGAGGGCTGGGAAGTCTGGCTGATTTATATAAAAATAAAATTCAGACTTTGAATTACAAAACGATGCGGTATCCAGGACATTGTGAAAAAATGCGCCTGCTGATGAATGATCTGAAACTCAACGAAGACCGAGGCACATTAAAACGAATTCTCGAAAAAGCCATTCCCAAGACCTATCAGGACATTGTGATTGTGTATGTAACTGTTGAGGGGATAAAGCATGGTGAGTTAACTGAAAAGAGCTATGTTAAAAAGGTATATCCGGAAACAATTTTAGATTTGGAATGGTCTGCTATTCAAGTCAGCACTGCCGCGGGAGTATGCGCCGTAGTTGACCTGGTTTTAGGACAGGCAAATGAATATCACGGACTGGTGCTCCAGGAAAAATTCCGCCTTGCGGATGTGCTGGCCAATCGTTTTGGTAAATATTACGCTTAGGAGTAAATAATCGATGGATTTTTTGAAGCATTTAGGTATTCAGGATACGAATGCCGGGGCTTATAGCGGCCAGGGTTGGCAGAGTGAATGCAGAGCAGATAAGCTGATTTCCTATTCTCCAGCCACTGGAGAAAAAATTGCCGAGGTTGCTACCTGTTCCAGTGATGACTATCAGAAGATTATGAGCCGAGCTGAGGCTGCTGCCCTGGCATGGCGTCAGTATCCTGCACCGAAGCGAGGAGAAATTATTCGTCAGATGGGGCAGGCTTTAAGAGAACATAAAGACTGGCTTGGAAGTCTCGTTTCTCTGGAGATGGGTAAATCCAAACAGGAAGGTGACGGTGAAGTTCAGGAAATGATTGATATCGCCGATTTTGCGGTCGGTCAATCCCGCATGCTCTATGGTAATACCATGCACTCAGAACGCCCCAATCATCGGATGTATGAGCAATGGCATCCTTACGGTATCATCGGTGTTATTTCAGCCTTCAATTTTCCTGTAGCGGTGTGGTCCTGGAATGCCTTTCTTGCAGCTATCTGCGGTAATGTGACTCTGTGGAAGCCTTCTGCAAAAACGCCTCTTTGCGCGATTGCGGTGCAGAATATTTGTAACAAGGTATTAAAGGAAAATAATTGCCCGGAAATTTTTTCGCTGATTATTCCGTCCAGTCATGATGTAGTGGACATGATGGTTGAGGATAAGCGAATCCCGCTGGTTTCATTTACTGGTTCTACCGCTGTAGGTAAAACAGTGGCTGCGAAAGTCGCTGCTCGCCTTGGGAAAACTATTCTTGAACTTGGCGGCAATAATGCAATTATTCTGGACGAGTCAGCGGATCTTAATCTTGCGATTCCCGGAATAGTATTTGGTGCTGTCGGAACGGCAGGCCAGCGATGTACAACAACCAGACGCTTATTTGTACATCAGTCTATGTACAAGGAAGTAGTTCGCAGATTGCAGCATGCGTATGAGCAAATAACAATTGGTGATCCACTAAATCCTGATAATCTGATGGGTCCTTTAATCGACGAGCAGGCGGTTTCTCAATTCAGCCAGGCCATTGCGCGTGTTAAAAAAGCCGGCGGGCAAATAGTCGCTGGTGGAGAAAGCCTGAATCGAAAAGGGTATTTTGTACAGCCTACACTGGTAACTGACGTGCAGAATAGTTGGGATGTGGTTCAGGAAGAAACCTTTGCGCCTATCTTATACGTCATGCCGTTTAGCAGCATAGAAGAAGCCATTGAACTGCAAAACAGCGTTCCTCAAGGGCTTTCCTCTTCTATGTTTACACAAAATCTCAAGCATGCCGAGCGTTTCCTGAGTGCAATGGGAAGCGACTGCGGGATAGCCAATATCAATATTGGCACTTCAGGTGCTGAAATTGGCGGAGCTTTTGGTGGTGAAAAAGAAACAGGTGGCGGCAGAGAATCTGGTTCTGATTCCTGGAAAGCTTATATGCGTCGTCAGACCAATACGATTAACTGGGGAAATGAGTTACCGCTTGCCCAGGGGATAAAATTTAATTTATCCTGAAATTCTTCAATAGCCGTATCATGCTTCAGAGCCTGCCGATTTTCTCCCGAAAGGCTCTGATATGGCTGGCAGTTTATAGCTTTCAATCGGCCGTTAGGTCATAACTAAACCCGGATAAAAGGATATGATTATGCAGGAACCATTTTATATAAAAAAAATTGCAGTTTTGGGTGCCGGAGTCATGGGGGCGCAAATTGCTGCTCATTGCGTTAATGCCGGCATATCCTGTCTATTATATGATTTGGCAGCTAAAGACACTAACAAGAACAGTATTGTCGATAAAGCGATTGCCAATCTGGTTAAGTTAAAACCTGCTCCTTTGGGAACTGCCAAAACTGCTGCGCTTTTACAGGCGAGAAATTATGATGAGCATCTTGAAGACCTCAAATCCTGCGATTTAATTATTGAAGCGATTGCTGAAAGAATGGATTGGAAAGAGTCGCTTTATCAAAAAATCGCCCCCTTTGTGGGTGACAAAACTGTATTGGTGAGTAATACCTCTGGTTTGAGCATTAATGCGTTGGCTGAGGTACTGCCCGCCTCATTACAAGAGCGATTTTGCGGTGTTCATTTTTTTAACCCGCCGCGCTATATGCATCTCGCAGAATTAATTCCGGCGACTACTACTTCCAATACCTTATTAACTCATCTGGAAACCTGGTTAACCAGTTACCTGGGCAAAGGGGTTGTTCACGCGAAAGATACTCCCAATTTTATCGCAAACCGCATTGGAGTTTTCTCGTTATTGGCTACACTGCACCATGCTGAAGCAATGCAGATTGGGTTAGACGAAGTAGATGCCATTACCGGCTCATTATTAGGTCGTCCCAAATCAGCGACATTTCGGACAATGGATGTGGTGGGTTTAGACACAATGAAACATGTGGTTCATACCATGTATGAGCAATTGGAAGATGATCCCTGGCATGACAGCTTTGTGTTGCCTGCCTGGTTAGAAAAAATGATCGAGCAAGGCCATCTGGGTCAGAAAAGCGGACAAGGCATTTATCGTAAACCCGGAAAAGTGATCGAAGTGTTTGACAGGCAAACAGAGGAATATCGTCCGGCCGGCGGCGAAATTAGTTCTGAATTAAAGTCAATTATGTCTGAACGCGATCCACAAAAACGAATGAGTAACTTACTTTCTTCAACAGACCGACAGGCCCAGTTTTTGGCTGCCTGCTTTCTCGATTTATTCCATTATTGCGCCTATCATCTTGAATCGATTGCCAATAATGTACGCGATGTGGACCTTGCCATTCGCTGGGGATTTGGTTGGGCTCAGGGGCCTTTTGAAACCTGGCAGCAGTCTGGCCTTGAATCTATGATTACAGCGATTAAGGAAGCGATATCCAAAGGATCGTCAATGAGCAAGGCTGAGTTGCCTGCATGGCTTTCCAGAGTCCATCAGTTTTATCATGAAGGGGGCGCCTTCTCACCTCAAAGCATGAGCTTTATCCCTCGCAGCTCGCTTTCTGTCTACCACAAGCAATATTTCCCGGAACTCGTATTAACCGAGCATCCCGCACAACTGGACAAATTATATGAAAATGAAGGCCTGACCTTATCCCGCTTCAAAAATGATATCGGTTTAATTTCCTTCAAAAGCAAGGCGAATACGATAGGCCAGGCAGTCCTGGATGGCATGGCTGCTGCTATGGATATTGCAGAAAGGCATTGCAGAGGCGTTATTGTATACCAGCAGGATGCATCCAATTTTAGTTCTGGAGCCGACTTAAAAGGGGTTGGGGGATTGATTCAGAAAAATGATTTTGCTGCTTTGGAAACGATGCTTAAGCAATTTCAACAGACAGTACTACGTTTAAAATACAGTCCAATTCCTGTAGTTGCCGCATTAAGAGGGCGTGCTTTGGGCGGTGGATGTGAATTGATTATGCATTGCGATGCAGTGGTCGCTGCATTTGAATCCTATCCTGGACTGGTGGAAGCAGGAGTTGGCTTGATTCCGGCAGGTGGTGGAACAAAAGAAATGGCAATGCGAGCTGCCGACAAAGCGCAGGATGCCGATCTGCTGCTATTCCTGAGCCCTTATTTTCAGCAAATCGCAACAGCCACTGTAGGCGCAAGCGCCGCTGATGCTCAACATCTGGGTTATCTGAAAAACACGGATACCTGGGTTATGAATAGCCATGAAGTATTATATGCGGCATTGTCGCGCGTTGAATCAATATTAGCAGCCAACTATCAACCGCCTATTCGGGGTGCTGTCTTCAAAGTGGCTGGAAGAGAAGGTTATGCCCGATTACAAGCCGGATTGATTAACTGGCTGGAAGGCGGCTTTATTTCCAAATATGATTATTATCTCGCAAGTCAGCTCGCATCTGCTATCTGCGGTGGGGATGTGAATAATGGTACGATGGTTAATGAAGACTGGATGCTCAAGCTGGAGCGCGAAGCGTTCATGAATCTGGCCCGCAATCCGTTGACGCATGCGAGAATCAGTTCTTTGCTGGAAACAGGGAAGCCATTGCGCAATTAATAGGAGACTTGATAATGACTAATGTTTATGTTGTGGATGTATTGCGTACACCGGTTGGCAAGGCTCCTCGAGGCGTATTCAGACATACTCTGCCTGACGATTTGCTGGCTCACACAATACGATCTTTAAGGGAACGAAATAGTACCGTGGATTGGGAAGCGGTTTGTGATGTGGTCATTGGCTGCGCCATGCCTGAAGCTGAACAGGGAATGAATGTGGCGCGTATTGCGTCTTTACTGGCTGGAATGCCTCAGTCTGTTCCGGCGATGACTATTAACCGGTTCTGTTCTTCAGGTGTACAAAGTATTGCTACGGCAGCTGCTTCTCTAATTCAGGGGAATCATTTGCTGGCTCTGGCTGGCGGTGTGGAAAGTATGTCAATGGTTCCTTTGGGAGGAAACAAATATACTGCAAATCCTGCCATTTTCGAAAATGAGCAGGTAGCTATTGCCTATGGAATGGGAATAACGGCGGAAAATGTCGCTAAACAATGGAATGTGTCCAGAGAAGATCAGGATCAATTTGCTGCACAAAGCCACGCCAAAGCAACTGCTGCTCAACAAAAAGGCTATTTCAATGCCGAGATTGTGCCTGTGGAGATTATCGATCGCAAAGCAGATCTTAATCACCTGGAAGTCAATGCACAGAAGAAATTGATTAATAAGGATGAAGGCCCCCGAGCGGATACTTCTTATGAAATGATCTCTCGGCTGAAACCTGTATTTGCTGCCAGAGGTTCGGTGACAGCCGGCAACAGCTCACAAACCAGTGACGGGGCTGGAATTGCGTTGCTGGCCAGCGAGCAGGCTCTAAAGCAATTTGATTTGCAGCCTATGGGAAGATTACTTGGCTATGCTGTAGCAGGTGTTCCTCCTGAGGTGATGGGGATTGGACCAATTAATGCAATCCCTTTGGCATTGAAGCAGGCTGGGATTTCTATTGAACAGTTGGACTGGATTGAGCTGAATGAAGCGTTTGCGGCACAAGCTTTGGCTGTGATAAAAACCTTAGGCTTACCGCCTGAAAAAGTCAACCCGCTTGGGGGAGCTATTGCCTTAGGCCATCCTTTGGGAGCAACAGGAGCAATCAGAACGGCAACCCTTCTTCATGGGCTTCGCCGTATTAAAGGAAAATATGGCATGGTCACCATGTGTATCGGTACTGGAATGGGGGCCGCAGCAATTTTTGAAGCGCTGTAAACATCATTTTGATTGTTTGCAAATTATAACCACGTTTCACCTGCCGCCGTAAGATCCTGGATAATACAATCAGGATCTGCGGCGAAATAAATACAGACGTAAATATTTCATAATTTTCCTTCATAAAGCCTTCTCTTGGTTGAATTATGAGCTGCATGGCCTACTCTTGTAATAAGAGGCTGTATTTTCCTGGAGTATTCATGCGTTCTTTAATTTTCGCAGCGTGCCTTGCAAGCAACCTGGCATTCGCTGATGAGATCATTGGTTTTTCAGCGTTTGAGAATGGTGATTACACTACCGCCTATCCCCATTTAGTTCAATCTGCGGAACAAGGAAATGATGATTCCATGTATTTGCTTGGCCGAATGTATCAATATGGCTATGGAGTAAACAAAGACGCTGTCAAAGCAGCCGATTGGTATCGTAAAGCTGCTGCTAAAAATAATTCACTGGCTCAATTAAGTCTTGGCTTTTTATATGATACGGGACAGGGAATGAAACAGGATTATAAAGAAGCCTTTAACTGGTATATGAAATCTGCAGAACAAGGCAATGCGATCGCCCAGCGAAATGTAGCATTAATGTATGCCACCGGTGACGGGGTAAGGAATCCCGATGACAGCAAGGCATTTGAATGGTTTAAAAAATCTGCAGAACAAGGCTATGCGAAAGCTCAGGTCAATCTCGGCTATCAGTATATGATGGGAATGGGAACAGACAAAGATGTAGAGAAGGCCTTTTACTGGTATGATAAAGCCGCATCTCAAGGCGATGCCAAAGGGGAATACAGTATTGCCCTTTTATATACTGGTAAATATGGTATCACCGAAGATCAGACAGCCGCCACTTATTGGTTTTCAAAAGCTGCGGTTCAGGGGCATCGAAATGCTCAAGCCTATCTGGCTTACCAATATTTGAATGGTTTGGGAATCGAAGCTAATCCCAGAAAAGCCGCTTACTGGTATCAGCTTGCAGCTGAAAAAGGCCATTCTCAGGCGCAATCGGAATTAGGACAGCTGTTAATGAGTGGTACTGGTATCGATAAAGATTACCAGCAAGCTGCTTATTGGTTCACAAAGGCCGCTGCCCAGGGTAATGTCACTGCACAAGGGAAATTAGGTTATTTGTATCTGGCAGGTTTGGGGGTAGGTCAGGACAACACCAAAGCCTATGCCTGGTTGAAGCTGGCATCGCTAAATAATAACGAACAGGCTAAGAAAGAATTAGCTCGATTAGAGCCTCGTTTAACCTCAGAAGAAAAGCAATCTGGCGATCAGTTATATTATGTTCTGAAGAACACAAAGCCAGTTCCGGAAGGGCAAGAGGACGAGTAAGTGGAGTGTCTACAGACTATTAATGCTTTCGCTAATCAGGTTAATCGTCAATTTTCCATCTTTAGTTTTTTGCCGTTTGAAAATGGTATAACTGACCATATTCAAATCCTCACTGCTTACATTGGCAATACTTAAGAAAAACTCGCTTTCAAGCGTAATTAGTTCAGCTCGGATGTTAAACTTTCGTAATAGTTTGGTGATTTTTTTCAAATCGCTAAATCCTTTTTGACCACGCGCTTCGATAATCTGATCAACCTGGCCGGGATCTAAGCTGTTTCCAAGCGCTGCAAGTACTGGCCGCGAAGCGGTATTCAGATTGATTGTCGTGATTTCAGGCAAACTTATTGTATAAGGCTCCAGAGCTTGATAAGTGTTTGCATCAACACCTTTTATCAGACGCAGCTCAGTGACGCTGGTCATGAACTGCTGGCTTGGATAGTAGGGCGGTTTTTGTTTTATATAATAGGAAACAAACTGATCCTGCCCACGCCCCGGCTGATAAGGGCTAATCCATTGAAAAATGGCATCGGCGATAGCCAGACGCTGCGGTCTCTTAAGCTTGGGTAAGACTTGTTTGAGAAGATGAAAAAAAAGCAGGTTGTAGCGCTTATCGGCCACATTGTTCAGATTGAACCGACCTTGCAGATCATAAAGGCCGCCCTGAATACGGATGTTCGGATAGAGACCCTGCATTTTCGCCGGAAAATCCATTAATTTACCATTCGGATCAGAGGACAAAAACAAACGGGATTTATTACTTAGCTCTCCCATTGCCCAAAATGATACGGCCTGAGATGCTAAATAGAGATCATCACTTTGAATGGCTATGCGGGTATGGTAGATATCCAGTTGCAGCCGGCTGCTCATGGCGGTAGCGGCAATTGCTACCAGCGTCATAATAAACAAGGCTGAAATAAGCGCGCTTCCCCGATTCAGGGGAGAGGACTTCCCATGCGTCACTTGCATTGAGGAATCAGACAATTTTTGCATAGAGTCCTTCCGGCAGAATAAATAAAAAGGTGGCAGTTCCCCAATCGCCAAGTTCAATTTTAAGCTGGACTGCTTTCGGTAAGGTCGGTGTATTTCCAGGGCTTGAGACACTGGACTCCCGCCACTCCGGTAAAACCTGCAGGTTTTGATCGAGATAGGCAAATTTGCAGTTTTTTATATTTTCCAGCAAGGTTTTATCATGATAATTATTGCGATTGACAGCATCCAGAGCATCCCAGCTTCGTCTGATTAACTTATCCCCTTTACAAAGCCAGGCAATCCGTCTCAAACTGCTTTTCTTCTCAACACTGTAAGGATTGGTTAATCCTCCACGAGTAAACTCAAGATATAGCGGTTGGCCAGTAAACGCGGGGAACAAACGCATTTCGTTTCCCCGAACAGGGCGACTGGTTATTTGCTCAGTATCCCGTTCAATCATAATAATAGCCATTTGCAAATCAACCAGACGTTCAGCCTGTTCAGTGACACGACTTCGAGTATTAAATGCGTAATACATTGCGGAAGAGGTCAGGGTGGCCATAATGGCAAACACAGCTAAAGCAATCAAAATTTCAATCAGCGTGAATCCCTTATTAACTCGCATGACGGTACCTGAATGCGATTACCGGATCTGTAAACGGTCCGGCCTGATTTTTACTGGTAGTAATAATTAATTGCTGCAAGGATTTAATGGGGGTCTGGACCAGTTTTACACGCCAATACCAGCGCTGACCAAACATTGTGGTAATCTGCGTAACTTCCTGGGTCGTTGTTACTGATAATAGCCCCAGCTGTACCATTGCTGCTCCCTGAGTACTAATCCATTGTGTAATCATTTTCTCCTTAAGGCGCTGAGTATGAGCAACATCCTGAGCGGTGGCTTTCACCAGTGCAGTTAGTGCTATGGCAATAACTGCAAGAGCAAGCAGAACTTCTATTAAGGTAAAAGCCTGGACTGTTTTTCTGACCTTTAATTTCATTTTTTTCCGGATTTTATGAAAATTTCCCCGTCATGCTGGCCAATAACATTCAGCTGTTCAGGATTAGTTTCTGTGCCAAAACTGAGTGTGAAGGCAGACATATTCCCCGTGGGATTAATAATAATATCGGGGAGTTTAGTATTATTTTTAATAGTGGTTTTGAGTGTGACCAGAATATTCTTAGGGAAGGTTTGCCAATGAAAAAGGCCTTTACCCGGCATAGGCTCCCAGGTTTTTGCCTCAACAAAACGATAGGTGCCATATCCTTCCTTGTTAACATTAATTCCCAGGGTATTCATTTCCAGAATGGCACGCTGCTGAACGAGTTTAATATAGTTTACAAATTGCTCTGCACTGAGTTGAACTCGTCGACTGGCTCCGAAATCACCGAAAGCAAGAAGTGTAACACTGGCGGCGATTCCGACAATTAAAATGACCACCAGTATTTCAATTAATGTAAATCCTCTCTCATTTGGCATCCCAGTTTCCAATCTCGGCATTGATTCCTGTGCCGCCTGGCTGACCTTCAGCACCTAAGGTAAAGACATCCACATCGCTGTGCTCGCCCGGATTCAGATAAAGATAGTCACGTCCCCAGGGATCTTTGGGCAGCGATTTGAGGTATTGCTTCCAGTCACGAGGTGTTGGACTGGTGGTCGGTTTTTCAACTAATGCTAAAAGTCCCTGATCCGTACTGGGATAGAACCCATTATCGAGCTTGTAGAGATCCAGTGCGTTTTGTATGGCGAGAACATCTTGTTTTGCTTTAACGACACGGGCTTCATCCGGTCTGCTGATAATTTTGGGAACCACAATAGAGGCGAGAATACCCAAAATGACCACTACAACCATAATTTCAATCAAAGAAAACCCTTTTTGAAATTTCATACCTGCTCCTGGTAATGTCTGAATTTGATTATAACGTAATGAAAACCGTTCTGGCTACAGCAAGACGTCTTAGCCTAACTCACTAGTTGCTCCATTGAAAATATAGGAAGTAAAGTAGCAAGAACGATGAATAAAACAACAGCTCCCATCATTAAAATCACCAGGGGTTCAAGCAAGGTGAGAGCTGTATCAATGAGTCGGCGAACCTCGGCATCCATATGGGAGGCGGCGCGCTCCATCATGGTAGCAATCTGCCCACTTTTTTCACCACTCGCAATCAGATGAATTGCCATTGGATTTAAAAAGCCTGTTTCTTTCAAGGCATGGCTGATAGATGTTCCTTCACGTACGCGAGTAGCTGCCACATCAAAGGCCTGGCGCATGACCAGATTAGTAATGAGGCTTGCTGAAACACGCATGGTTTCAAGTACGCTCACTCCTGCGGCGAAAAGGATTCCAAATGTGTGGATATAGCGTGCTGCGTTCACCGAGCGGCTCAGATAGGATATGACTGGTAATCGTAGCAGCAGTTTGTGCCATCCGGTTTTAATTTTGATATTTCTCAGGCTGCGCCTGAATCCAACAATTAAAAGGACGATGGAGCCCACCACATAAAGACCATAATGCTTGATGAAATCACTTAAGATGATTAGAAGTTTCGTCATTTCGGGCAGTGTTTGGCCGCTGCTGGTGAATACTTCAATAATTTTGGGAACAACGAAGGCTAAAAGGAAGCTGATAATTGCTGTTGAAACGATAATCATAAGCGAAGGATAGATTAAAGCCTGCTGGATCTTTTGCCGGGTTTCCTGCTGGTTTTCAGTATAGTCTGCCAGTTTCTCCAGCACCATATCCAGGCGGCCGGTTTGTTCTCCAGCGCCTACGGTTGCTCTGTATAATTCAGGGAAGGCGTTAGGGAATTCGCCCAAGGCCTGCGCCAGAGAATACCCTTCGAGGACTTTCGCCCGTACACCAATCACTAACTCTCTGGCCTTGTCCTTTTCGGTTTGCTCGCTGACTCCCTGTAAGGATTCTTCAACTGGTATTCCAGCGGCAAGCAGGGTGGCTAACTGTCGAGTTAACAAGGACAAATCCTGCGCTGAAAGTCGTCCCTTAACATGCGTTTGCTGTTTGTGTACCGCTTTGATTTGTGTGGGTATTAAACCTTTTTCGCGTAAAAGCTGTCGAGCTTGACGTTCAGAATCAGCCTCAATGACTCCTTTAGCGTTTGAGCCTGATTTATTTAATGCCAGATATTGATAGGCGGCCATAACTATTTTGCATTCAATTGCTTTTGACGAGTTTAATCTATTAGTTTTAATCTGTCACTTGGGTTACACTTTATAGCGGGTTATCTTGGAGAAAACAATGAGTAAGAAAGCAGTGTTTGATGCAATTAAGGAACATGAAGCAAAATTTGTTGATCTGCGCTTTACAGATACAATCGGGAAAGAGCAGCACATCAGTATCCCTGTTTCTTCAATTGATGATGATTTTCTGGAAAATGGGAAAATGATTGATGGCTCCTCCATTAAAGGATGGCAGAAAATACATCAGTCTGATTTGGCTTTGGTACCTGATTGCAGCAACATTCTACTTGATCCTTTTTATCAGGATAACACATTAATTATTCGCTGTAATGTGGTCGACCCCCTTACGATGATGGGATATGATCGTGATCCCCGTTCTTTGGCGCAAAGAGCCGAGGCTTATCTGAAATCCACAGGAATTGCCGATACTGCCTATTTTGGCCCCGAACCCGAATTCTTCCTTTTTGATGACGTGCGTTGGAAAACCAGTATTAATGGTGCGTTTTATTCCATTGACTCGGATGAGGCCCATTGGAACTCGGACAAAGTATTTGAAGGTGGCAATATTGGCCACAGACCTTCAGTTAAAGGCGGCTATTTCCCCGTTCCTCCTGTGGATTCTTCCCAGGATATCCGCTCGGCTATTTGTCTTACTCTTGAATCGCTGGGTATTCCTGTTGAGGCGCATCATCATGAGGTGGCCACTGGAAATCAGTGCGAGGTCGCAACGCGTTATGACACTCTGGTCCACAAAGCGGATCAGATGCAAACTCTGAAGTATGTAATCCAGAATGTAGCACATAACTATGGCAAGACCGCAACCTTTATGCCCAAGCCTCTGGTAGGTGATAATGGCAATGGCATGCACTGCCACCAGTCTCTGGCCAAAGACGGTGTAAATCTGTTTACCGGAGATAAGTATGCCGGTTTGTCTGAAACCGCTTTATATTATATCGGCGGTATAATCAAGCATGCCCGTGCGCTGAACGCATTTACCAATCCGGCTACCAACAGTTATAAACGACTGGTTCCCGGTTTCGAAGCCCCTGTGTTATTAGCTTATTCAGCCAGAAATCGCTCGGCAGCTATTCGTATACCTCATGTCAGCAATCCAAAAGGGCGTCGTATTGAAGTGCGCTTCCCTGATCCAACGGCTAACCCTTATCTTGCTTTCTCTGCAATGATGATGGCTGGTTTGGATGGTATTCAGAATAAAATACATCCAGGGCAACCAATGGATAAAGATTTATATGATTTGCCTCCAGAAGAGCTGGTTGATGTGCCAACCGTTTGCGCATCTCTTGAAGATGCAATTCGTCATCTGAGATCAGACCAGGAGTTCCTGTTGCAAGGTGATGTATTTAGCAAGGACTTTATTGAAAGCTACATCGCCCTTAGAGAAGCTGAGATAGCTCAGGTCAGAAGCCTGGTACATCCATTTGAGTTTGAGCTTTATTATAGTCTCTAAGCTTAGTTATCAGGCCTGCGGGTAAGCTCAGTTGTATATCAAAATGTCTTCCCCGCGAAGGCGGGGACCCATCTCTGAGCGAGCTTTAATGCCAATTGAGGAATGGATTCCCGCCTTCGCGGGGATGACCAAAATTACTTAGCTTAATGGCAGTGAGCCGAGGCCTGGTTCAAGCATATTAAAGGGAACCACTATGCGGAAATGCGGCTTGTTACTATGCTCTTCTTTAATATTCTTAACGACAAGTGCGGTGCATGCTGATATTTATAAATGGACAGATAGTAATGGTAATGTTCATTTCAGTGATAAACCGCATCCTGGCGCTGAAAAAATAGACCTTCCGGAAGCGCAGACCTTCGGTCCTGCCAACAACCAACCTGCCGATACAGAAAGTCAGCCCGTGACCGATGAAAAAGAAAACGAAGAGGAGAAAGAAAGCTACAGTTATCTGGCAGTAACTCAACCTCAGAATGAAGCAACAATCCGGAATAATCAGGGCTATATACCTATTATTGTGGATATCAAACCAGAGCTTAAAAAGGGAAATTTATTACAGATTATTTACGATGGCGAGCCATTAGGCGATCCGCAGGCCACAACTATTTTTGCATTAAATGATGTGAAACGAGGCAGTCATACTATTGCTGTTCAGGCTGTAGATGCTGAAGGCAATGTACTTTACACCAGCGAGCCGATCACCATCTTCATGCATCGTCCACGGGTTGGTATGGTTAAGCATCCAATTAAATAACTTATCTTTGAGTCTCGACTCTTGAAATTTGAATTTCAATCCCTATATTAACCGGCAGCATAGACTATTTACCAAATTGTGTGGGTTCTGATATCAGGGCTCAGTACGGAAATTAGTCAATCTATTAATCACATCATTACTTAGCTGGAGAGTGACTTAAATGGCGAGCAAGCAGCAGACAATGGGGTTTCAAACCGAAGTGAAGCAAATGCTGAATATAGTGATTCATTCATTATATTCCAACAAGGAAATCTTTCTACGGGAATTAATTTCCAATGCGTCGGATGCACTGGATAAATTACGCTTCCTGGCATTATCTGATGCTTCTCTGTATGAAGGGGATTCAGATCTCAAGATTACTATTGATTGTAATGAAAAATTAAAAACCATTACAATTAAAGATAATGGAATTGGCATGAGCTGGGATGAAGCGGTCAGTAATCTGGGTACGATCGCCAAGTCTGGAACCAAGGAGTTCTTAAGTCAATTAACAGGTGAAAAAGCGAAGGATTCTCATCTGATTGGTCAGTTCGGGGTTGGCTTTTATTCTGCATTTATTGTAGCGGACAAAGTTACTGTAAAAAGCCGTCGTGCGGGTTTATCTGCTGAAGATGGAATTGTCTGGGAATCCACCGGTGATGGGGAATTCACAATTGCCCAGGAAAACAAAGCGCATCATGGTACTGAAATTACGCTTCATCTTAAAGAGGAAGATTTGGAGTTCGCGAGTGATTGGCGTATTCGCAGTATTATAACCAAATATTCAGATCATATTTGCTGGCCTATCGCAATGAAAAAAGCAGATGACGAGAATAAAGAATCCTCTGACTTTGAAACGGTAAATAAAGCAACCGCTTTGTGGACCTTGCAAAAATCTGAAATCAGCGAAGACGAGTATAAAACACTCTACAAGCATATTTCTCATGATTTTCAGGAGCCATTGATTTGGTCTCACAATCATGTGGAAGGAAAGAATAATTATATCAGCCTGCTCTATATTCCTTCACACGCCCCTTATGATTTGTGGCAGCAGGAAACCAAACATGGTTTAAAGTTATATGTTAAGCGAGTGTTTATTTTAGATGACGCCGCACAATTTTTACCCCGATATCTGCGTTTTGTTAAAGGGATTATTGATGCCAGTGATTTACCTTTAAATATTTCCCGGGAAATTCTTCAGGATAACAAGCAGGTCGATTCGATTCGTGCCGCCTGCGCTAAACGAATATTAGGCATGCTTGAAAAACTGGCTGAACAGGAACCGGAAAAATATCAAAAATTCTGGAATGAGTTTGGTCAGGTGTTAAAAGAAGGGCCTATTGAAGATTTCATAAATCGGGAAGCAATTGCCAAACTTTTACGCTTCACCAGTACTCACACCAATTCTGAAAAACAAGATGTAACACTGACCGATTATGTTTCACGCATGAAAGAAGGCCAGGATAAAATTTATTATATCACTGCATCCAGCTATAACGCTGCAAAACACAGTCCTCATCTTGAAATATTCAGAAAGAAAGGTATTGAAGTATTACTGCTCAGTGATCGAATTGATGAATGGCTGGTTGGTTATCTTAGTGAGTTTGATGGTAAGAAACTGCAATCGATAAGCAAGGGTAAAATCGATCTCGATGTTGAAGATACTAATTCAGAAGAGGCCAAAAAAGAAGAAGAGTCTTTAAACCCCATGCTTAAGCAAATCCAGGATATTCTTGGCGATAAAGTTAAAGAGGTTGTTCTAACGCATCGTTTAACAGACTCACCGGCATGTATTGTTGCTGACGAGCAAGATATGGGATTGGAAATGCAAAGAATTCTGCAAGCTGCTGGACAGCAGGTTCCTGAATCCAAGCCAGTATTTGAAATTAATCCTCAACATGCACTGATTAAGCGTTTACATGGTATTGAGGATGACTCGCAATTTGGTGAATGGGTCACTGTTCTCTTTGAACAGGCAGTACTGGCAGAAGGTGGGCAATTGGATAATCCCGCAGATTTTGTGAGTCGTGTTAATAAATTGCTACTGTCCGCGTAAATCTGACAATATGTGATATATACCCCGTATGGTTAACGGGGTATATCGTGGTTATTGAATAACAATCAATGAAGGATATTATTCGTCAGTTAAACGAAAATATTTAGTACCGAAATAACGCTGTAATTTTTTTCTGATTGTACCACGACTTATACCCAGCATTTTTGCAGCTTGCAGCTGATTGCCTCGGCGTTTTTCCATTACTGCTTTTAAAAGAGGTGGTTCTACTTCAGAAAGAATCATGTCATAGAGATCAGTTATGGATTTGTTTTTGTTTTCAGCCAGGAAACGAGTTACAAGGCTGTAAACCAAATCCTGTAGACCTTGCTCTTGTCTTGTAGTTTGAGAAGAGTGTTGTGTATCAATGACATTCATCATAACTTCCTTATTTTAGTTAAATCTATCAATCCAATGCTTTTATACATTAAAGCAAAATTAATTGTACATGAAGGTTAATTGATAATCTACTACCCTTTTTCATAAAAATAAGCAGTAATTTAGATCAAAAATCGAAAGAAAATCAGTCAATTCACCTTGTTTTCAACCCTCAAAAGGCGGGCGGCCTGCTCTCGATTAAAATCATTTTCAAGATTGGCTATTGTAATAGTCGCAATTCCATTTCCTATTAAATTAGTAATTGAGCGAGCCTCAGACATGAAGCGATCAATACCAAGGATTAACACTAATCCTTCAACAGGCAGGGTGTGAAGAGAAGACAATGTTGCTGCTAAAACAATAAAGCCTCCGCCCGTGACTGCAGCGGCTCCTTTTGAAGTCAGCATGAGAATCAGCATCAGGAGCAGTTCGTCTTTAAGACTCAAATCAATGTTAAAGGCTTGCGCAATAAATACGGTAGCTATGCCCAGGTAGATGGTCGTGCCATCCAGATTAAACGAATAGCCAGTGGGTAAAACCAGACCAACCACTGATTTATCGCAGCCTAAGGTTTCCAATTTACTAATCATACGAGGTAGCACGGCCTCTGAAGATGAAGTGGCAAGCACAATGAGAATTTCTTCTTTAATAAAAATCAGAAAACGCCAGATACTAATGCCATTTAAACGGGCAATAATGCCCAATATAATGAAAATGAATAGAAAACAAGTCAGGTAAACAGTAAGCAGAAGCTTCCCGAGTGAAACCAGTGTTTCGATGCCATAACTGCCTACCGTAAACGCCATTGCCCCAAATGCGCCGACAGGAGCGAGTTTCATAATTAAATTCACCATGGCGAATAATACTGCCGACAATTCATCAAAAATATTGAGTAGGTGCTGCACATCACGGCAGCGTATTATGGCGAATGCGGTTAATAAAGAGATTAAAAGCACTGGCAATATATCCCCTCTGACAAATGCTGAAATGAGAGTGTCGGGTATTATATTGAGAAAAAAATGACTGGAATCGAACTGCTCAGCCTGCGAAACATAGGATGCAATGGCTTGCTTATCAACAGTGTCTGCACTGATGTTCATACCGGAACCGGGCTGCATCCACTTGGCGGTAAAAATCGCAATAATTAAAGCTAAGGTGGTTACCAGCTCGAAATAAATAATCGCCTTGATTCCGATTCGGCCTACCTGTTTTATATCATTGGCCTGGGTTATACCCATGACAATGGTTAAAAAAATGATGGGTGCGATCATCATTCTAATCAGTTTAATAAAACCATCACCCAAAATTTGCATTTTGATGGCAAGAGGGGGGTAGAAATGCCCCAACAGTGTTCCCAAAAAGATGCCGAGAAGCACCTTAAAATAAAGCTGGTGATAAACAGGTTTGCTCATTTATTTTTTCGTTGACTGGCGTCTTAAATAGTTTGAAAATCAGGTAATTTTAAAACAAGGATATTTCATACTAGCATGTTAAGACCATTCTTAATATGCTTCCCAATGCAAGGAATTCATATGAACGTTTTTGAGTGGCTAGATCGCTTAATCGCTTTCGATACAACCTCGAGAAATTCCAATCTTGAGTTGATTCATGATGTACAGACTTTTTTGGAGTCTCAGGGAGTTCACTCATCGCTTATTTATGACAGCAAGCAGCCCAAGGCCAATTTATTTGCGAGCCTGCCTGCTTTTGATGGGAATATTAATGGTGGCATAGTCCTCTCAGGTCATACCGATGTCGTACCAGTTGATGGTCAGCAATGGGAAACTGATCCTTTCAAAGCGACAGAAATCGCCGGGAAAATTTATGGGCGAGGCGCTTGCGATATGAAAGGTTTTATTGCCGTCGTTATGGCAATGATTCCCCAGTTTAAAGAAATGAGGCTTGCACATCCTGTCCATTTCGCGTTTTCATATGACGAAGAGGTCGGTTGTCTTGGAGCCCCTTTCATGATTGAGCATATTAAAAAGCAGGGAATTAATCCTGTAGCCTGTATTGTCGGGGAGCCAACCAGTATGCGGCCTGTGATAGCTCATAAAGGCAAGGAGTCATTTCGTTGCAGCGTGCATGGCGTAGCGGCGCATTCCTCTCTGACCCACCAGGGCTGTAATGCAATTGAATATGCAGCTGATTTGATTTGTTATATCAGAGGTATGGCCGATCGTTTCAAGCTGTCAGGTGTTCAGGACAAGCATTATGATATGCCTTGTACCACCTTAACCACCAACCTTATTAACGGGGGAAATTCATACAATACAATTCCGGCACTTTGTGAATTTATTTTTGAATTCCGAAATTTGCCAGAAGACAGTGCCAATGAAATTCGCGGCGAGATTAAGGATTATATCAATACTCGTTTATTGCCGAAAATGAAACAGGAACATTCTGCCGCTAATATTATCCTCGACAATATCGCAGCAACCGCTGGTTTGAACACACCAGTCGATGCCGAGATTAATCAATGGGCCAGGATGGTAACGGGCGAACAGGAAAAACTTAAAGTCGCTTATGCAACAGAAGCAGGTTTATTTCAAAAGGCTAGCATTCCCACAATAGTTTGCGGACCAGGGAGTATTGAGCAGGCGCATCGTGCCAATGAATATGTGGATATTTCACAATTACAGGAGTGTTCAAAGTTTGTTAATCAAATGGTTCAAATGAAGTTTTCAAAGGGAGTTTAATAAATGTTAAGGCGTTTAAGTTGTCTTTCGCTGATATTATGTGCAAACACAATCAGCTTTGCCTCAGCAAATGGATTTTATATTGGTGCTAGCGGAATAAAAGATAGTGCGCAATATGATTTCAAACGGGTTGAAACCGCTCCGTCAGGTCCATTTCTCGACCAGTTCCGCATTGATTGGAGCGGAGAGGGTTTTGCGGGGGAAGTGTTTGCTGGTTATCATTACCGCTTTATAGAGCGCTTAGATCTTGGCCTGGAGGCATTTTACGACAAGAGCTCAAACGATGGTGATATCGGTTTTTTGCAGTCGAATAGTCTTTATACCCGTGAATTAAGTGGTAAATATAAACAACGCTGGCAATATGGGCTTGCCCTTAAACCAGGATATTACATTACAGACGCTGTTCTTCTATATGGACGATTAGGGTGGATTAAAGACAATATTCAACTTAGTGGTCATATTATTCAGACAGGCTCTCTCGGTTTCTTTGCCGGGAGCTTTGCTTCAGACCAGGATAAGGAAGGATTACAATTAGGTATTGGAACGCAAATACAAATTATAAATCAGCTGCATCTGCGCCTGGAATGGGATTACAATTCCTTGAATAATTTTAGCAATAGTTCGCAGGTTAAATCTTCGACAGGTCTGCAGTTTGTGACTTATCGAACGGCATTTAAGCCCAAACTTGAGCAATTCAAACTGGGTTTAAGTTGGGAGTTTGCTTAAAACTCCTTGCATTTTTCCCACTATCAGCTAAATTAAAAAAGCAGTTAAGTATCAATTTACTCCAGGTTACTCCAATCGAGGGATTGTTCCCTCACTCTGTTTTCATTACAGTGTTTTACTCTGTTTGGCTATTTAAAATTAAGATAATAAGGGAGTATTTATTATGGATAATCATTCTGAAATGGTTGTAAGAACCGACGATGTCATTGGTGTCGATGTTAAATCACCAGCCCTTGAGGATCTCGGTGAGGTAAAAGAAATTGTGCTCGATAAATTTAGTGGTCAAGCAAGATATGTGGTCATTGGCTTTGGTGGATTTATGGGCCTTGGTGAAGAATATTATGCATTCCCCTGGAAGAGCATCAGCTACAATAAAGATGAAGAATGCTTCATTTTAAATGTGGATAAATCCAAATTGAAACGTGAATACGGTTTTGATAAAGATAACTGGCCTGATATGGCGACATGGCCTAACACAGTGGATCAGTATTATATTTAAACCTCTACCCTTTGCTGTCCCCACACCAGTGGGGACTGTATTAATTAAGCTAGTGCGCATTCCTGTGTTGATAGTAAAATCTGCTTTCCTAGTTCGGTATGAATTCCCTCCGCATTCGCGGTAGAGAATGCCTGTTGATATTTATCGGATAAATTGCTAATACACACTTCAAGAGACTGATTGTTAAACAAATCTAGTCTTTTTAGCTTTTTGAAAACTCTGATAACCCTGCTTAATACAAAGCTTGTATGATAAATACCCAGCATCGGCCTTAAATCACTGCGAATTGGAGAAACATAGTGTTCATCCTCCTCGTTTAAAATCAGTGGATCATGGGCAAGAACGCTATTAAGGAATAAATGAGATGTTTCATGAACAAGATGCTCAATTAACAAAAGATTAGAAAATTCAGAGGAATTTCCATCAGGTAGAGACAAATAAATCGCTCCAAAAAACTTTGGGGAAGTCGCGCCAACAATTTGCACATCGCTTTTTACCAGATAAATAGCAGATACAAACGTTTCAATTTCTTCCATAAAGCAATTATCTGCTGATTTAATGAGTTGCAGTGCATTTGAGACCTGGTTTTGGAATTCAAATAATTCGCTTTGTGGGGGGGTATAAGCATTTAATGGATCTGAACCAAAGGCGATGTTGACTTCCTCAGCAAAGATCTTTTTTTCCCAATCTTCCTGTAATCCTAAAGAAACCTGAGTTTTAGTGATAATCCACTGTGTGTTAAAAATAATATCGCGAATAATTCGATTCACTTCCAATACAGAATCGCTTCGCATTGCTTCCAAAAGCCAGAAATATTGGGCATAAAGCCAGGGAGAAATATAGTTTTTGCTCTCAGGCTCTAGTTGGTCGAGGCGAGCGATTAGCGCAGAATAATCTTTATCCAGAACCTGTTGGGCATAATTTATCAGTTTGATCAGACTGTGAATAAACCGATGTTTATAGGCTTCATGCAGAATGCTGGACATATTCCTTTGAGGAACAGCGCTAATCTGCTCAAAGGGAAGATGATAGGCATTCATCATCTATAGCCCTGGTCTGCCATATCCCTTTGAGGAACTGATTTTTTCCTCATCTTCCTTTATTTCTTCAGGGCGATTAAAAATAAGCACACTTCTCATAGTAGGAATTTTATCGTCAAGAATATTTTCAGGAATACGAGTAAAAAATTGGTTAGGATTGGAATTATTTTTTTTAATGATTGTCATAACTTACTCCTTGTTTTGAGCGAAATTCTAGCAACTGTTTTATATCAATTCAAATGGTTTTTTTAGCGTCATCAGTACGCTCCGCAGAAGACGGGATTTCTTACCATCAAAAAAGCAGGGATAAGAAGGCACCGCTTAGCAGCACTATTACCCCTGCCATCTGAATTAAATTAATTTGCTCTCCCAAAAGAAGCACTCCAAACAGCAAAACAAAAATGGGTTCAAGCACTGAGAGAATAGAGGCTTGAACAGTATTAAGATACTGTAATCCTTTCAACAAACACATTATAGGAAGGGCGGTACAAAGAATACTTAGTCCAAGCAAATTAATCCAGTTGTCAAAACCCTTGGGAATTGAAAAAGATTGATCAAGCCAGGCGGCTAAAAAACAAGTCGGTAAACAGCCTAAACACAGCATCAGACTGGCAGGTAAAGGAGAAACTGGGCTTTTTTTGCCGCAAAGAATGTAAAGAGCATACAAAAATGCCGCTATCAGGCTAAACAAAATGCCTGATAAATCCAGGTTTCTATTAATACTGCCATTAGTCAATAAAATAAGTCCGCAGACAATCATTAGCACTACGGGATAATATATTTTGCTGATTGGAATGCGAAAAACCATTTTATTCGTGATCATTACCATCACTGGATAAGTATAGAAAATAATCATCGCTAAACCTGAACCAATATGCTTGCTGGCCTGAAAATAAAAAATCGCGCAGCTACTGTAAAAAAAACTGCCGCACAAAAAAAGCTTGAATAATTCAATTTTTGCAATATATGTTGTATTTAAAGAAGGTAATAGCATGACCGAGAGACAGATTGCCGATAATAAAAACCGCCAGAATTGAGTGTTATAAACGGAAAGCTGGGCATTGATAAGGCTCATCCCAAAATAACCTAATAGCCCAAATAAAAGCCCTGAAAGAAGGGTGTAAAAAATTCCTGCTTGTCGACTGGTGAAATTAAAGCTGGCAAATCGCAATATCGAGCTTCGCATTGCTATCTCTAATCTCGCGCATAGTACTCATTTCACATAAGCTTAAACTCAAACCATGATGTCCGAGCTGCATTTTGGGAACCATTCCGGAGGCTTTTTCCATACGCAGCAAAATGAGATGACAGGAAGAGCGGGGCGGTAATTGTTGCTGATAAAATCCATTATTCAGGCTAATCTGAAAATAGTCGGCGCTGTTTCTCAATAAACTCAGGTAGATACTGACGGTATCATGTAAAAGACGCAGGGATCCAAGCCATTGGCTCAACTGACTCTGTCTGAACTCTGGGTAAGATTCCATCCATAATATTAATTGAGGAGGATGCGCCTCACAGTCAAGATGCTGGCTGGATTGGGCGGTACGGATTGCATTTAGAAAAGGATCCTGATGAATATCATCTCCAAAACGTCCGATGGTATTCGATAAAATCTGAATTTGTGTAAATAGGCGGGCATATAGCTCGGGAGAGAGCGCATTGCTTCTGTTAACGCTATGTTCTATGCGCATTAACTCTTTAAGAAATCGGCTTTTTAATTCAGGTTTTTGAATCAGTTGAACGGTTTCGATAAGCTTTTGCAAGGCATAGTGATGAATAACGGGATGATATTCGGCACAAGCCTCTTTTATAATCTGATGCAGGCATTCAAGACGCAAGGCAATTTTGGGCAAGGAATGAGTCGCCAGTTGAAATGTAATTGTTTCTTGCTGCATTTAGAATGCTATCCTTAGCCGGCTCAATGGGGCTAAAATCGGATTAAAGATTTATGATCGCTTTAGCATGGCCAATTGTAAATACTTCTCATGCAAATTTTTGATATTATTTATTAATTCATCCAGATTCCCATCGTTTATCAGTAAATCATCTGCAATTGCTTTTCGCTCTTCGATACTGGGTTGAGACGCAATAATTTTTTTTGCCTGGGCGACATCACAGTGATCCCGGGCAATGACCCGGGCAATTTGCACTTCTTCATTGGCTATAAGTGCTAATATTCGATCCAGATAGGGATAGTTATTTCGATCTTTTAATAAAGGGATCTCGATAACGCTGTAAGTGGTTGAATTATGCCAGGCTATGCGCTCTGCGATTGTTTTTTGAATCAGAGGATGGAGTAAGGCTTCCAGCCAAAGCCTCTCTTTTGCATCGTCAAATATTATCCTTCGTAATGCGGCCCGATTCAATTCATTGCCGGCCGTGATTACCGAAGGGCCGAAATGGGCCTTAATAGTTTCTAAAACGGGAGAGCCGCTTTGGGTTAATTCACGAGCGATATCATCGGCAATAATAATATTAGCGCCCAGTGATTTAAACAAATTTATAACGGTTGATTTGCCGCTGGCAATATTCCCGGTCAAGCCAATGGTAAACATAGAGGCCCTCAATCAATATTGCTGATTAATATTTCTGCAAGTTAACAAATTAACATAGCAGGTTTCCGGAACTTTACTATGATTTCGACAATACTCTTTTGCAGAAAATACCGCGTCATCACGATGTCGATAATAAATACTTAACCAGGCTTGCGCTTCATCATCGAGTGCTGTGCACTGCCACAAAGGGCTTAGCGAATGCCCATCGGCAAAACCATCGCAGTTAGCGCGTGTCGCTTTACAGGTCAGCGGGAACTGACTTTCCTTTTTACAGGAATCAAATGCCTTGTTTAATGCGGTCAATTCATAATTGCTAACGGCCAGCCATTCTTTTTTTGTTTGATCATAAACACGGCATTTCCAGTTTTCTTCTGTATTTCCTGGCTGGCTGAAAGCAAAAGGACTCAATATAAAAAGAAGCACAAGAATTGAAGCATTGTATATTTTTATCATCATCTAGCCTTATAACGGATCAAATCAAGAAGTTCATCCCGATTCATGGCTTTGGCGAAGTACCAGCCCTGCATCCAGTATACTCCTTTATCTAATAGATAATCGTATTGTTTTTTTGTTTCAACACCTTCGGCAATTATGGATAGTTTTAAGGTATTGGCCAGGTCAATAATCGCTTGGTTTAAACTTTCAGTTACGGCGCCTGTACCAATTGCCTGAATAAATAATTTGTCAATTTTAAGATAATTAAAAGGAAAATGTTGCAGATAATTGATACTCGCATGTCCCGTGCCAAAATCATCAATAGCAATAGAGAATCCCAGTTCCTTTAACTCCTGCATCTGTCTGATAATTTGTGGATTATCTTTATCTAAAAAGTCTCTTTCCGTTAATTCAAGAATAACTTGTTCCGGACGAATAGCTTTTGACTGACATAGTTCATAGAATTCTGAAAAGAAAGAAGGATGTCTGAAATGACGGGCAGAAAGATTAAATGCCAGATGAAAATCAGGATAAGTTACTAATAGTTCGCCTGTCTCATGAAGAGTATGTTCAATTAGCTGCCAGGTCAACGGGATAATTAAGCCCGATCGCTCGGCTTCTTCAATGAACAGGTCTGGCATGATAATTTCCTGCTCCGCAGTCTCCCAACGAATCAGTACTTCTGCTCCTAAAAATTTATTTTCATTAGAGTTCCAGATAGGCTGGTAAACCGGATGAAAATGCTGTGAACGAATTGCATTGTTGATAGCGTACTTCAATGAGAGACGATGGCTTATCAGATGAGAGAAGTATAAATAAAAAAGAAGAGATAAAAGGAGCAGACTAAGATTTAGAATAACTTCTTTCATTACAAAATAATTGCTTATTTGAGCCTGTTTTGCAAAAAAATCAAGATGAATATTACCAGCGTTTTTTATCTTTCTTTGTATATGAATTAATGAATGATTTTGCGTGCCAATTCTGGATAATACTCGCCCAGTCTCCTTATCGAATATATTAATTCCTGAAAAATTGTGATTTCGCTCCTCAATGAAATTGTTTACCACAGTTTCGAGCAGGAGTAGACCAATGGTATAATCATTAAGCCGCTTCTGTACCAAAAATGATTCGGCCATCCCTTTTCCAAACTTGTAAGGACCCGAGAATGAAGGGTTATATTGACTGAATTCAGGAAGGGTAATGGGTTCTTTAATGGTTGAACACAATAACTGATTTCTATTATTAGAGATTAGCAGTGCTGATATTAAGGGGTTGTTGAAAAGTTCCTGGTGAAGTTTTGGCAATAGTTTCTGGCAAAGATCCCGCGGACTTCCCATATAGCCAAATATTTCCAGATTAATAGAGATAAAATCATCAAATTCCTGGCTTATTTTATTGGCTTCGGCCATTAATTTGTTTTGATGCTGGATATGCAGTTGCTGCCAATGATAATAAAATGTGCCAATTAAAATAATGAGCGTAAATACAAGCCACAAAATAGTGAACCGGGTAAACAGGTTATTATAGCGATGTTGAGCAGCGTTCATTGGAATCTGTTAATTACAGTTCAGCGATAGGTAGCATAGATAGAGTTTAATGTGATTTCCGCCAATTTAACAATGGTTTCGTTGTCGCTGTTTAAAGGGGGAAGCCAATAAATGGTATCACCCATTGGTCTCAATAATGCTCCTTGTTTTAATGCCTGCTGATAAAAATAAAAACCTGTTCGACTGTGTTTGGGATTGGGAACCAGTTCGGCTGCTACCATCGCACCAATTGAGCGAACATTATGTAATTTATCAGTTTGTTTGGCGATCTCTTTAAAAAGGGAATGCATCATATGCCCCAGCCGGGTAGCTTGTTGCTCTGTATTTTCAAGCTGCATGGTTTTGATGGCAGCCAAGGCCGCGGCAACACCGATTGCATTTGCACTATGGGTATGCGAATGGAGAAAGGAGCGGCCTTTTTCATAGTCATGGTAAAATAATTGATAAATCTCATGATCAATCAGTACGCAGCTTAGGGGAATGGTTCCCCCGGTTAAGCCTTTGGAAAGGCAAATCATATCGGGTTGAATTCCGGAATGCTGAAAAGCGAACCATTCGCCTGTGCGGCACATTCCAGTCATAATTTCATCCACAATCAGGTAGATGTCATTCGCTTTTGCCCATTGCGCCAGTTTGAGCAAAAAATCAGCACTATAGCAGAGCATGCCGCCAGCCCCCTGAATAATTGGCTCTACGATTATCGCACAGGCAGTCGATTTTAATGATTCCAGAGAATCAAGAGTTTTATCCCAATAACCGCTGCAGTCAGTCCACAGGGGATCGTTGGAGCTGTTAACATAAGGAATCGACTGAATAAAGTGACAGCGCGGACCAATGCTTTCATAGGGCTGTTTGTAAATACCAAGATCGCTAACGCTTAAAGCACCTAATGTTTCGCCATGATAGGCATTTTTTAAAGCGATAAAGTCACGCTTTGCAGGGCTCCCTTTTAATTGAGAGGCATGTAAGGCAAGCTTAAGTGCGATTTCCACAGCGGAACTACCGTCACTGGCAAAAAATGAATGCTGCTTTCCACTTAGGAAAGCCAGACGTTCACCCAGCTCTGCAAGAGCTGTATGGGTGGTATTTGCAGCAATTACCTGCTCAAACTGTTCTAGTTGGTCTTTAATGGCAGATTGTATAGCAGGATGCCCATGCCCCAGGGATTTACACCACCAGCTGGAAATCGCATCAATCAATACGCCCTGATCAGTATAAAGATAACTTCCCCTGGCTTTATTCACCACTACAGGCCTGGACTGTTCAAAGTCTTTCATTTGCATGCATGGATGCCAAATGTGTCGTAAATCTTTATCGATGCAGTCTATGTTAACCATTTTAAAATCACAGGTTGACAATAAGGGCAAACACTTTATCATGCTGCGATTGATAATAAAATTTAATTTAATGGTGCTCACTGCCATTAAGTTAACTGTCTTCCCCGCGAAGGCGGGGATCCATCTCTGAGCCAGCTATAATGCCAACTGTGGAATGGATTCCCGCCTTCGCGGGAAGGACAAAGTTCCTTAACTTAAGGCAGTGACCGCAGGACTTGGTGCCTGACGGAGTTAATTCGCCGGTTTTAAATTTGAAGCCGGATAATACGTACTGAAAAAATAATAAAAGCGAGGTATTGAATGATGAGACCGGAAGCCGGCTGGAGCCTGGAAGAGGTGGCTGCTATCTACTCCCAGCCTTTTAATGATTTGATTTTTACGGCGCATCAGACTCATCGCCAGCATCATCCGGCAAATCAATTACAAGTGGCTACCTTACTGAGTATTAAAACAGGCGCCTGCCCTGAAGATTGTGGTTATTGCTCCCAAAGTGGTCACTATAAAACACATGTTGAGAAAGAAAAACTGATGAGTCTGGAGCAGGTGCTTCAGGCAGCCAGAGAAGCCAGGGAGGGCGGGGCCAAACGATTTTGTATGGGGGCTGCCTGGCGTTGCCCTCCAGAGAAAGCGCTTCCCCAATTGAAAACGATGATTGAGGAAGTAAAGGCATTGGGAATGGAAACCTGTATGACGCTGGGAATGTTAACTGAAGAGCAGGCGTCCTTTCTGAAAGACGCTGGACTGGATTATTACAATCATAACATTGATACGTCACCCTCCTATTATAACAAAGTGGCAACAACCCGCACCTTCGACGATCGTTTACAGACGCTCAGGCATGTGCGCGAGGCCGGGATTAATGTATGTTGCGGCGGTATTCTTGGTCTGGGAGAGACCAGGGAAGACCGTATTGAATTTTTAATGACTCTGGCAAACATGGAAATTCCACCCGAGAGTGTGCCCATCAATCGCTTAATCCCGGTCGAAGGAACTCCTCTTGCTAAAGCCAATCCTGCTGAAGGTATTGAATTGGTTCGTACTATTGCAACAGCTAGACTGCTGATGCCTGCAAGTATGATTCGATTGACGGCTGGAAGAACTGCAATGAGCGACGAGCTTCAGGCTTTATGCTATTTTGCCGGAGCTAACTCGGTTTTTGCTGGCGATAAATTACTTACTGAGGAAAACCCACAGAGGGCCAGAGATAAACAATTGTTTGAGAAGCTGGGCCTGGAAACCAGTCTTGCATGAAGCAAAAGATCAGTCTTTATCTGGATGAGATCAAAACGAAAGGATTATATCGCAGCCGGCATTTGTTTGAGCAAAGCGGATTTTGCAATTTCAGTTCAAATGATTATTTAAATTTAACCACCGATAAGCAAGTGAGAGCGGCGTTTCGGAGGGGGTTTGAACGATACCCTTCTGGAAGCGGCGCTTCTCAGGCGGTTTGCGGCTATCATCCAACGCATAAAATGCTTGAGAATGAATTTTGCCAGTTTATGCAAGTGGATTCTGCATTGCTATTCAGTTCAGGTTATGCCGCCAATCTGGCAGTGGTTTCAATGCTTGCAAAACTGGATACTCATTTGCTCATTGATAAGGGAGTTCATGCGTCATTTTATGATGGTATTAAGTATTCTGATGTTAGCTATAGTCGATTTTTGCACAATAGCAGAAGAGACTTACTCAACAAGCTAAACGGAATCAGTACCGGGGGAGTCATTATTTCCGAAGGCATTTTCAGCATGAGCGGGCAACAACCTGATTTAAAACAAGTTGCTCAAGATGCTCTGGCGCACAGTTATGAATGTATAATTGATGAGGCTCATTCATTTGGCGTTTTGGAAGATGCAGGACGGGGAGCCTCAGCATTTTATGGCTTAAGTCAAAAAGACATTGCCTTACGCATTATTCCCTTTGGAAAAGCGATGGGCGCTCAGGGCGCGATTGTTGTTGGACGCCATGAATGGATTGATGCTTTGTTTCATTCAGGCCGCTCCACAATTTATTCTACGGCGATCAGTCCGGCAATGGCATATGGTCTTTTACATTCACTGGAAGTAGTCAGCAAATCCAATGAAAAGCGTATTTATATTCGATTATTAGTAGATTATTTCCGAAGCCAAATCAGTAAGTCGCCTCTATGCTGGCGAGATTCAGAAACCCCAATTCAGCAATTGCAATTAGGCTGTCCCGAATTGGCAGCTTCCTTTGCTGCGCGCTTGCTTGAGCGTAAAATAATAGCCTTATCAATGCGACAGCCTACCGTATCACGCAAGGAAACTGGCTTGCGCATTGTGTTAAACGCCAGTCATCGTCAGGAAGACATTGATTATTTATTCGCCTGTTTACATGAATTCTATGAAAATCAATATTAATACAATCGGTAATCCAAAAAATCGACCTCTGGTTTTTTTTCATGGCTGGGGTTTTGATCATCGCGTTTGGTCTTCAACGGCTGCTTTATTACAGGATAAGTACAGGATTTTTCTGGTGGACTTACCCGGCTTTGGCCATACCAGTCTCATGTCATGGGATGAGTTTCAGCAAATGTTGCTTGAACATTTACCCCAGGAGTTTGCTATAGCAGGGTGGTCTCTGGGAGGATTATACGCGACCCGTCTGGCGCTTGAATCAGGACGGGTGAGCCATTTAGTAAATATCGCCGCATCGCCTTGTTTCCTAAAGAAAGAAGATTGGCCCGGCGTAAATCCACAGGTTTTAGAAAAGTTTCTTGCAAACCTCGAAACCCAGCCTAGAGAGACACTGGAGGATTTTGTAGTTCTACAGGCTCGGCGTAAGAGCAGCGTTTTACCAGAGACTTTGCCGGCAACGACTGCTTTGAGAGCAGGGCTTCAGATCCTGGAATCATGGGATTTACGAAAGCCGCTGGCATTGGCCAATTTTTCGATAGCGTATTGCTTTGGGCGACTTGACTCCATTACTCCCTTTGCTGTCCTCGAGGCTATGCAGGTACATTATCCGCAGTTTAATTATCATCTTTTTAAAAAATCAGCCCATATGCCATTTTTGTCGCAGCAGGAAGAATTTATTTATATATTGGAGGATTTCATTCAATGAAGTCTTATTTCATCACCGGAACGGATACTGATTGTGGTAAAACCTATGTGATCTGCCAGCTATTAGATTATCTGCATGGCCGCGATAAATCGGCCCTTGCTTTGAAACCGGTGGTTTCAGGCCGGGTACTTGAAAATGGCTGTGAGGTATACAGCGATTTAGTAAGGCTTAAGGAGCATAACCTCAAGTCTGAAATACCGATTAATGGCTGGCATTTTGCTTCGCCAGTTTCTCCTCATTTGGCGGCCGGCGCTGAAAATGTTATTCTGACCGCCGAAAAGATTGCAAACTTCTGTAAAAAAAAAGAATATACTCTTTTTGACTACCTTTTAATTGAAGGGGCTGGCGGGCTATTCGTTCCACTGAATGAACAGGAGTCCTGGATTGATCTAATCCGATTAATGAACATACCGGTTATTCTTGTGGTCGGCTTGAAATTAGGTTGTCTCAATCATGCGCTGTTAACGGATTCCGTCCTGCGTTCCAATCATTGTCCTGTCGCTGGTTGGATTGCGAATATCCTGGATCCAGAGATGCTTGAAATTGAAAAAAACATCACTACCTTAAAAGAGCGTCTGCAAATGCCGTACCTGGGCCGGACTGATTATCAGAAAGGTCTTCTATTGGATGGAAATAAAGATATGATCTGATTGTCTGTTCAGGCTCTAGTCCGTTATAATTGTAAAGATACGGGAGCCCATGATTACAGCTATGGGTTAATATATATGATTAAAGGGGAGTGGTCAGTTCCATTTCCCGAGGCACACCGATTTAATGGAGCGTATGATGCCAATTTATGAGTATGAATGTACAAGTTGCCATCATCATTTTGATTTGATGCAAAAAATAAGTGATACCCCAATCAGGCAATGTCCTCAATGTTTTGAGGATACCGCCGTAAGGCTTATATCCGCAGCAGGATTTCAGCTGAAAGGCAGCGGCTGGTATGTTACTGATTTCAAGAATAAAAATAAGCCGGCACAGAAAAAAGAGTCGTCCTCTGAAGGCTCGTCTGGAACCACAACAGAAAGCACTAAGGTAAAGGGTGAATCTGATTGAAATCCAAATCCCTGCGCAGCTTTATTCTTGCGGGCTTAGTTGTATGGTTACCCATTCTGGTAACCCTGGTAATACTACGATTCCTAATCGAGCTGCTCGATAGCACCATTGCTCTGCTGCCGCAGGCCTATCAACCTGAAACCCTGATTGGGATGAGGATTCCGGGCCTCGGTGTAATTTTATCTCTGGTGGTTCTGATTATTACCGGGATCATTGCCACGAACTTTTTTGGACAGCGTCTGGTGGGCTGGGGCGAAGCCGTTCTGGCTCGTATCCCTCTGGTTCGTTCGGTTTATACCGCCGCAAAACAAGTCATTCAGGCTATTTTTGCCAGCAACAGCCAGGCGTTCAGGAAAGTCATGTTAGTTGAGTATCCCAGGAAAGGCTTGTGGAGTCTTGCGTTTCTGACTGGCTCGACAACGGATGAGCTAACCGCTCATTGCGGACAGGACATGCTTTCTTTATTTATTCCAACCACACCAAATCCCACCTCTGGTTTTCTGGTTCTGGTTCCTAAAAAAGAAGTGATTGAGCTTCAAATGAGTGTCGATGAAGCATTAAAATACATCATTTCTCTTGGCGTTATGCAGTCTTCGACTGCTGACTTTGTTAAACAATAGTTATAGAAAGGCGGCTCCTATGCGTTCACATTATTGCACTGAAGTAAATGAAACAATGATTGGGGAAACTGTTGCAATTTGTGGCTGGATTCATAATCGACGCGATCATGGGGGAGTTATCTTTCTTGATGTGCGAGATCGCTCCGGTCTTGTTCAGGTGGTTTATGAGCCAGAACTTTCTGATGTGTTTCAGGTTGCGGAAAAATTACGGCATGAATTCGTCGTGCAGCTCAAGGGTAAGCTTCGTCATCGTCCATCCGGGATGGTAAATGATAAAATGCTGACTGGACGAATTGAGATTCTGGGAACTGAATTACAAATTCTGAATCAGTCCGAGACCCCTCCTTTTCTGCCTGATGAGTTTCAGGTGGTTAATGAAGATCTGCGCTATCGTTACCGTTATATTGATTTACGCCGTCAGGATATGCAGGACAATCTGATTATCCGACATAAAATGAATCGTGCGATTCGTGATTATTTAAACGAACAGAACTTTATTGATATTGAAACGCCTATGCTGACCAAGGCAACGCCGGAAGGTGCCCGGGATTATCTGGTGCCGTCAAGAGTTCACCCCGGCCAGTTCTATGCCTTGCCCCAGTCTCCGCAATTATTTAAGCAACTGCTGATGATGTCCGGCTTCGATCGTTATTACCAGATTGTACGCTGCTTCCGGGACGAAGATCTGCGAGCTGATCGTCAACCTGAGTTTACCCAGCTTGATATTGAAATGTCATTCATCGATGAGTCCACTATCCAGTCTCTCATTGAAGGAATGTTGAAAAAAGTATTCAAAGACTTGTTACAGGTTGAGTTACCCGAGATACTGCCCAGAATGAGTTTTGCTGAAGCCATGCGCCGTTTTGGCAGCGATAAACCTGACCTACGCATTCCTTTAGAGTTAATCGATATTGAAGATTTGGTTAAGGGATGCGAGTTCAAGGTTTTTGCTGAGGCCGCAGAGAATCCAAAATCGCGTGTAGTTGCTATGAAATTACCGCGGGGCTGTGAACTGACCCGAAAAGAGCTGGATGGTTATGCGGATTTCGTAGGCATTTATGGTGCCAAAGGGCTTGCTTACATTAAAGTTAACGATCGTAGTCTCGGCTATGAAGGGCTTCAGTCGCCAATCCTCAAGTTTTTAAATGAGTCTATTGTCAATGCCGTTCTCGACCGGGTTCAGGCACAAACTGGCGATGTGGTCTTTTTCGGTGCCGGCTCAAATAAAGTCGTTAATGAATCAATGGGCGCCTTGAGGGTTCGTCTGGGTCATGACAGACAATTGGTGCAGCCTGGCTGGCAATTGTTATGGGTTACTGACTGGCCCATGTTTGAAATGGATGAGAAAGAAAACCGCCTGCAATCGATGCATCATCCCTTCACCTCACCACAAAAGCTGGATATTGAGATGATGAAGAATAACCCTGAGCAAGTGCTTGCCAAGGCTTATGATATTGTGATCAATGGCTACGAGATAGGCGGCGGATCCATTCGTATTCATCAGTATGATTTCCAACAGGCTGTTTTCAGATTATTGGGCATTGATGAGCAGGAGGCCCAGGAGAAGTTTGGCTTTTTACTCGATGCACTTCAATACGGCTGTCCTCCGCATGGCGGAATTGCCCTGGGGATTGACCGCCTGGCCATGCTTTTGACTGATTCGACTTCTATTCGTGATGTGATTGCCTTTCCTAAAACGCAATCAGCATCCTGTTTGCTGACTAACGCACCAACGCCGGTGAATGAAATGCAATTGAATGAATTAGGAATTCGGCTTGCTCCAACGGCGAAAGCGAAGTGAAAAAGTGAGAGCTGATTTTAGCCCCTCTTCCTAATTCCCGTTGCGATTAAGTTAAGGGATTTTTTCTTATTCCTGCGCCGGCGTGGGCGTAAACCTAAGAGAAAATCCCCTCTCCCAAGTTTGGGAGAGGGCTAGGGTGAGGGTTGATTTTAACCCCTCTCTCTAACTCTCTCCCCCTGAGGGGGGGAGGAATTTAAGGGAAGAGAGATTAAAAGCTGTTATCCGAGCTTTAGCAGGTCGCGAAATCAAACTTAATTGGTACTATTAAGAACAATGTGGTACAATTTTGAATTAACTTGTCAATTTGCAGTGAGAAAATTGACTTTATTGATAAGAAGAAAGTGAAAAAAACTCTAATCTTGTTCATTACTGGTATTTTGCTAGCTTGTTCTGCCTTAAGTTTTGCGAATAGCAACGGCAGCAGTCAGCTCATTGAGTATTTAACTCAGGAAAAAAATAGCTTAACCCTTGCTATTGGCGAAGTAAAAACACTGCCGCCGCCAGGTAACCAGGATGAATATCAAAAAAGGTTGCAGGAAAATAACGCAACCATCGCATTAAATAAAGCCAAAATTACCAGTCTTGAAAGTTTTCTGATAAACCAGAAAAAGCTTCAGGCTGATTTTAGCCAACGCTTGAAACAATTACAGCAATTCCCATCAAGCCAGCTTCCGCAAATCAGTTCTCAGGAAAAGATTGAAAAAATCAATACATTAAATGATATCAATAAAAAAACGATTGATCTGATTAATGAAAATTTAAAACTCGCCAGACGTTATCAGGAGATTTTGCAAGTTCAGAAAGACCAGTTGGAGCTATGGAAATCAAAAGAACAGATGAATGACCAGCTTACCAATCTCCATGCTCAGGAAGATAAGCTGAATGATTCTTTGCAAAAGCTTTTTCAAAACAGTTTAAAATTACAGCAAGATATTAAAAGCAGCAGTAATTTTAAAGCGACCTATGGCCTTGAAGCGCGATTGCTTCTGAATAACCAGGTCATTAACCTGACTCAGCACAAAATTGCGGAATTAAATCTGCAGGGTAAATTGGCAAGAGCTGATTTCCTGCTGCTGAAAAGCCCTGATATTCGCACCCTGCAAACAGTGACTGAAATATATAAAAATATGATCAGTCAGTTATCTGAAATGGAGCAGTCGCTTAAGAAAATGGTTGTCATGTTAAAAAATGAACTTCCTCATCTTAATGATTCCAACTTAAAGCAGCAGTTTAATTCATTACTGCGAGTAGTTAATGCAAGAATTGCCGGTATCTCTATTCAGGAGGAAACGCTTCAGGAGGATCTCGAAAATCATCAGCAGGAACTTAAAAAGCAATTGGCGGTCAGGCAAAGTTTATCTGAGTACCGTATTGACAGCTGGCCTGAGATTCTTAAACAACTGGCGCATATTCCTACCCAATTTTACAATTATTGCAAGTCGCTTGCATTTAAGGCCAGGGATAACTATCTATGGCAGGATACTTTTCCTGCCGCGCTGTTGTGGATGGGGGTATGTGTTATTCTATCCAGCGCTCTGGCACTGGGCAGGGTATTGAAACGAAACAATGATAAAGAGCGCTCTCGTTTGTCAGGTCATCTCTATGACGGAGTTCTTAGCCTGTTTGAGAAAAACTTACCGCATCTGACGGTGTCTGCCATTCTGTTTGTGCTTCTTTATGGCAATTATGTTCCGTTTTCCAATTATCAGATGCTGTTCAATCTGTTACTGGTCTGGCTGACTTTCCGGACTCTTATTTTAATCGCCAGACGATCACTTCTGGAGCGGATCAGTGATTCTTCGGGCAAAGACGTGCGCTTGTATTATCGCTTCAAATGGCTGCTCATGGCTGGAGGATGGACTACTGCTCTGATGGTATTTAGTCATCAACTGCCGCTGGCAATCTTGATTCAGGATATATTCAACCGCCTGTTTATGCTATTTTTGTTAGCAGTATCCCTCGTTATCTGGAAGAGCAAGGATTTTATTTCGCATTTACTCCATCCTTTATTAAAGTCGAAGAAGAGATATCTGAGACATGCCATTGTATTGCTTGAGGTATTAATACCATTTACCGTCTTTACCACTGCTTCCCTGGGCCTTATTGGTTACATTAATCTGGCCTGGACAATGAGTATCTATCAGGTGCAGATCCTGATGATCATCACCGGGTATGTACTTCTCCGAGGGCTGATGTTTGATGCGCTGGAATTGTTGTCGGAATGGATGATCTCCAGTTTAAGAAATGGTTGGCTGTGGATTGAGGTGATTCTTAAGCCCATTGACAGAATATTAAGAATTATGTTGTTAATGACTTCTTTGTATGTGTTATTTCAACTGTTTGACTGGCATTCGGATTCACTAATTATCAGTAAGTTTTATCAATGGGGCGAGTATCCCATCGTTAATCTGTCCGGTATACGAATCACTGCTATCAGTGTGCTTGAATTTCTTCTTTTGTTTTCAATTTGTGCCTGGATTTCAAAATGGACCCGGGAATTTTGCTACCGCTGGCTCTATCGAGATGCCCGTGACGCGGGGATTAGAAACAGTCTTTCCGTTTTTACTCAATACGCGGTTATTCTGGTAGGCGGTTTTATCTCACTAAGAGTGTTGGGCCTGGATTTTAGCGGCATGTCAATGGTGATCGGGGGGCTGGCTGTCGGAATGGGTTTCGGCCTGAGGGATTTCGCCAGCAATATTGTAGGCGGCTTGATGCTGTTAATTGAGAGGCCAGTCAGGGAAGGAGACTTGATTACTCTTGGCGGCTATGAAGGCAAGGTGGCTCATATCGGTATTCGTTCGATGCGGGTGTCTTCCTGGGATAATATGGAAGTATTAATACCAAATGCTGAAACCTTTAATAAGCCGTTCACCAATTGGACCCATCAGGATAGTATTATCCGAACGGTAGTGCCTGTGAAAGTAAGTCGCGCCGATGATCCATGTCTGGTTCAAGCGCTTATTATGGAAGTACTGGCGACAATTCCGGAAATTGTTCCAGATCCACCTTGTCAGGTGTTTCTGAAGCAAATTGATGAAGCTCTGATTGAATTTGAAGTGCGTTATTTTATAAACGTTGAGTTCAACACGCGGGTTGAAATACGATCCAAAGTCCTTTTTGCCATTATGGCGAAATTCAAGGAAGCAGGAATTAAACCACCCATACCACCGATTACAGTCGAACTAAAAGAAAAAGAAACCGATTATGAGCCTTTCGTTATGCAAAAACGCGTTAAGCAGCGAGAGCGAGTTACTGACTCGCTGTAGTAGTATTGCTGGTTTGAGTTTTAGCCAGCTTGCCAGTTTAACAGGGTGCACAACCCCGCAAACAAAAAGCCAGAGAAAAGGCTGGACCGGCTTAGCTATTGAACTGGCTTTGGGGACAACGGCTGGCACTAAAGCGGTTCCTGATTTTGAGAGTCTTGGTATTGAATTAAAGACTATTCCTCTGAATGCACTGGGAAAGCCTGCTGAATCCACTTTTGTGACCAGTATATCCTTAACCAGCATTCACCGTGAAACATGGAAAGAATCCCAATGTTTTCAGAAGCTTCAAAGGGTTTTATGGGTGCCGGTTGAGGGTGATACTATGATTCCATTTGAGCAAAGACGAATAGGCAGCGGGTTCCTATGGTCACCTAATGAAGAGCAAGAGCGCATCCTCTCAGACGATTGGCATGAGCATTCTACAATGATTGGAATGGGGCGCCTTGAAGAAATTGATGCCTCCATGGGTGAATATCTTCAGGTTAGACCTAAGGCTGCTAATGCACGTTCCTTATGCGATGGATTTGATGCTGAGGGCAAAAAAATCCGAACCTTGCCCCGCGGCTTCTATTTAAGGGCCAGTTTTACTCAGCAATTGCTAAAATCTTTGTAGACAAACTCTTCATTTTGGTTGATAGTTCCGCTCGTGACAATTTTTTATCCATCTGTAGCGAGTTAATATGAAAAAAATACTAGTGGGGGTTCTCGGTTTATTTCTCTCTTATTCAGTAATCGCTTCGACATCAAAAACGGCTCAAAGTGATGCTGCAATTCAGCAAACTATTCTTGAATACATTAACAGTTATCGAGCGCAACACCATCGACCTCCTTTAAAGTTAGTGCCGCTCATTTCGCTTGAAGCCCAGCGTCATAGTTTGGAAATGGCAAGAAAGCAAATGTCATTCGGACATCAGGGATTTAATAAGCGGATTGATGTGGTGTACAAAAAAATCAAGCTGTGTCGGGGAGGCGCTGAGAATATTGCCTATATGAAAATTCCGGCGAGAGAAGTTGCCAGACGATGGACAGAAAGCCCGGGGCATCGGGCCAATATTCTTGGTAATTACAATCTGACCGGTATTGGTATAGCAAGAATTGAAGGGGGCTGGATATATTATACGCAAATGTTTATCCGCAGCGATGATCCGTCTTACCGTGGTTGAATTTTTTTGTGCCTCTCGTGCGTGCCCCATCTAATTTAAAAGAATAATATAAAGGTCTGAGTTAGTGGATTGTCAGAACCATTGCTCACAATGTTGATAAATTTATCTATAAGGAATGTAGACAATTAATGTATTTAATGGATACAAATGTTGTATCAGAAATAAGAAATGGTTCCAAAGCTAATATTAATGTTATATCGTGGGATAAAGCCGCATCTACGGCATCCTTATTTTTATCAGTAATCAGCATACTTGAGATAGAAATGGGGATTTTACAGAAGGAACGTGCTGATCCCTCTCAGGGAGCGATTTTGCGCACATGGCTTAATGCCCATGTGCTACCTGCCTTTGTAGATCGAATTTTAAACATAGATGTTGCAGTTGCACAACGATGCGCTAAGCTTCCTATACCTGATTGCCGGTCAGAAAGAGATGCATTAATTGCTGCGACGGCTTTAGTTCATGGATTGGTGGTTGTAACAAGAAATATAAAAGATTTCGAAGATTCAGGATTAGAGTTACTAAACCCATGGGAACCTCGATAAGAGGTTTTAATTGTCAGATTAAGTCAAAACTAATTCAATTAATACTAATTCAATTAATACCTATCTAAGTTAATCCAAATGTAATCCCTGAATAGTTTTTAGGGGTAAAAACAACTTAAAGTCGTTTTCAGGTAATGCTAAGAATCCATAATGCTTATAAAAATTTATGGCTTTATCATCTTTGGCATGAACCACTATGGCAACAATTCCTATTTGCTTTCCTACTGCTAAAGTTCGTTTCAAAGCATCAATTAATAGAAGCCCCCCTAATCCTCTTCCCTTATATTTTTCATCTACTGCCAATCTACCTATTAATACTCCAGGCAATACCGGATATTTTCCCAGCTTTTTAAGCAAAGAGATTGGCAAATCTCCAGGAAATATTCCTATCGTTGAAATTGAGTAATAACCTAAGACAACGTTACTTCCTTGTTCCGATAAGACATAAGTTACAGACATGTTTTTTTTAATGTCCTGACTTGCTTGAGTCTGCAAATAACGGTCAAGTTCATCTGTTCCGCAAGAAAAATATACCCGATTATGTTTATGCAATTGCTCAATTATATATTCTTGCTCTTCAATCATTTAGATTGAACACTTTTTTATAACGATTAGCTGCTTTAACCAAATTCTCATTTGGTTTGGGTGGATTTAATAATGCCTGTATAAAAATATCTCTATCCGCTTTCGTCAGATGAAGCTGTTCATATTCTTTAATTACGCGTTGTGCTGCTTCATACGCTGAATTCACAACAAAGTCTGTAAGACTAACACCTTTAAGTGAGGCAGCATCTTTTAAAACTGATTTTTTTGTCGAACTTATCCTAGCCTCTAAGCGTTCAACTTCATTTGAATGTTTGGAAACATGTGCCATACCGGATACTCCTTATTTATTAATTTAATTATACGGCAAACTGACGTATTTGTAAATTTTGCAATAATTGTAAGATTTGGAGACAATTCAATTCCAGATGATCGGTATTTCAAATGATTACAGTAGAGCTGGTCGATATTAAAATGTACACCATAGAGATGGGTGGTTTTTTCAAATATCATGGAAAATCGCTGTAGAAGGCCTTTTTTAGATTGATAGAGATCAAAAATGATATTTTCATTATCAAACAAATTAATTGTGCAGGATCCGAGTCAATTTTAGAAGAGATTAAAGAGCAAATATTAAGTACTCTTTCCACACATGAAAATTGCTTTTAAACCCTTTACACGGAAAGTTGTGAAACCTTATGTGCATTGATTAATAAGAAAAATACCCGCTTGAGCCAGATCAAACAAGCACTATATACGAAGATAAAGAACGTTTTGAAAGCATGATTATTCAGTATTGATGGGATACTTGGATGCAAGATAAAAACCCTATCATGCAAATACCATTCAGGTACAAGTGCGGTTTCGTAACGGATTAGGGGCAGATATTGATCAAATACTTGCCCGCCCTCCACTCTTACCAAATCACACAACGCTTTTGATTCACCATTGGGCTTTGTCCGTTAATGCCAAAAGCGGCTTGGAATTGAGGCATGTTAGCTAAAGTGCCGTTGACGCGGTAAATCATTGGCGGATGCGGATCAGTCATAATCAGGGTGCGCATCTGTGCCATACGGATATTGGAAGCCCAGACATGAGCGGTGCCCAGGAAAAACTGCTGATCGGGGGTAAACCCATCAATGGTTTTAGCTGATGCGTACTCTTTTGAATGTTTAAAGGCTTTATAGGCGAGAGTCAACCCTCCCAGATCCGCAGTGGCTTCACCCATTACCAGTTTACCCTGGACTGACAGATCATCGACTTTATATTGTGAAAACTGCTCCATTATGCATTGGGTCGCTGCATTAAATTTTTTCAAATCTTCAGCACTCCACCAGTTTTTCAGATTCCCATAGCCGTCAAATTGTGCACCCTGATCGTCAAAACCGTGTGTTATTTCATGTCCGATGACAAAACCAATCGCTCCATAATTGACTGCAGTTGGCGCATTGGGGTCGAAAAAGGGCGGCTGTAAAATGCCTGCGGGCAGATTAATGTTATTCATAGAAGGATCATAATAGGCATTGACCGTTTGCGGGGTCATGCTCCATTCGGTTTTATCAATGGGTTTTCCAATCTTGTTCAAATCCCTTTTGACCAGAAACTCGCTGGCTCTGACGACATTCAATACATAAGGGCCTCTGTCGATTTTGAGACTTGAATAATCCCACGACTTCTCAGGATATCCCACACGCTCTTTCATCAACTCAAGCTTCTTCAGCGCGGCTTCTCGCGTTGCAGGCGACATCCATTGCAGTGTTTTCAACTCATCCCGTAAAGCCTGCTTAATATTATTAAGGATCTCCATTACCTGAGCTTTCGACGCAGGCGGGAAATATTTTTCAACATACATTTTACCGATAGCAAAACCTAATGCCTGGCTTTCGGTATTCACTACCCGTTTCCAGCGAGGCAGGAGTTTTTCTGTACCGGTTAAAAGTGAGCTCATGCGAAAGTTTTGATCGACAAAAGGTTTTGACAGATAAGGTGCGTAGGCATCAAGAACATGCCATCGTAAATAGCTTTTCCAGGTGTTTAATGAAACAGTGGTGAGCAACTCATTCATTTTCTTAAAAAAGTTGGGCATCCCTAAATTGATATGCTCGATGTTCTCAAGACCGATCTGATTAAAATAAGCAGGCCATGAAAACTGAGGGGTTATTTTGTCCAGTTCATCTACAGTCATCATGTGATAAATGGCAGGGGGATTTCGCTGCTCAATTTGAGTCATTGAAGCATTAGCCAAGGCGGTTTCAAGCTGCATAATCTCATTTGCTTCCTTCAGAGAAGTCCTGGCGTCATCGCCAGCCAGTTCAAGCATTTTGGCGATATGCTGGACATAGGCAGAGCGGATGTCCTGAAACTTTTTATCTGCTTTGATATAGTAATCGCGATCAGGTAATCCCAGTCCTCCCTGCATCGCAGCCCCTATCATTTCATTACTATTCTTAAAATCCTGCATGCTGCCGAAATTGAATAAGGCACTTACCCCATTCAATTGAAGCTTACTAATAACCTGCTGCAAATCCTTACTATTTTTTATGGAATTGATTGAGTCAAACATATCCTTAAGGGGGGATATGCCCAGTTGATTGATCGTAGCCTCATCCATTCCACTAAAATAAAAATCACCAATCTTTTGCTCAATACTGCCTTCGGGAAGGTTTTTGTTATCCGATAATGCGGTCAGCATTTGATGAATTCTATCCTGAACAGTTTCCTGAAGAATATAAAAACTGCCCCAGACTGCATATTCTGGCGGAATGGGATTTTGTTTTTGCCAGGTGCCATTAGCGTAGGCAAAGAAATTATCCGCGGGGGATACCGACTTATCCAGCCATTTCAGGTTTAAAGGATCAGGCTGCTCTTGTGAAAGAGCTGTTGTGTAAGCAGGGGGGAGGAGGGCAACACTTAATAAGATGCTAAATATCAAGCGCATATAGGATTCTTCTAATAAAATGGTTTAAACAGAGTTACAAAATATTGATAGGGATGCAAGAGGATTGCTTGTCTAATTTTAGAATTTATTCTAAAATAATAAGAAATGGTCTTGTGTATGAATAAGATTATGGGCAAGACTGGAACAAGTGGAGAATTTCATGAAAGTCTCTGTTAATCCTGCTGTAATCATTTCTGATGGCGTAGCCTGGAAATCATTAAAGAATCTAATGGAGCGATTCCATTTTGATACTGATGAGGCCCGTACTTTAATGGGTGATATGGCCGCTTCAACTTATTATAAAGGGATAAACAAGTTGGAAGGACGTTTGTCCAAAGATGAAAAAGAGCGGATTTCATTACTCCTGGGAATTTATAAAGATTTGAGAATCTTGTTTATTGATAGCGAACAGGCGACGTCATGGATCGAACGGGCTAACAGTTTACCGCCATTTAATGGCAAGACACCAAGAGAATTTATGCTGGACGGCAGTTTGCTGCGTCTTGCAGACGTAAGGCGCTTTCTTGATTATTGGCGAGGATATTAATGGATTATGAGTATATTGATTATAAGGCTAAAACGCATCGACTAATCCCTTCAAGATATCCGCCCGTTAGTTTATTTGACTGGGCAGAAAGTGCAGAAGAGCTGGAGGAGATTGCGCTTCTTGAGGGACTCACCAATGATCGTCTGGCGGAGGAATACGGACGGCTCTCCTTGCTGCCTAAAGATGAGTGGGTATATGGTCCTGGGTCTACACCGTTAATGGCTGCTTTTACTCATTTTGGCGTTTCCCGGTTTAGCGATGGCTCTTCATACGGAGTATATTATGCAGCTGACTCGGTCGAAACAGCTATTGCTGAAACAAGATTTCACCGGGAAATCTTTCTCAAAGCATCCAACGAAAATGCCTGTATTATTCAAATGCGTGAATATCAGGCAAAAGTAACCAGGGCACTGGTCAGCATTTGCGACGATCGTTACGCACCGATTTGTAGCCCGGCGCTGGAGTCTTATGCTAAAAGCCAGGAGTTTGGGCGACGCATCAAACTCAAGAATGAGTGGGGCATTTTGTATCCAAGTGCCAGAAGAGCAGGGGGAAAATGTGTGGCGATTTTTCGACCACCGGCTCTTAGCATTCCGGTACAGGCTGGCCATTATGATTATATCTGGAATGGCCGCTGCATTTCGGAAATCAGGAAGTCTGTCCTGTGTATGGAATCTGCATAACATCAGTTCCCAGATTTAAAGCGCATTGATAATGCGCTCTAAATTGATAGATTATGCAAAAACAACCTCTTTATCTCCGCGCCCCTCTATTTTCTGGAGCAGTTCTTTAGAATATTCAATTCCTCTATTTTCGACCTTTCTATGAATCAGAGTCGCCAACCATAACACCAGGCTGAATGCAAAAATCGCTGAAAACAATATGCTTTGAGTAAACACCAGGCAGATTAAATACAAACTGTAACCAACAAATCCATGGGTCAGATAAAGTGGATAGGAGAAATTAGCGATACGATTTAAGGTTTTACTAAATGGCAAACGGGAATTACTGGCATATAAAATCAGGAAAAAAGGTAAAACATAGAGGTGGTTTATGAATATTCGGCTGCCACTAGCGTCAAATTGAGGACCTGTATGGAGAGAGATATAGTTTAAAATTAATAATACAGCCGCAGTCAAAAGGCCGGTGATATAAGTCCATTGTTTGCTTAAGGTGTAATATATTGTTGTACCAATAAACATAAAACTTAAATAAGCTGAATTAATTGACACGAAACGCTGCACACGTAAGACCCAGCCGTGGGGCGGTGGAGTGGTGCAAGTCAGTTTGTAGATAACAACCAACAACGCCGTCAGGATAATAAAACTTAAAGGGTTTTTTTCTTTTTTATAATAAAAAAATAAGAAGAAGATTATATAAAAATGCATTTCAATTTCCAGCGTCCAGGTGGAATACTCAATAAACTGGACATTGATCAAGTCTCTAATTAACAGCAAATTGCTGATTACCACTTTAAATTTTAAAAAATTAAAAGGTGCAGAGCCGAGGCAGCAGCCTGCTAATAACATTGCCACAGCAGCCAGAATCATACAGACAATAGCAGTAGGATAAATGCGAAATAATCTACGGATCAGATAGGAAAGGGGATTGGTTTTTTTCAGAGAAAGGGGAATGACGTAGCCGCTTAGTATAAAAAAAAGACCCAGGCCAAAATGAACGCTGGAAAAAAAATTTAGTCCTAAGGCAGTGGTGAATATTCCCAGATATTCAGTAATTGAAGCTGTGGGAAAATGCGGCTGGCTATTGGGAAACAGGAAACGAACCAATTCATTGGTATTTGTCAGAAGTCCGTACCAATGGGTATAAACCACTAATAAACAAGCGACCACCCGTGCTATCTGTAGAAACCAAATCTTGTTTTTATTAATTTCCATTCTGGTTTATACCAATAAAAACGTAACTCCCCCAGGTACTCCATCCTGAGCGTAGCGAAGGATCTCAAACTGCATAGAGCTGAGCCAAATTCAGGAGATCCTTCACTTCGTTCAGGATGACGTTGAGACGATTTGATTGAATTAAATCAAGGTTATCCACAACCTGAGGAGTTACATAAAAAACTGGGATGCTAACAGAAATTTTCTGATATTAATAGAATGGTTTAAATCCAGAAAGACTACTGGATTCTGCGGAATAAATCCCAGAACCTGGGGGTCTTATACACATAAGAACGCAGGGAGTGTTTCTTAGAGCAGGCCTGGCATTGTACAGACCTATTTCTTTTTCTTAAGTTTGGCTTAATATAACATGCGTATAATTAATCAATGACTATTATTAAATTTTGAACGACAGAGCCTGTATGCCCTATCCATTAAGTGCAAAGAAACTGCTTAAACAATATAAAGGTAAAAGAATTAAAGAGTTTTATTTAGACAGTCAGAGTAGCCAACTGTCTCTTCCTCAAGACTCTTCCATACCATCTGTCGCGGCAGCAAAGCGTAAGGACATTTTCCAAAAGCAAATTTTTACTCGACCTGAAAGCAATGGCCAGGTAATTTTTGTAAAACAAAACGGCCATGAGCATTCCGTTTTATGGAAAAGCTCGGCCGAAAAAATTAAACAGGCAACCCGTTGGGGTATTATTAAAACCCATTCCCTGACCAGTAAAATCATTGGTTCCTTGGGGCAGTATCGCATTGTGGCTCATGAGCAGGCGGCCAAGGGTATGGCAAGCAATTCACTGGGTATGAAGCTTGCTTTACTTGATTTATATCAGGATAGATTTGAAGCGATGCAGGATCTTGAGTCGCTGGTTAATCGAGATAATTCCGCTAAAAAAATCAATAAATATTTCGAGCGATATATTCAAAAACTGCAACAAATCAGCAATGAGTTGGACGCTTATTTTTCCGAGGTGGATTGTCCTGGATTTGATGACAGGACTTTGAGGCAGTTGAGAGAGGATCTGCAGGAGGATATACAAAGAGCTCAGGATTTTTCTCAAAAAATTCAAAAAAATGCTGAGAATCTTCGACGTTTTAATCGTGGACGAGGTCGTGAGTCGATTCTGGAATTTATCAAGCAGCAAATGCATCAGAATTTATATGAATTACAGGGGATCAATCAGGATCTTAGTTTTAGTAATAAACGTTTTTTTGCATTGACCCGCGGTAATTTAAACGATTTTATTGAAGATGCACGAAAAGAACTGGATGATCATTTACCCGATCTGCGTAACCCCGTCAATCCTTCTCATCATGGTGATTTCGCTCTCGATAAAGATCAAGCGGTAACCTATGACTTTAATCTTGAGGAGTTAACACCTGCTCGTGAACGACAGGTATTACTCGCAGTAAGCTTCATTGAAGGATGGGATAAATTGGAGCTTAAAAAAGGACAGTCTCCAAAAGTCAGCAATTCAAAAGATGTCGAAGAACTTGATACTATTACCGCAACCCGCTGGAAAGCCCATCGCGGTATCGTTCCGCAGTTAAAAAGTCTCGGTTATTTTCTTTTAAATTTCATTAAAAGTTTCGTGTTACCCACCAGAAACTGGGAAGAAGAAAGCTGGAAAAATAAAAATTTTCATTTGGCAGCAGCAGAGCTTCGTGCCCATGCAAAACCCAATCAACCTCTTTGGGTAAATCCCTGGAATTTTATAAAGCAAGTGGGTTATGCGATAGGGGATATTTTTAGCGGAATTAAGGATTTCGGAAGCAGCCTGGTATTTCGTTTACCCGCTGCCATGCTTGAAGATTGGAAAGCCACCTCGGAAATACCTGAATTGAGCGACACCCTGGCCGCTGCTCAGGCAGAATGTGAAACAATTAAAACAATAGAGGAAGAACGATTAAACCAGCTTTTGAAACGTTGCAAAGTAGACACTGAACTTAAGTTTAGCGCAGATAGTTTGTTTGCAGAGGCGGATTATCCGCTAACCTCCGGTGAGCAGAATGATATTCTTACAGCGGTTGCCAGAGGACTTAATGGATTCAGCAGCTTTTTCACTCACGGTTTTGCAAAAGATCCAGTTTCCGGTGTAATTTTCACATGCGCCTATGGAGTTGGGGCTGCAGTGATTTATTTGCCAGGTGTAAGTACTGCTATTTTTGGTGCGAATTATGTTAACTGGTTCAGTCATTTTTCCTATTCACTAGGCGCTTCAAAGCTCGCTGCCACAATCGGCGGTGGATGTACTCAGGCTCAGGTCCTCGCGGCAGGCTGGAATGCATTGACGGACGGCTATAATAGTCAGGCGGCAAATGCTGTCTATCAGTTTGGTGAAGATCCATTAACGATTGCAGCGTATTGTGCTGCTGCTTATGGTATTGGCTATGTATTGGCGAATGGTATTGCCGGACACCCCATACCCTGGATTAGTAAAAGGGTGCTGGAAGATCTGGGTAATAATCCGCATGCCGGATATCCCTTTGTCGGCGCCAAAATTGCTGTTTTATTTTATGAAGCATTAATCGCTGAGTATGGAGAACGAGTGAGATCAAAACAACTTGAACTCACTCCCGATGACATCAAAGGTTTTGTTGAACAATATTATGCAAGTAACAAACCAACTATTGATCGATTTTTGCTGGCTTACTGGCTATCGTCCAATGCGGATGATATTCCAAAAATGGACTCAAAACATCTTTTTGCCTTATCCAGGCAAATTGACAAGCACTTTTCCAGGGAAGATAGTCGTGCTCTGAAGAAAATCTTGTATCCTGAAACAGCCTATCCATCCATTGCGTTTCAACTGTTTTCAATTCCTCTAAGCTATATTCCGGCCGTTAGTCGTTTTGGCTGGTCTATCATTTTAAGCCTGGCGGCCTGGGCTGTTGAAAAACCTCACCCCTGGGAACCTATGAAGAGAGCCGGGGGAGATTTATTCGATAAAACCAAAAAAGACCTCACTCGATTGATAACGTTCTCGAGCTCAATAGTTTTCCTGTTCTATAGTGGATTTAGTTCTATTATTAAATCATTTGTATACACTGCCGAGATGGGTATTGCCCGTATTGCCGGACTCTTTGGTGCCAAACCAGGTCATGCAACCCATCGCTTTTTTGCTTCGACACATAAGTCTATGCGCTACACAGGAGAGGCCCTCTACCCAGTAAGGGCGGTTAAAGATGTGACCACTGCTGATCCGCGGGCTGTTATTGAGAAGACCGAGGCTTCTTATGGCAAGCTTTTAAAGCATATTAAAAGGAAGCAGCCCAGGTCATTGGATGAGCAATCTCAGGAATCCTTCAATCCTAAGCAAGACGAAGGAAGTTATAGCTTTGATCTAAGAAGAAGACATACTTCTTCACAAGAAGGATCACCATCTACAGTTCAAAAAAACGATCTTATGAGTTAAAGTAGCAGGGATGAACATTTTTTAGGGATAATTATGACGACTTTAAAAGCTGCTGTGCTACTTACTGCCTTGATTTCTGTTAACGCCTGGGCTGACAATACACCTGCCGATGTTCAATCCTTGAATACGCAAATTCAAGGACAGTTGAAACAAATGCAGGATCAGAACAATACGCAGATCACCACTTTAAACAATCAGATGCAGGCACAGCTAAAAGAAATGCAGAATAAACTGGAAGATGAAATTCAAAAAATGAATACCCAATCTCAGGATCAACTGCAGCAAGTGCAAACCGGATTACAGCAGCAAATAGCCCAGCTGCAAAAAGAAGTAGATCAGCTCAAAAAATCATAATTGGCTTCTCTAATTTCCGCCTGGCGTCACTGCCATTAAGTTAAGGAATTATGTCCTTCCTGCGAATGAGGGAATCCATTCCTCAATTGGTATTATAGCTAGCTCAGAGATGGTTCCCCGCCTTCGCGGGGAGGACAGTTTAATATACATTGAGCTTAACTTAGTAGGGTAACTGTCTAACTAAACCTTGCAGAGAAATCATTGAGGCTTTTCAAACCTGCTTAATATATGCTTACCCATGCCTTTGGCCAGTTCTTCTTCACTCAAATAATATTCAGCGTCAATTTCTTTGGCGAGCATGTTTTTGTCATCTTCATTTTCAACTCGAATAGCAAGCTCGATCTTTGAATTCAATTTCGTGGCGATATCAGCCATTTGCCGAATATTGAAAGGATCAGAAGTGGCAACAACCAGCATGGCAGCCCGTGCTACATGAGCCTGAATTAAAGTGGAGGGATTAGAGGCATTCCCAAATACCGCAGATATATTCTGGCTTCTGATATCTTCGATTAACTCGCGGTTTTGCTCTACAACGACGTAGGGAATATGTCGAGCAGTTAAAATTTCACCAATCCGTTTTCCCACGCGGCCATATCCTATCAATACCAGATGTTCTGAAGGATATTTTTCCTGGGTGCTGAGAGGCAGCTCAGTTAAGGGATCTGCTGAGCGCCGAAAAAAACGCATTAAAAAAGGTGAAGAATTGAGCCAGAACTGAAGAGTTTCGACCGATTTGAATAAAAGCGGGTTCAGCGCTATTGAGATTAGAGCGCCTGCGAGTATTAATGCCTGGCCATCTTCCGGGAGCAGTTTCAATTGAACACCCTGACCTGCGAGGATAAATGAAAACTCCCCAATTTGTGCCAGACTGGCTGAAACAGTGAGTGCAGTGTTGAGAGGATAACGAAGTGAAAGTACAAGAATAGCAGCGGCTATTGATTTTCCCAGTACGATAATCAATACAACAATAAGTACTCGAAAAGGTTGTTCAATAAAAATAGAGGGATTAAATAACATTCCCACAGAAACAAAAAATAAAACGGCAAAAGCATCTCTGAAGGGTAAGGATTCTTCCGCGGCACGGCGGCTGAATCGTGATTCTCTTAGAATCATTCCTGCAAAAAAAGCGCCGAGTGCAAATGAAATGTCAAACAGCTTCGCAGCCAAAAATGCAATGCTTACTGCCACAGCAATGATACAGAGGGTAAAGAGTTCACGAGAGCCTGTTTTGGTAATCTGCCACAATAATCTGGGTAATCCCCATCTGCCAATAAGCAGCATGATTGCCACGAAGGATGAAATTTTTAAAATGGTTCCTCCGAGAGTAAGCCAAAGATTTTTATCGGATGATCCCAGTTCGGATGTACCTGACCAAAGGGCGATAAAGGGCAGAAAAACAAGAGCGAGCACCATTGCGATATCTTCAACTATCAGCCAGCCAACGGCAATCTGGCCATTAATTGTGCCAAGTAGACTTTGAGCTTCCAGGGCTTTGATTAGGACTACAGTGCTTGCAACAGATAAGGCTAAGCCAAATACAATTGAATGACTAAGGTTCCATCCCCAAAAATAGGAAACAGTCGCACCAAGGCAGCTGGCGACCAGAATTTGCAGTAAAGCGCCAGGCAAGGCGATTTTTCGAGTTTCGAGTAATTCATCTACTGAAAAATGAAGTCCAACACCAAACATCAGCAGCATCACCCCAATTTCAGCAAACTCGGCTGCTATATGCGGATTGGCGACAACACCGGGCGTAAAAGGGCCAATGATAATTCCTGCAAACAAATAGCCAACCAGGGTTGGAAGGCGAAGCTTGATTGCAATAAAGCCCATAATCAGCGCCAGGCCCAGGGCTGTTGCCAGTGTCGTGATTAAAGGCAAATTATGAGCCATATTTTATATTCACTTTCAGATGCCCATAGCTGGTCATTCTGTTTTCTGTTTGCCTTTGCGGCTAATGTAATTCGCTGAGGCTTGAACGCTGGGCAAGATAGTGATTTCTGCAATATCAACATGGGGCGGCCTGGTCAGGCAAAACAACACGGCTTCAGCCACATCTTCAGCAAGAAGTGGGTCGAAATCACGATAAAACTCCCTGGCTTTTTGCTCATCATTCCAGCGAACAATACTAAACTCGGTTTCTACTGCGCCGGGGGCAATTTCTGAAACTCGAACTGATGTACCCAGTAAATCCAGACGCATTGATTTAGTAATAGCACGAACTGCATGCTTGCTGGCACAATAGACATTACCATTGGGATAGCACTCCTGTCCTGCAATTGAGCCAATATTTACAATATGTCCTGATTCTCTCTCGATCATTTGTGGAATCAAAAAGCGGCTGACATAGAGAAGACCTTTAACATTAGTATCAATCATACGTTCCCAGTTTTCAATTTCACCCGTCTGGATGGAATCGCTGCCCAGAGCTAATCCCGCATTATTGATTAAAATATCAATGTTATTCCATTCATTGGGTAGATTCGACAATTGATATTCTACGTCCAGTTTGCGGGTTATATCCAGAGTGATAATCAATGACTCTGTATTAAACTCATTTTTCAAAGACTCAGCCAGTTCAGCCAGACGTTCTTTTCTGCGAGAAACCAGGATCAATTGTGCGCCTTGTCTGGCTAGTGAGCGCGCACAGGCTTTACCAATACCACTTGAAGCGCCGGTGATTAGAGCAGTTTTATTTTTCATCCTACCTCTTGCCTTTGTTATTGTTATTTGGAAACGGCAATGCAATTTCTTCCATTCAGTTTGGCTTCATAAAGCGCTTTGTCAGCCCTCGTGAATAAAGATTCATAATCATCATCAATTGCCGGGATTGTATTGGCCACGCCAATCGAAACAGTTAAACGTTTTGAAATTGGTGAGTACTCATTTTTTATATTCAGATCATCAATTGCTTCTTTAAGACGCATGGCGAATTGCTCACTATCATTAAGCGAGGTATTGTACAAAATTACAACCATCTCATCCCCGCCATAGCGAGCGGCCAGATCCGTTTGACGTTTTACCACTTCAGTCAGGGCTTTCGCAATTTCTTTCAGGCATTCATCACCATAAAGATGGCCATAGTTATCATTACACTCTTTAAAATAGTCAATATCAATGATCATCAGAGTCAGGGGAAGTGAAGCGCGCTTTGCCCGAATCCAGTCCGCTATTAAACGCTCCTGAAAATACCGTCGATTGGCCAGTTGAGTCAGTTCATCAGTAATCGAAACGATACTAAGTTTCTGATTAAATTGTTCCAGCTGACTATTGAGCTCGCTCTCATGCGCTAAAAGAATAATGTTTTTGCGAAGCATTTTCTTATTTGCATTGAAAATAACACCCAGATAACTTAGAAAAATGATCAGAACGATGGCAACCAGACGCGAATCATCATGAAAATCCATCAAAAATCGAAAAATTATTGGCAGGAAGGTTGGTAGTACAAAGGCGGCATAGGATAGCGGTGAGGCGGCCATTGAAATAGTGCTTCCCGTTGCAAGCCCCGCAAAAAAAAGCAATAGAATCATACGCTGTGAAATAGACATGTCCCAGTAAAATGACCAGAAAAAATGCCCCAGCATGGCTCCTAAAAGAAAACCGGTAATGACTAAACTCCAGTAGTAGAACTGCCTGCGCCGCGGGCTTTTAATGGCGAGTATAGCGATTATAAGTCGAAGGATTAATACGGCGCAGAGAATTCCAAGCCATAAGCCGGTCTGAGCTAGCGGAATGCCTTGATAATTTAAATAGAAAATAATTAGTAGTGCCAGAATCAATGTAAATGCAATGGCTTTGGCTGTGTTATCAAACAGATGCTCCATTAATTTTTCTTTTACTTTTTTTGCCATCAGGTCCATGAAACAGGTATCTCCATTCTACATAGCGTAAAAAGTATTAATTAAGTATAATCCAAAAAATTGTTAAAAAATAACTAAAAATGTCCGAAGACATTGAAGCTGGTGAGCAGAGTAAAGGATTTACAGCAGGGGTTGCCACCGTAATAACGGCAACTGTAGCCAGTTACGCTGCCCTGAAAAGAGGAAACATAAGTGTTGCTTTTCTTTGTTACAAAAGCGTTGGCGGTTTTGGCCTGAATTTCTATCGCCTACAAGCGAATGGGAATCGACATCGTTTTTTTGCTATCGACTACCACCGCTTTAAAGATCCGAAAACTAACCAGGAGACCATGGCCTTGCATTATCATCGTGGTTCTTCATTAAAAGAATTAAAACTGCACCGTCCTTATGAAGGGGGTTGGTAGCTCCTCATGGAGCACCAGGTCCCTCAGCGGATTTATTTTCTTCAAGTCGCTCAAGCTTCCTGGAAGCCCAACCAGGAAAGACGAGAGGAGTGGGTTGTTGTGATTTGAACATGCCGCAGGCGCTCATCAATGAACTGACCATACGCAAAGGAAGGGAGAGAAGATACAGACAATACAAACCTGCAATAAAATATTGTCTGATATCTTTTTCTGAAGAAGCAGGTAAAGCGGTTACTTCCCTATTAGCTGGTTTATCAAAGTCTGTTGAAAAAAGGGCTATACCGCTGATGAGGGTAAAATAAAACATGTCTTTATATAATTGATTGGGTGATTTGTTCAGTTGTCGTTCAGCTATAATCAGGCCCCCTGTCAGCTGGTAAACAGGGGATTGGGGATATTCGTAGCAAGTTTTTAGCCAGCGCAGATCATCACGGGATAAAAAGTATTGTACATTTTTCTCCCAGACGTGGCTTAGTGAATCAAGGTCGTATCTTGACAAATTTTTCTTATTATACTCTCGCTTGGCGTGATCTATGTAAATTCTCATCAACTTGTCTTTATTGGGCAGCGTACTTTTTTTAATACCGCTCAACACGCCTGCCAATTCCAAGCTGCAATAGCTTTGAGGCAGAGAACGTTCAAAGAGTTTTTCGATAAGTTCATTGGTGGTTTTGCTGTTTGGAAGCGACTTATGATGTTCTATAAGGAGTTTCATAGTGAGAGCGCCGGCGGGGTCATCTAATTGCAAAACCCGCTTGAGATGCTTATTCAGCTTATCGGATAAAGTGGTTCTGTGCACACGGTCATTCCTATGTATCTCAAGTGACGATAAAATAAGACCAAGATTATACATGGCAATGACAAGGCTATCTTCTTCGTTGAATTGAATGGCCTTCAGGCTGTCGGGGAGCTGGTAGAATGTTTTAACTGGTAATTCCTTTTTTTGTGCCTGGCCTTGAGCAATATTCATTATTTGATTTAGTTGGCTACCATTCATTTGAATTTCTCCGCGGATAAAGAATTGTCACTTAATGAGCGGTGTATTTTATGAAAATACAGACTGGTTTTCTATCATTCTTTTTAAGGATCTTCTCTAAAGTACTCTCGCCTCTCAGGGCAGAGAGTTAGAGACAATGCCATTAAGTTAAGCTCAGTTGTATATAAACTGTCCTCCCCGCGAAGGCGGGGATCCATCTCTAAGCTCGCTATAATGCCAATTGAGGAATGCCCCGCCTTCGCGGGAAAGACTAAATTTCCTTGACTTAATGGCAGTAATAACCGGATGTTCTTTCAATTTTTTCAATATAGGATAAAAGGCGGTTTCTTCAATCGATGTTAAGAAAGTAATTTGCGAATTGGCATCTATGGATAATTGTAAGTATAAATGGCATTCCTGAAGGATTTTAATGATGCTGTTTGGTGAAAATGAGTTGTCTGCAAAGGAAAACATTTTATTGAAAATATTTTCAAACTGGGCGGACAATACAGCGCCTATTTCCGGATGATGGCCAAACTTTTGCTTGATTGCATATATCCCTTCCCATAATTCATTATGAATAAGCAGCTGGGAAGTAATTGCCTTTAATAGCACTTCAATAAGCCGCTTTCTGAAAAATGAATCAGAAATATCCATTAATTGAATTAGGTCTTGTACACGAGCTGAATCCATTGACGTGGTGGAGTTAAATGCGTCGAGCATATTTGATGCGACAAAAGACAAAATACGAAGCTCAAGCTTTGAAGAAGGGCGGTTTACACGCTCAACCAGCTCTTTAATAGTTTCCGGTAATTTAAAGCGGTTTTTCCATCTAACATTTTTTTATTCCTTTTGAGGTTATTGTTCATCCTGAACGTCATAAATGATAATGGAAATTCGTTTTTTGTACTATCGCGCTATTCCAGCTTGTTCTACTCATTTTTGTTGTTTATGGGTTATCAAAAAACCAGGCAACATAGGGAGCCAATAAGTAAAACCGCGAAATAGTAGTGTGGCCGCAAAGGAAACATCAAAAGGCAATCCTATTAAATGAAGCATACCCACAAGCCCGCCCTCGAAGACACCGAGACCACCGGGAATTAAGGATACACCGGCAAGTACGGTAGTAAGAACCTGCGCTGCGAAGACAGGAAGAAAATGGGTTTCGACATTGAAGCCATAAAGAATGACCCATAGGGTTAAAGAGTCAAATATTACGATACCAGTAAATAGCAACACTGCCGGGCTTACGATTTGTAATTTTAATAAAACACTCGGTTTAATTGTCCTGATTGAGGAAAATAAGGTTTCAATCGCGGAAAATCGTTTCAGCAGGCCTGGCAATTTCGCATCCGCAGCGAGTTTCCATAAATACACAAACAATCCGGTGACTACAAACATCAGTAAAGCGAAGAGAATTCCCAGAATCTGGTATGTCAGGCCAGGTGAGCGATATATCCATAAAATAATAACAGCGGCCATAAACGTTAAGGTAAAAGCAATCTGGCGTCCGAACACATTGAGCGCAATAGCGAGACCTATCGCTTTTTTAGAGATTTTTCGAGCCTTTAAAAAATTGGTTACTACAACTGCGCCGCTCAAACCACTTGATGGAACTGTCTGATTCACGAATAGCTGGGAAATACTCAGTAATACCAGCGACAAATAGCTGGCCCGTTCATTAACCCACCAAAGAGCCCACCACCATACCAGAGCCAGAAGCAAATAAGTCCCAAATTGCAGCGCTAATGCCGCTAATAACCAGCCCGGGTGCATCTCCTGCACCAGTTTAATCAAGTGTTTAATTTCGGTGAAGTAAAATAGTACGAGAGCCAGGAGCATGAAGAATAATATGAAAAAGATCCATCTACGCATAGTCATCCTGTTTTTATATTGCTCTTTTAATTATAGGAACATTTATCAGGATATTGATCTTACTTGAAAATCCTTCAGGCTTTAACCTTTACTCCTACGTCCATCGTAGAAGCCGAGGACGTAGGCAAGAAATAGATTATTTTACTTTATCTAAAGTGCACTCACTGGTGAACGTGGGATCGCTTGGTGTAGTACCATCAAAAATGGTTCCCTCAACTTTAATAATCAACTGTTTGTTATTAAGTGCAATGCTTCCTTTGGATAGCATAGTAACGAGCGATCGAGAACTATTGTAAGGGTAATCAGGATACTCATATACCGTCATAGTCCCTGATAAGTTCAATTGAGTTCTTTCCTGATTCCAATTAATAACAGCTTGTGAAGTAAAGCTTTGCATTTTATCAGATGTAGATTCGGTTTTTATGGCTCCCATGCTATATTGTTCACCATCTAATTCAATGGAAACCTCATCATTGCGGATGATAATCGTTGTCTCATCGGATTCTCCATTATAAGAGCAACTCCCTGACCAGGTGCCAGAAAAATCAGTATAATCAGTATCTTGATTCTTTAAGACTTTAGTATGAACGCTATGAGTTCTATGGGTTGATTTCAAATCAGGGAAAATATTAAAAGCGAAAGAACTGCTAGTTACACAAGTTCCTAATAATGCAATAACTAAAGCATTTTTGATCATTTTTAATCCTATAATTGCTAAAGGCCCGAAGTATACAATAAATCATCGGTAATTCAAGAAGGCTAATAGAAGCCAGCTCCATTAGTTATGGGCACCAATCTACATGCAATTGCAGAATTCTTAACTTAATGACAGTGAACTTGCCCTCTCTCAACTTGGGTGAGAGGATTTCTTTTAAGTTATGCCAGAACATTGCACGAGCACGACAGGGTATTTAATACAAAACTGGATAAATTTTAGAGCTATTCTATTATATAAATAGCTATATAAAGGTATATAAATAGCTACATAAAGGGAGTTAGCATTGAACAAAAGATACAGAGATGCACAAACGGGTCAATACGTTTCTGAGGCTTTTGCCAAAAAACATCCTAAAACCACGGTTAGTGAGAGTACCAGAAGCAATAAATCCAGTAAATCGTCGAAAAGAAAGTAAAATTGACAGTATGCCTGACCCAAGGCCAGGCATACTGATTGCTATAAATTGTCGGAATAATCTTTTCTGAATCGTTTGACTGCATCTTCGGCCTGTTCTTTAGTGTAGCCATAATGTTTTTGCAGTTTTCCGTAAATTTCTTGCTGATTACCTTCGATGACATCAAAATCATCATCAGTCAATTTACCCCAGGCTTGTTTCATTTTACCTTTGATTTCTTCCCATTTTCCTTCAAAAATATCGCTATTCATTTGAACCTCCCTGGTATGAATAAAGAATAAGCAGATGTAACAAATTAAGACTAGACGGAAAATGAGTTAATTGCAAATCGGCTGGCGCTGAAAACGCAGTTATGAAGATAGTTCGTTAAGTACCAGCTCATCGATAGATTCATCTGCAGCCTCGGTAGAGAGAGAGACTTTCATTTCATGCAATTGTCTGAGCATGCGTTGAGTAAAGGCCTGATCATCAAGCAAGTTCTCAATCATTTTGGCAAGCTCATGCACATTGAAATCATATTGTAATAATTCGGGAGCAACCATCTTGTTTGTGAGCAAATTACATAAACCAAAATACTTCACTCTGATTACCTTCATGGCAACAAGATACGATAAGAGATTTCCCTTATAAACAATGCACATGGGCTTTTTCAATAGTGCGGTTTCTAATGAAGCGGTTCCTGAGGCCACGACTACACAATCGCTGCAGGCCGCAGCCTCGAGGGATTGGCCATTTAAAAAGCTGATATTCGTAATTCCAGCCGGAACATACTGTCTGACCCGCTCTGAGTTTAAGGTTTTGGCAATGGGGATGACAAAATGTAAATCGCTTCTTATCCTGTTAAGCTGTTGAATGGTTTGCACAAAAACTGGCATGTGGTGATTAATTTCATTGAGCCGGCTTCCCGGCAGCAAGGCTACCAGCTTGCGATTGGCTGGTAAATTCAAGGTTTGGCGCAAGGATTCGGAATTCTCGAAATGGGGGATTTTCTTTACCAGCGGATGACCTACAAAAGAAACCGGTACACCGGCTTGCTGATAAAGTGTTTTCTCAAAAGGTAAAATAACTGCCATCTTATCAACGCAAGCTTTAATCGTATGAATGCGCTTGGGTTTCCATGCCCAAATCTGGGGGCTGATATAGTAAATGATTTTAAGGTTCAGTTGCTGTTTCGCAAAGCGGGCAAGGCGTAGATTAAAACCAGGATAGTCAACCAGAATTAACAAGTCAGGCGGATTTTTTTCCAGATGTGTTTTGATCTCTTTAAATGCCTTTTTGATTACACGGATGTGTTTTAATACTTCAGTGAGGCCAGTCACGGCATAACGGGCCAGATCATTTACCAGAAAAACACCAGCTTCCTGCATATGCCGTCCGCCAATACCACTGAACTGCAGGTCAGGATCCTTATTTAGCAAACGGCGAACTAATTCCGCTGCATGCACATCCCCTGATTCTTCGCCAGCAATGATCACCAGTTTTTTAGATGTGAGCATGACGGCTGGCGAGATTGTTCTGTATCAGGCTCGTAATAGTTGCCGCTGTTGATAGGACATCGCGCCCTTGCTGACCACATACCAGTGGTTTAGTGTCATTGAGGACACAGTAGACGAACGCCTTGATCTCTTCAAGTAAAGCATCGCTTTTTTCAAAAACAGATTCATGTCGGACAATATTCGGAATACCAGGAAACATCTCCCCATCCCCTTTTTTGAAAACAGCAAATTGCTTGTTGTGATAATCGATGGATAAATAGGAATCCTGCTGGAATATGCGGGTTTTGCGCTCAGTTTTAAAGCTAATTCGGCTTGCTGTTACATTTGCCACACATTGATTGGCAAAGGTAATACGCGCATTGGCAATATCAATAGAATTGGCTATATCCGTGGAGCGGGAAAGCACGGGAGCGCCCTGAGCATCGATATGAATAATAGGGCTGCTGACTATTGACTGAATAATATCAATATCATGGATCATTACATCAAGAATCACATTCACATCCGTGCCGCGCAGGTTAAATGGGGCCAAACGCTGTGATTCAATGAACAGTGGATTATCAAGATACTCATCAAGAGCCATACGGGCAGAATTAAAACGTTCCAGATGGCCTACCTGTATCTTGGCTCGATGATGAGCGGCAAGCTGAATTAACTCATCGGCTTGCTCAACAGTTTCAGTAATTGGTTTTTCGATTAAAACATGAATGCCTTGTTTTAGAAATTCTTTAGCAATTTCATAATGCTGATTGGTTGTCGCAGCAATACTGACAGCTTCAACTTTGCCAAATAACTCACGATAATTATGGCAGGCGCTCACTTCGAGCTCGCTGGCTACCGCTTCACAGGTCGCTGGATTGGCATCGCAGACAGCGACTAATTCAGCATCCGGTAACAGTTTATATTTCTGAGCATGAAAGCGACCCAGATACCCAACTCCTATAACAGCACATTTTAAGACTCGCATACAACATATAAAACCTGAAAAATTTGCAGCTATGATCGCATTTCCTGGATGATAAATCAATTTTAAAAGGGTATTATCTGCCTCCTGGTCAATAATAAGAATATGATGATTATGAATATCGCCGGTGTAGACGAGGTTGGGCGCGGCCCACTCGCGGGGCCCGTGGTGACGGCGGCTGTCATCCTCAGGCATCCCATTGACGGGATCACTGACTCAAAAAAGCTGACTCCCGCTAAACGAGAGGATTTGGCAAAAAAAATTCAGGATTATGCTATTTGCTTTGCCTACGGGCGCGCGGAGGTTGGTGAAATTGATCGATTTAATATTCATCAGGCAACGCTGTTAGCAATGAAGCGCGCGATTGAAGCATTAAATGTCATACCCGATAAGGTTTTGATTGATGGTAAACATCGGCCCTTGATTTCCATGCCCTGTGAAACAGTGGTTAAAGGTGATTTACTCATTTACGAAATTGGTGCAGCCTCAATTTTGGCAAAAGTGGCGCGCGATAAAGAAATGATTGAACTGGATAGCCTTTATCCTGGCTATGGATTTGCCATCCATAAAGGTTATGCAACCGAAATGCATCGAAACGCCTTGGAAAAATTGGGCCCATGCCCCATTCATCGACGCTCCTATTCACCGGTAGCCGCGGCCGAGGCCTGATAATTGAGTGAGTAACGCTGGAGCCGTAGCCAGGTTACTCATCGCAAGTTATTAAATAAAATTCGATGGGTGCTAATCGACATTAAAATTCCAAAGCTGGCAAGAAAAGTGACCATCGTGGTGCCGCCATAACTAACCAGAGGGAGCGGGATGCCAACGACAGGCAATATTCCCATTACCATACCAATGTTAACAAAGGCTGATAAAAAGAAAGTCATCGCAAGACTTGCTGCCAGTAACCGTGTGTAACTTGTTTGAGCCTGTATCGCGATTTGCAACCCGCGAAATGACACCAGTATGAATAAAATGATTAGCGCAAGGCTGCCAAGAAATCCGAATTCTTCACCGCAAACGGCAAAAATAAAATCAGTGGCATGTTCGGGAAGGAAGTTCAGATGTGACTGACTGCCTTCAAGCCAGCCTTTCCCGAATAATCCTCCTGAACCAATAGCAATTTTCGACTGGATAATGTGATAACCCGAACCTAATGGATCATGCTCCGGGTTTAATAAGGTCAGGATCCGCTGTTTCTGATAGTCATGCATAACATGCCAGAGCAGTGGGGCTGCAGAACCAATAAGAATGACAGCAATCATAATAATACGAAGCCGAATTCCTGCGAGAAAAATTGCGCTTAGTCCAGCAGAAACTACCATGATTGCTGTACCTAAGTCGGGCTGCTTGGCAATTAGCAACGCTGGAAAGAAAATCATGATGGAGGCAATAATAAGGGTTTTCATATTAATAGGAACTGGCTTTCTATCCAGATACCAGGCGGTCATCATGGGGATGGCTAATTTCATAATTTCCGAAGGTTGAAAGCGAAATACACCCAAATCAAGCCAGCGCTGGGCTCCTTTACCAATTTTTCCCATCACCATTACTGCAAGAAGCAATGCCAGACCCACACAATAAATCCAGGGCGTCCAGATTTTGTATTTATGAGGCGGAATTGCTGCAAAAATCAGCATAATTCCAAAAGCAAAGAAAAGACGCATTCCCTGGCGCATGATCATACTCATATCCTGATTGGATGCGCTGTACAGAATCAGCATTCCAAACATGACAATGGATAAAATGAGGACTAGCAAGGGCCAGTCAACATGCAATGATTTCGAGGTAAAACGGTAAACCGGACGCATTGGCTGTGTATTCATGAGGGGTCTTTTCCGTTTTGAAGTTGAAAATAGGCATCAAGCACCTTTCTGGCCACTCCAGATGCGGCTGTATCATTCTCAACAATTACTGCGATGGCAATCTCCGGGTTCTCCACCGGGGCAAAGGCTATAAATAGTGAATGATCGCGTAAATATTCCGGGATTTCTCCAAGCCTTTTTTTCTCATTCTGAGGGAGACTGAATACTTGAGCAGTACCTGTTTTAGCAGCTACAGAATAGGGCGCATTGCGTCCGAATCGATATCCGGTTCCCTCATTGTTAGTAATGACGGAATGCATGGCATCTGAAATGATGTTCCAGTAATTATCATCTTTTAATTTGATAGGGTATTCTTCGAGCGGCTTATAAGGATGGGTTTCTTCGCGATCACTTTGGATTGACTTGGCCATTAAATGGGGGCGATAGCGAATGCCTTTCTGGCTCATCGCCGCTGTCGCATTGGCTATCTGCAAAGGAGAGGCTAGCATAAAGCCCTGACCTATTGCTGTGATTAATGTGTCCCCGGGGTACCAGGGCAATCCCTTACTTCGTCTTTTCCAGCGATTGTTAGGAACAAGACCTGGCGCTTCTTCATGCAAGTCGACATGAGTTAGTTGCCCATAACCAAACTGAGTAAGCATATCTTCAATGGAGGCGATACCCATTCGATGCCCGAGCTGATAAAAGTAGGTATCGCAGGAAACGGTAATAGCGCGCTTGATATTAATGATACCATGCCCTGTTTTTTTCCAGTCGCGATAGGAATGGCTGACCCCGGGTAACTTAAACCAGCCCGGATCATAAACACTGTAATTTGTATCCACGACCCCTTTTTCCAAACCAGCCAGCGCGATAAAAGGTTTAATTGTGGAAGCTGGTGGATAAAGGCCTCTGACTGCACGGTTGTATAAGGGTCTATCCTTGGCAGTTGAAAGCCTTTGGTAGTCTTCAGAGCGAATGCCGTTTACAAATAGATTGGGATCATAGCTTGGGGAGCTGACCATGGCCAAAATATCCCCATTATGAGGATTAATAGCTACGACTGCGCCGCGCTTATCCTGCAATGCTTCATAAGCCACTCGCTGAAGCCTTGTATCAATAGTGAGGTATAGCTTTTCCCCCGAAATTGGATTTTGTTTACTGACCACTCGAAGTGTTCGCCCGCTCACATCCGTCTCAACCTGCTGATAGCCCACCTGACCATGCAAAAGCGTTTCGTAGTATTTTTCAATACCGGACTTACCAATAAAATTGGTTGCGCGGTAATTGGTTGGATCCACACGCTGCAACTCCTGAACATTGATTCTCCCAACATAACCTAACAGATGAGCGGTCATTTCTCCCAATGGGTAATAACGCATTAACCGTGCTTTAATGCTAACGCCATCAAATTGATGCTGATGTGTTGCAAACAGAGCAACTTCTTCCTGAGTCAGTTTTAATTTAATTGGGACAGGCACAAACGAGCGATTCTGAGCTCGCGCTTTTTTGAAGCTTTCAATATCATCATCTGAAATTGAAGGAAGCAGGGCTTGCAATTGCCTTAGCGTCACCTGCATATTTTTCACCCGCTCGGGAATAATTTCCAGTACATAAACAGGAACATTTTCAGCGAGAACCACGCCGTTTCTATCGAGGATTATGCCCCGCGGAGGGGCGATTGGTATGATACTCATCTGATTTTTCAGCGAGAGAGTTTCATAGCGTTTAAACTGGGATAACTGTAGATAAGCCAGTCGGGAAATCAGAATAATGGTGAAGCAAATAACCAGAGCGATCAAAAGGTTAAGACGAAAAAGATGCATTCGTGATTCGATACGGTCATTTTTTACAGAGTGATTAAATCGCATCTTTGAACATGTCTGAGCCATTAAGAGCGGCTATATTACCTCAATTACTCATTTGTGATAAGGGTGATTCTGAATTATCGACCATGCACGGTAGAGACTTTCGAGTAACATAATTCTTACAAGAGGATGCGGCAGCGTTAAATATGACAGTGACCACTGCTCATTAGCACGTTCGAGAACCTCGGTGCTCAATCCCTCTGGCCCACCAATAATAAAACAGACATGGCTGTTTCCAAGCTGTAACTTTTCGACTTTGGCAGCCAGCGCTTCGCTGCTAAATTGTTTACCATTAATCGCCAGTGCAATCACGTAGGAAGAGGAGGGAATTGCTGAGAGGATTAGTTCAGCTTCTTTTTCCATCAGTCTAGACAAGTCACTGGAGCTGCTTCGTTTACCCAAAGGAATTTCTACAAGATTCAGGCTCGTAGCTTCTTTCAGGCGCTTGGCGTACTCCTTTACACCTTCATTGACCCATGAGGGCATTTTATTACCGCAGGCAATAATTGTGATTTTAAACATAGAGTTCAATAGCCAGACTTATTTTTCCCATAAGGCTTCAAGATTATAGAAGGCACGGCTATCAGGCTGCATTACATGGAGAACATAATCGCCGAAGTCTACTAAAGCCCAGTCACCATGTTCGATACCATTCTCTGAAAGCGCGGGATAACCATCAGCCTTCATTTTTTCCATGACAAAATCTGCAATTGATTTAACATGGCGTGAAGAGCGCCCGCTTGCGATAATCATATAATCGGTAATTGTAGTCTGCTCCTTGACATCGAGTACTTTGATATCATTCGCATGAATGTCATCAAGATATGTAAGAAGCTGGTTAAGCTGGGTAGAGTATTCAGACATAGACTATTTCATCTCAATTTTAAAGGGCCTGATTTTAACAGAAGCCGGGAACTACCGCCATTGAGGCAGGAAAATTTTTACAACAGTCCAATTTTAATTTCGCATTAGTCTGATTTCCCAAGCAATAACTTCCTGATTATCAGATTCAAACCGATACAAAGTAATGTCGCAACCAGAAGGATAATTAACAGCTGCGTAAATGATTGGGCATAGTGCATTTTCAAAAGCGAAACAGACATAGTCGAACCGCCTTCTACAGAGGTTAAATTAGCCAGTTTACCTGAGAGGAAGCCGCCGATGCCAAGAGAAACAAAGAAAATTCCCATCATGGTGCTTACTTTACGCCTGCTGGCCAATACGGTAATCGCAGACAAACCCACAGGTGAAAGCAATAGCTCCGCTATTGAGATAAGCAGATACGCCGGGATAAATAACCAGGGCGATAACAGATGGCTATGGCTATCAGTCACACAGACAAAGGTAATAAGTCCATAAGCCAGGGTCATGAAAATCATTGCCAGAACAAACTTGTTGCCTGTACTTAAGCCATTTTGAATTGAATTCAGGCGCGGAGTGCGGCGTGAAAGAAAATAGCCAAAAAGCAGCATACCGAAACTTTGAATGCTGACATAATAGGGCGGTGGAAAGTTAATACCTAGCAATGTGGGTTCTACGACGCGTGAAATCAGTAACGTTAAAGACAGGAACATTTGAAAGTAAAATGCCCAGAACATTACTGAAATCATGCAGAGAAGGCCAATAACCATTGTTTGTCGGGCCTGAGTACCGCTTTCCCGCTGAATAGTGGTCACCAGATAGGCGAGAGAAATGACAACTACTGTTCCAAAAGCCGCATTGGCAATACTTGCGAAATTAAGAATAAGAAAAGACACTCCCCACAATGCCAGCATAATAGCGGCTGCTTTAAATAGCTTGGTCGCCTGATACTGGAAAGGATGATAGTCCTCAATTTTGTAAAGTTTAACACCGAACCCGAAGACAAAAAGTGAGATGATCATCCCAAGCGCGGCACTGAAAAAGGAAACGCCCCAACCGAAGTGCTCATTTAGCTGGCTCGGCAAAGTGGTTCCGAGAATAATTCCAGTAGTAATCCCCATATAAAATATCGTAAAACCGCTTTCACGCCTTGGAGAGTCTGCAGAATATTCATTGCCAAGAAGCGAGGAAATATTGGGTTTCAAAAGACCTGTACCAACTGCTATTCCCGACAAAGCCGCAGTCAGAATGGCGGGGGATGAAAAAAGAGAAAGAAAAAAATAACTGGTAAATAGGCAGAGGGCACCCACAATAACTGTTCTTTTCTGACCCAATAAATTATCGGCTATCCACCCACCGACTAATGGGGATAAATAGGTAACTGCGGTGAAAGAGCCTACTAATGAATAAACCTGATCATCAGGCCACTCAAAGTGAAGAGCAAGATAGAGGGCTAAAAGGGATTGAACCACATAAAAGCCATATCTTTCCCACATCTCTGTGGCAAAAAAAACTTTTAAAGAAGGCGGATGGGTATAAGGTATTGTATTCACGATAAGGATCTTCACATATATTGCTGCAAGTGTAGCATGTGGATTAAAAGTTTTCACCAGGACAGTGTCAGTCCTGATTAGAAAGCGCATTGCACTTCTCTAATTAAGCGAATATTTTCTGTCAAATTACCATATTCCAGCACACCATACTCTGGTGTATGCTATCCCCCTTGGAATGTCTAAGGGAGCAGTACAATGAGTGTGCAATCTACTAGGGAGCGACTGGTGAAGGCCAGAACAGGCAATGAGCTCGAGGCAGGAAGCTGGCTAACAGAAGCTGCCTTGCGAATGCTGTGCAATAACCTTGATCCGGAAGTCGCAGAAAGACCTGATTCATTAATTGTCTATGGCGGACTTGGTAAAGCGGCGCGAAACTGGGACTGCTTTGACGCAATAGTCAGAATTTTAAAAAAGCTTGAATCGAATCAGACGCTTTTAATCCAATCAGGCAAACCAGTAGGGGTTTTTACAACGCATGAGGATGCTCCCCGTGTGTTGATTGCCAACTCTAATCTGGTTCCCCATTGGGCAAACTGGGAACATTTCAATGAATTAGACAAAAAAGGTCTGATGATGTATGGCCAGATGACCGCAGGAAGCTGGATCTATATTGGCTCTCAAGGCATTGTTCAAGGTACTTATGAAACCTTTGTTGCTGCAGGGAAAAAACATTATCAGGGAAGTCTGGCGGGAAAATGGATATTAACTGCCGGGCTTGGAGGAATGGGTGGGGCCCAACCCTTAGCCGCTACAATGGCAGGTGCCAGTATGCTGGCAGTGGAATGCGATCAGAGCCGTATCAATAAACGGCTGCACACTCATTATCTGGACAAAAGCACTGATAATCTGGATGAGGCTTTGGATTGGATTAATGAAGCCCTCAGCAGTAATGCGCCGGTTTCAGTTGGTCTGCTCGGTAATGCGGCCGATATTTATCCGGAGCTGGCAAAACGCGGGATTCGTCCCGATCTGATAACCGATCAAACCAGCGCCCATGATCCGCTCAATGGTTATTTACCAAAAGGATGGACTTTGGAAAAAGCGGCTTCACAGCGGCGAACCCATCCCGAAGAAGTTATAGCGGCAGCAAAGTCATCAATGGCGGAGCAGGTCAAAGCCATGCTTTACTTCCAGACACAGGGTATTCCAGTATTTGATTATGGCAATAATATTCGCCAAATGGCATTTGAAACTGGAGTCAAAGACGCCTTTGCCATTCCAGGTTTTGTTCCAAGCTATATCAGACCGTTGTTTTGTGAAGGCGTGGGGCCTTTCCGTTGGGTTGCATTATCAGGAGATCCCGAAGACATCTATGCAACAGATGAAAAGGTAAAAGAATTATTGCCGGAAAATCAGCCGCTTCATCGCTGGCTGGATATGGCGAAGGAAAGAATCAGTTTCCAGGGCTTACCAGCCAGAATTTGCTGGGTTGGACTCAAAGACCGGGCACGCCTGGGATTAGCCTTCAATCAAATGGTTAAAAATGGGGAATTAAAAGCTCCTGTTGTGATTGGCCGCGATCATCTTGATTCCGGTTCAGTAGCAAGCCCAAACCGTGAGACGGAAGGCATGATGGACGGCAGCGATGCCGTCTCCGATTGGCCTTTACTGAACGCCTTGCTCAATTGTGCCAGTGGGGCAACCTGGGTCAGTATTCATCATGGCGGCGGTGTTGGTATGGGATTTTCTCAGCATGCAGGAATGGTCATCGTTGCTGATGGAACTGATGAGGCTGCCAGACGATTGGCAAGAGTATTATATAACGATCCGGCTTCAGGTGTTATGCGTCATGCCGATGCAGGTTACTCCCTGGCCAGACAATGTGCTCATGAAAATCATTTGTGGATACCTATGGAAGAGGAAAAAGCCCATGTTTGAACCTGTAAGCATAGTTCCGGGCGAATTAACACTGGCCAAAATCAGAGCGCTTTTGGTTTCAAAGCAGGTTATTGCGCTTGATGAAAGTTCTCATGCCGATATTGAGGCCTCTTTCAAAGAAGTGGAGTCAGTAATTCGTGATAAAAAAATTGTCTATGGAATTAATACCGGCTTTGGTTCGCTTGCGTCTCAGACAATAAGTCCTGAGAATCTGAGACAATTGCAGAGAAATATTGTTTTGTCGCATGCCTGTGGAACTGGCGAGCTTCTTGATGATGAGACGGTTGCCTCAATTCTTCTTCTGAAAATAAATAGTCTTGCTCAGGGATACTCTGGGGTAAGTCCGGCGCTGATTCAGGCTTTTCTGTCGATGTATAACCATCAGCTCTGGCCTTGCGTTCCCGCCAAAGGATCAGTGGGGGCTTCAGGGGATCTGGTTCCTCTTGCTCATCTTAGTTTACCATTAATTGGAGCCGGGAATGTACGTTATCAAGGTAAAGTAATGCCTGCTGAAGAAGGATTGGCACTTACCGGCTTAAAATCCCTGGAACTTGGCCCCAAAGAGGGGCTGGCCTTATTGAATGGCTTACAGGTTTCTGCCGCCATCTGTTTACAGGCTTATTATCAATGTGTGACTTTGTTTGAAACCGCTATAATTGCCGGCTGCCTTTCACTGGATGCGGCGCTGGGAAGCGATACGCCTTTTGATGATCGCATTCATCGAATTCGTGGACATCAGTCGCAGCGTGTCGTCGCACAGTTTTATCGCGAGTTATTGGCTAAAAGTGAAATCAGAGAGTCTCATCGTTCCTGCAATAGAGTGCAGGATCCTTATTCACTACGATGTCAGCCACAGATCATGGGTGCAGTTTTGCATCAAATGAATTTTGTCAGAGATACTCTGGCGGTTGAGGTCAATGCAATTACTGATAATCCTCTGGTTTTCACAAGAGAACATGAAATATTATCGGGTGGTAACTTTCATGGTGAAGCACTGGCTATGGCGGCCGATAATTTGGCGCTTGCTATTGCAGAAATAGGGGCTAACTCTGAAAGACGAATAGCCTTGCTTATAGACAAGAATTTCAGCGGATTACCGGCTTATCTGGTGAAGGAAGGGGGGCTTAATTCTGGATTTATGATTGCTCATGTGACAGCGGCAGCCTGTGCCAGCGACAACAAAGCTTTGGCGCATCCGCATTCAGTCGACAGTTTGCCGACTTCTGCCAATCAGGAAGATCATGTTTCCATGGCCACAAATGCAGCCAGACGATTACATCTGATGCTTGATAATACAAAAACCATTCTGGCTATTGAGTTGCTGGCTGCCTGTCAGGGGCTCGATTTTCATCAGCCATTATTTACATCAACCCCTCTGAAGCTTTTCTATGAAAAGCTGAGATCATCCGTCAGGCATTATGAATCAGATCGTTATTTTTCACCTGATATTGAAGTTGCTAAACAGAAAATATCAGAAGGAGAATTCAGAATTCCAAAAATGATGTTACACTCCCCGCTTTATTGAAGATTGAATTCACTATGATTGTTGAAATTTTTACTGATGGAGCATGCAAAGGCAACCCCGGTCCTGGTGGATGGGGGGCTTTATTACGCTATAAAGGCCAGGAAAAAAAAATATATGGTGGGGAAGCGCATACTACAAACAATCGAATGGAACTGATGGCTGCCATCCAGGCACTTACTCTTTTGAATCGTCCTTGCCAGGTAGAGCTATACACTGACTCCCAATATGTTCGTCAAGGTATGACGGGATGGCTTTTTCAGTGGAAAAAAAATGGATGGAAAAATTCTAAAAAAGAAGCTGTAAAAAATGCCGATCTCTGGCAGCAGCTTGATGCTTTGGCTCAGAAACATCAGATTAACTGGCATTGGGTGAAAGGGCATTCCGGTCATGTCGAAAATGAGCTGGCAGACGAGCTGGCAAATCTTGCTATTTCAGAGTTATTACAAAACTAAATTAAAGAGATAATTTTATGCGCCAAATCGTTCTTGATACAGAAACCACGGGTATTAGTCATGATGCCGGGCACCGCATTATTGAAATTGGCTGTGTCGAGCTTCTTGATAGAAAATTAACCGGTAAGCATTACCATGTTTATATCAATCCTGAACGGGAAGTAGATGAAGGGGCATTTCGGGTACATGGGATCAGTACCGAATTTTTAAAAGATAAGCCCCGTTTTTCAGAAATTGCGGATGAGTTTCTCAATTTCATCTGCGATAGCGAATTAATCATTCACAATGCCCCCTTCGATGTGGGCTTCATCAATGCTGAACTCGGGCATCTGAAGCATCCTCATCGACTTGATAAATATTGCATGGTCCTTGATACCCTGGTGATGGCAAAAGAAAAACATCCTGGCCAGCGAAATAGTCTCGACGCGCTTTGTAAACGCTATGAAATTGACAATTCGCATCGCCAGTTTCATGGAGCGCTCCTTGATGCTGAAATCTTGGCATTTGTTTATCTGGCAATGACTGGCGGGCAAACCAGCTTATTTGGCAGCGATCTGGAAGAAGAGCAGCAAATTATTGTTGAAACCGAAGCGGTAGTCAGTAATATTCAGTATAATATTCCGGTGTATAGCGCCAGTGAGGAAGAACTAGCGAGCCACAAAAATTTTATAGAATTTTTAGTAAAAAAATCGGGAGTAAATCGCTTTGAGGAGGAGGTGTAAATACACTCTTCTTTTAGCGATTAAATTTATATGATAGAATGGTGCAAAATCGTCCATTCAGTGTGTTTTAATGTCAGGATTTGCTTTAAGATCATTCGCTTTATTTTGCATTCTTGCTATTTTAATTCCGGTAAACGGGCATGCGGTTGAAGTTCCAATCTATGATTTTCCACTCGAGCTGTATTCACAAAAGGTCAATGATTATCTTCCCGATGACAGCAGTGATTACGATGTGCCAATACTAAGCAATAATTATCAGGAGTCGCAGTTGGAGCGATTCTACCAGCATTATTACTCCAGTGATACGAATGGCTTGTCTCCCTGGAGCGAAGGCCTGGTCCGTTCACTTTTTCCCAAAATAAAACAAACTGAACTGGAAATACTCGATGAATTCAACAATCAAAACAAGGAACCTGCGGCGCGTCATTATGGTGAAAACTTCAAAGAACATGATGCTAAATGGCTAAACCGGATACAACGCAATATGAATCTTCCTGCTTTGGAAAACCTTGAGTTTTCTGAAGTAAACCGAGCTATCGCAATCAATAACAGTTATGCTCGCGCACTACCTGAATCAGCTCCTGATTTTTACCATTTCAGCCTTCCAGGGCAAGGATTTCCTTTTGATAATTTACAAGAGTCGGCAATTTGGAGTGGTACACCGCTTTATGTATTTGCCTATTCAAATGACAAAGCCTGGGCGCTGGTTTTAACTCCAGATGCATATTTTGCCTGGGTAAAAAGCAATGATATTGCGCTTGCTTCCGGTCCATTTGTCAATCAGTGGCAGAAGGCTGCTAAAAAAAAGCTGATTGCAATAACGAAAACACAAACTGAAATTCTTGATAAAACAGGGAACTCACAATTTACAGGGTATATCGGTGGAGTTTTTCCTCTGGTGGAACGTAATAAGCAGTCCACATCGGTACTGATTCCTGCAAAAAACAATCATAATCAGGCGGTTATCAGAATTGGTATGATCAGTACTAATTCCTCCGAGCTAATGCCTGTTCCCGCATCCAAAAAAACAATTTCACAGTTGTTAATACAACTGCAAAACAGACCTTATGGCTGGGGCGGCGCCTATTTTTATAATGATTGTTCACAGGAATTAAAAAGCCTGTTCACTCCTTTGGGAATCTGGCTGCCTCGTAATTCAGCTCAGCAAGGACAATTGGGCTCAGTAGTTGATTTATCGAAAAAAAATGTCGATGAGCGCCTGGCATTACTCAAAGAGAAAGGTCATCCTTTAATGACTTTGATTTATATTGGCGGGCACGTCATGCTTTATTTGGGCAATAAGAACACTTCCAATAATGAATCTGAGGCAATCACTTATCAAAACATATGGGGATTATCGCCCCCAACCAAAGATAAGCGCTATGTGATTGGTCAATCCCTATTTTTTCCACTATTAAAATATTATCCGGAAAATACTGACTTGAGCTCTTTAGCGGATAAAGGGTATTTCAAGCTGGTCTTCCTGGATCAATTAAATAATTCCGGATCGCCACAAGCCTTCGCTATTGGCTTTTCAACACCAGGTAGACCAGCGGATCTATGAATGAAAAATTTCCTAATTATTACTGGACTACTGGCCAGTGTATATGCCCTCCCGACGTGCTGGGCTAAAGAAGCTAATCCATGCGATGTACAATACCCCATCGCTTCCACAGTTTCTCAATTGATCGTGGTTGAGCCTGTTGGCGGGGTTAAGGCAAAATTATTTCTATGTGAAAAAAGCGCATTTGGCAGCCTAAAAATTCGAGTGCTATACCGGCGGTGCTTGGCCAGTCCGGTGTTGCTGAACCTGGTATGAAAATAGAAGGGGATAAAAAAACACCTGCCGGATTATTTCGTATTCACAATGTATTCGCTAGTAATCCCATGAGTTTACGTATGGATACGCGATTCGTCACTAAAGAGGATAAATTTATCGATGATGTAAATAGCTCTGAATATAATACCTGGATTACTGGCCCAACAACGGCTAACAGCTATGAGCCCATGTTAATCGATATTTATCGAATGGGAGCGGTCATCGATTACAATACTTCGCCTATTATTCCCGGAAAGGGAAGTGCCATTTTTCTCCACATATGGCGTTCTGAGAATCAGGGAACACATGGTTGCATTGCAATGGAGGAAAAAAATCTGCAATTGCTGCTTCAATGGCTTGATAAAAATAAAAATCCTTCCATTTTGATTATCAGCAAAACAACTCTTAATTCCCGAAGACTGGAACTGCCTAATAAATGAACTATATTTAGGTTAGGATCATCTAAAGGACAGATCATGGAAGCAAGAAACCTCCGCAAATTCATCCTCGCTGCATTTGCTTTTTGTGTATTCGATAATGCCTATGCCGACAATGCAATAATTCCAGACAATGTACCTCACATTAATGTAGCATCCAATACATTTATTTTTAATCCGAGAAAATTAACCTGGGTTGCGATATCCAGTAATGGGAAGGTGGTACGAAGCGGAAAAGCATCTGGTGGAAGTCATTACTGCCGTGATATCAAACGCTCTTGTAAAACCCCTTCGGGAACTTATCGAGTAATGAGTAAAAGCGGGGCAGGATGCCGTTCCAGCCGTTATCCTTTGGGAAAGGGCGGAGCTCCTATGCCTTATTGCATGTTTTTCAGTAAATATTATGCAATACACGGATCTCCTGATGTTCCCAATTACAATGCCAGTCACGGATGTATTCGCGTAAGACCTGGCGATGCTAAATGGTTAAATCAGAATTTCGTCAAGATTGGAACAAAAGTGATTGTTAGACCTTACTAGAGTTAAGTCTACACCTGGATCCCGCGAACAAGTCGCGGAGCGTAGCAGGAAAGGATAGAACCCACTGCAAAAAATTAAGCTCAATTGTATATAAAACTGTCATCCCCGCGAAGGCGGGGACCCACCTCTGAGCTAACTATAATTCCAACCGCTGAATGGATTCCTTCGCGGGAACGACAAAACCCTAACTTTAACTTAATGGCAGATATGGGGAAATAGAAATAAAATACTACTCATCCTCATCCATACTGAAAGAAGAACCACAACCACAAGTTGTTTTTGCATTAGGGTTACGAATTACAAACTGTTCGCCCTGTATGCCTTTGACATAATCGATTTCTGCATCAGAAAGATATTGATAGCTCATAGAATCAATCAATAAATTCACTCGTGAACTGCCATCTGAGCATTGCTGGGAGACGATGGTATCGTCCTCATTAATGACATCGTCAAAGGTAAAGCCATACTGATAACCCGAACACCCTCCACCGCTAATGAAAACCCGGAGGTTGAGTTTAGGATTATCTTCTTCAGCCAATAAAGAGGCAACCTTGTCGGCTGCACTGACGGTAAAATGAACGGAAGAGGTTTCTGTCATTGTGGCGTCCATTTGTAACTCCAAAAAAATGTATCAGTTTATCGAATATTTTGCTCAATTATAGCACCACCGAGGCATTGGTTTTTATCATAGAACACAATATATTGCCCGGGAGTAACTGCCCGCTGAGGATCTGCAAACATCACACAATGCTGCTTATTATTCAGTGGTGAAATGATGCAGGCTTGCTCTGTTTGCCTGTATCGGGTTTTAGCATAGCAGGTGATTGGCAATTGATCTTTATAATCCGCAAGCCAGTGTATTTCACTGCACATCAACCCTTGCGAATAAAGCATTGGATGGCTCTGTCCCTGGGCAATAACTAAAGTATTATTCGCCAGATCCTTATCAACCACATACCAGGGCTCGTCACCTGAGTTAGCAAGCCCTCCAATGCCCAGGCCTTGCCTTTGTCCTAGTGTATAGAACATTAAACCATCATGTTGTCCTATTATATCACCTTTTGTAGTTTTTATTGGACCAGGTTTGGCCAGAATAAACTCATTCAGAAAGTTTTTAAATTTCTTTTCGCCAATAAAACAAATTCCTGTGGAATCCTTTTTATCATGGGTAATCAATCCCAGTTCTTTGGCCATTTCTCTGATTTCCGTCTTGTGGTAGTCACCTATTGGAAATAAAGTTTTAGCTAGAGCAGAAGGTTCTACTGCATGTAAAAAGTAAGTTTGGTCTTTCTCACGATCCTTGGCTTTCAGCAATGCAGGGAATGGGCTTTCATGTCTGATTTTAGCATAATGACCGGTTGCAATAAAATCAGCCCCCATACCTAAGGCATAATCCAGAAAAGCTTTAAATTTGATTTCTTTATTACAAAGCACATCTGGATTCGGTGTTCTTCCGGATTCATATTCATTTAAAAAATGAGTAAAAACTCTATTCCAGTATTCACCTGAAAAATTAACACAGTGCAGAGGGATATTCAGCTTGCTTGCGACTGCTTCTGCGTCTGCCAAATCTACTGCTGCAGGACAATAATTGTCTTGGTCGTCCTGCTCCCAATTCTTCATGAACAAGCCTTCGACCTGATAGCCTTGCTCCTTGAGTAACCAGGCCGCCACTGAGGAGTCGACACCTCCGGACATGCCCACAATAACCTTTGCTTTCATAATCCTACAAATGTTTAAAATATATCTATTTTAAGTCAAGTGGCTTCTCACTGAAACCCTATTATGAAAATTAAATTCTCTTTAAACTTCAGATTCAGCAAGTGATTCACCTCTGACAGCTAATGAGTCAGCGCTTGACTGTTAGATGCAGTCAAATTGAATTCACTCACATTGTCAATAATAAATGAACATTTGTTAATTCTATTTAGAAGTTCATCAGCAATTACTCCCTGACTGATAAGCTCTGGGTCTTCCTTAATCCTCTGGATAGCCAATTGAATATCTTCCGGGCTGTTCGCATCGTCGAGCTCTTGAAGCAGCTCTTTTGCGACGTCTACTTTTTTGGCTGTTAACGTTTGATTTCTAAAAAATTTAGTCCTGAAAGATGGGCTAAACTCGCCGTCGAGATTTAAAGTGCCCCGGGAATTAATATATCGTTCAAGCTCAGCTTTACAGCTCTCTTTTAACTGATTCATTGAAATAGGTTTTTCATGCGTAAGAATCTGTTTAGCAGCCGAAATTACCTCATGATTAGGTTGCGGTGATGATGGGTTTACTGATTCATCATAAGCCGCGGCCAACTTTTTAATCATAGATTTATCTGATTTTAAGAAATCAACATTATAGATGTCTGGACGATTCATTTTGATAAATAATAACGCTTTTGTCGTATTCACTGTATTAGAGGCAATGATTGTTGGGATAAATGGAAAAGTGCTATAGATCTTGTCATAGCCACGTCTCCATTCAGAGTTACTTATCATGCTGGCAGGTCTGGTGCCTCTTTGTCTTTGATATTGAGCAAAGAAGGCCTCTTCCTGCTGCTGCAACTGGAACGCCATTCCAATATCAACACAGGCAATATTACCCTTTTCGTCCTTCTTGAAATTTCCAGGTACATAGGCATCAAGGACAATACGGCCCGTACGATTAAAAATGTCTAACAGTGCGTTACCTATCTCCCGATCCGATGCATTTTTACCTTTGATAAAAGGACAAACCCATCCTGTTTTGGGAGGAACACTGTCATTATCAGTATGTAAATAGGCTGGTGGTGGATAATTATGGTTAATCTCGTTCCATAATCTGGCTGAGCGTTCAGGCCCGTCGGTAGGCGGTACATATCCTTGCGGTCCTAAAGATTTCTGAACTTTAAAGACTTTAGTTTTATCTTCATTAACGTAAGCAACATTAAAGGTTCCTTCTCCCAGTTTTTCCCACATGATGAACTCATTTATTAAATATGTATATGTATAACTTAGCATCAATTGTGTGGAAAAGGAGTTTCTACACGATATAAAGCAAATCTTCAAATCATTCCAATCGAGAATGGCGTTATTTCACAAGTAAAATATACTTAAAGTATACTTCCCAAAATCTCCGAATAATTATGCCTGAAATAGCTCGACTAACTAAATTTTTCAGTAAAATTGAAAATACATATTGTGAAAGTTTATCTATCAGGCATTTAATCGAAAGCGGAGAAATAGTTCCTGCCACTCATTCGGAGATTAGTTTTATTGTACTTGTGGTTAACAGATTGCGCCTTGATTTGAACCACAATAAGCGCCTGACGGCAGAAGTTCTTGAAGAAATGTTAAAAGGCGCACATCTTAGATTTGAAGATGATGGTTTTTTTTATTCTGAAATATCCATGCAGTTTAAAGAGCGACTGCAGAAGCGCCGCTCATCTCATCAGTCTATTGTGCAGCAATATTCATTTTCAGGAGTCGTTCTCAAAGAGGTTTTATTTGGTGTTACCGAGAATAATGAAGGGAAGAGGGCCAGCTGGATTCAATTTGAACGGCATAATACCAGAACCATCGCTGCTTTGACCCTGCATCTTATTGATTACCTGAGATATCGATGTACAGGAAAAAATATTGGCCCCTTCGGCGTATCCGTTTATACTGATCGCGAGCCTTTGACCATAAATCCGGTGAAGATTTAACTGATTTACACTGTACGTCGGTTGTGCATATATGTGCTCCAGACGCAGTTACCTGGAATTGAGTTTTTATGATAATTAATCTGAAAAAATACCTCGAATATAATGATTATCAGCAGGCTTTAATCGAACTGACTGAGCGTCTGCCGCAGCATATACAGCCGCCTTGTGAGCTGGTCTGTCAGTTTAAGATTGAGTTTTGTCGAAATTATTATTTATTAAGCATGACCGTGAGCGGAAAGCTGACAATCATCTGCCAGCGATGTTTAAATGAATTTACCTGCGATTATTCCAACTCAACGGAACTCGCCCTATGTGCCTCTGAAACCATTGCTGAAAAACTGATGGCTGAATTTGAGACAGTTGTTTATGAGAAGGATGAGGTTGACTTGAAACAACTGGTTACTGATGAGCTATTTCTCTACAGTCCAATGCTTCATGAGCATGTCGAGGATTGCGATGCTGAAATGCAGCAACACATGAACATTTAAAATTAATCGCGGAAATTTCCGAATAATGGGAAATTGAAGTATAATACGCAGCAATTTTTGCTAAATTCCAATATTAGTTGCACTAAGACTTGGATTATAGGGAAAAAATGGGTAATATTTCGCCCAACATTAGACTATTCGCCTAGGAGTAATACAATGGCTGTTCAACAGAATAAAAAATCACGCTCACGACGTGATCAACGACGTTCACACGATGCTTTGACCGGACCTACTTTATCCGTAGATAGCACAACAGGTGAAACGCATCGCCGACATCACATCACCCCGGATGGTTATTATCGTGGCCGCAAAGTGCTTGACAACGATAATGTCTACGAAGACGAGAAAGAAGAGTAATTCGCTTGAAAAGCATAACAATTGCCGTTGATGCGATGGGAGGGGATCATGGCCTTAAGGTGGTGATTCCTGCTTGTGTTCGAGCTGTTCAGCAAAACGCGGAACTTAAGCTGATTCTGGTTGGCGATCAAACACAAGTTAACTCATTGCTAAAAAAACATACTGCGAATCCAGAGCAAATCACAGTAGTGCATGCTTCTGAAATTGTGGGTATGGATGAACTGCCTTCTCAGGCAATGCGAAACAAAAAAGATTCATCCATGCGAGTTGCGATTAATCTGGTGAAAGAAGGAAAGGCAGAGGCCTGTGTCAGTGCTGGAAATACCGGTGCATTGATGGCTACCGCGCGTTTTGTCCTGAAAACCTTACCCGGTATTGATCGTCCGGCAATAATAGCTACCTTGCCGACACAGCAGGGAAAAACCCGGGTCATTGATCTGGGTGCTAATGTTGATTCCTGTGCTGAGCATCTTTTTCAGTTTGCTGTAATGGGCTCGGCTCTAATCCAGGCTGTTGATAAAAAACGTCAACCCAAAATCGCATTGCTAAATATTGGTGTTGAAGAGATCAAGGGAAATGATCAGGTAAAACGTACCGCCCATATGCTGGCCGAATGTACACTCATGAATTATGTTGGCTATGTGGAAGGGGACCAGTTTTACTCTGGTGAAGTAGATTTGGTAGTCTGCGATGGTTTTGTTGGTAATGTTGCCTTAAAAGCAAGCGAAGGATTGGCCAAGTTAATGCTTTCTGTTCTCAGGGAGTCCTTTTCACGCTCATTTTTAACCAAACTTGCGGGCTTGATTGCCAAACCTGCGCTAAATCATCTTAAAACCCGTATGGATCCTGCCCGATATAATGGAGCCAGTATGCTTGGGTTGAATGGTATTGTCATTAAAAGTCACGGCGGTGCAAACGAACTGGCTTTTCAAAATGCCATTGAAGAAGCAATTTTACAAGTTAAGAACAATGTAGTGGACCTTGTGCGTGAGCAAATAACCGATTTTATCAATCAAGGCTTATTGTTATGAAAAATGCTGTAATTAATGGTACAGGCAGTTACTTACCAAAGCATCAATTGAGCAATGTCGAACTTGAGTCCAGACTGGATACCACTCATGAGTGGATTCATTCAAGAACAGGTATCAGCAGCAGACATATTGCCAATGATGAGGAAACTGTTTTTTTTATGGCGTCAGAAGCTGCCAGGAAAGCACTGGAGTCTTCTACTATTGAAGCAGACGATATCGACGTCATTATTGTCGCAACCTGTACCCCTGATCATTTTTTTCCGAGCATGGCCTGTCATGTTCAAAAAGCACTGAACATAAAAAAACCAATTCCGGCATTTGATATCAGTGCTGCCTGCAGTGGTTTTGTCTATGCTATGGACAACGCATGGAATTTTATCCGTTCCGGAGCTGCAAAGCATATTCTTGTAATAGGTAGTGAGCGTATGTCTCACGCAGTAAATTGGGAAGACCGTTCTACCAGTATTCTTTTCGGCGATGGCGCAGGAGCTGTTGTCTTGTCTGCAGACTCCGAAAGAGATGGAATTATTGCCAGTAAACTGCATTCCTCTTTTGATGCGGATGCTTTACTCACCTATGAAAATTTTACCACTCAAGGCCAGCGCTCCTATATTGGCATGCGCGGAAACGAGGTGTTTAAAATTGCAGTTAATATCATGGGTGACATTGTTGATGAAATTCTTGAAGCCAGCCAGCTGAAGAAATCAGACATAAACTGGTTAGTTCCACATCAGGCCAATATTCGGATTATTAAGGGAATCGCCAGGAAACTGGACTTACCCATGTCACAGGTCATTGTTACTATTGAGAATCAAGGCAACACTTCTGCTGCCTCTATTCCCCTGGCTCTTGATTTTGCAATCAAAAATGGCTCCATTAAACGTGATGAGTTATTACTTCTTGAATCCTTTGGTGCCGGTATGACCTGGGGTGCCCTGGTCATTCGTTACTAATCCATTCTGGAGATTTATTTTATGGCAAATCTGGCATTTGTATTCCCCGGACAGGGATCTCAATCAGTAGGTATGCTGGCTGAACTTGCTGAGGCCTTTCCTGTTATTAATAAAACATTTAACCAGGTATCTGACGCCTTGGGCTATGATCTATGGCATTTGGTTCAAAATGGTCCGGAAGCCCGTCTTAATCAAACTGAATACACGCAGGTTGCAATGTTAACCGCTGATGTTGCTGTTTTCAGAGCCTTGAAGCAGCAGGAACTACCGCGCCCACGCTTCATGGCAGGGCATAGTCTAGGTGAATATGCCGCTTTGGTTTGCGCTAATGCGCTAAGTCTTCAAACAGCAGCAAAACTGGTTGAAAAGCGCGGTCAGTTAATGCAACAAACAGTACCAATGGGTTTGGGCGCTATGGCTGCTATTGTTGGATTGACTGATGAACAGGTTGTTGAGCTATGCAAGCAATCTAGCGACTCACAGCTTAAAGTCAGTCCTGCCAATTACAATGCGATAGGTCAGGTGGTTATTGCGGGTCATAGCGCTGCCGTTGAAAATGCTATCAGAAATGCGGAAGAAGCCGGTGCCAAGCTTGCAAAGCTTATCCCGGTCAGTGTTCCCTGTCATTGTGATTTATTAAAAGACGCCGCAACCGCGTTTGAAAGCGATTTGAATGCTGCAGATTTCAGGGTGCCGGATTTTGCTGTGATCAGTAATGTGAATCTGGCAGTTTATCAATCTATCCAGCAAATGAGAACGCTTTTAAAAGAACAGCTATACCGCCCTGTTCGCTGGGTTGAGACTATACAGTTATTTAAAACCAATGGAGTGGAGCATATCATCGAGTGCGGGCCAGGGAGAGTATTGTCTGGCTTGGTCAAGCGAATTGATCGTTCATTATCTGCCGCTTGTGTTCATGACAATGATTCGATGGAAGCGGTTTTGTCGCAATGGGAAATGAGCGAAAGTTATTAATTCGGAGCTTGGAATGATAAATCTTCAGGGTAAAATTGCATTGGTTACCGGTGCAACACGTGGTATAGGCATGGCCATTTCCAAAACATTAGCCAGGCAAGGGGCTTATGTTATAGGTACCGCAACGACGGAAAGCGGCAGCCAGACTATTTCCGACTACTTCAAACAGGAAGGCCTTTCTGGCGAGGGTGTCGCTTTGGACGTTACCAATAAGGACGCCATTGAGCATTTAATGTCGCAGCTTTCCGATCATGAAAAACTGCCTGGAATTCTGGTGAATAACGCCGGGATCACTTGCGATAATCTGTTGCTTCGCATGGACGATGAGGAGTGGCTTAAAGTTATCGAAACGAATTTAACTGCTGTATTTCGCATGAGTAAGGCTTGTATCAAGCCGATGTTTCGGGCGCGTTGGGGACGTATTATCACGATAGGCTCAGTGGTAGGGGCCAGCGGCAACTCTGGACAGACTAATTACACTGCTGCCAAGGCAGGAATTGTTGGATTCAGTAAATCACTTGCTCAGGAGATGGCAAGCAGGGGTATCACAGTAAATGTGGTGGCCCCTGGTTTTATTGATACCGATATGACCAGCATCCTGCCAGATATGGTTAAAGATGAAATGCTGAAAAGAATACCCATGAAACGTCTGGGTTCTGTTGATGATATTGCGCAGACAGTCGCTTTTCTGGCCTCTGATTGCGCCAAATATATCACTGGAGAGACTATTCACGTGAATGGTGGAATGTACATGGATTAATTTCTTGCGTTCTTGCAAGAATTGAATAAACTACCTTCATAAATTTTTTTAACAAAGAGGAAACACTAGTTATGAGTACAGTTGAAGAGCGGGTTCGTAAAATTGTTGTCGAACAATTAGGCGTTAAAGAAGAAGAGTTGAAAAACAATGCTTCTTTCGTTGATGATCTGGGTGCTGATTCATTAGACACTGTTGAACTCGTTATGGCTTTGGAAGAGGAATTTGAGACTGAGATTCCTGATGAGAAAGCAGAGAAAATTACTACTATTCAGGAAGCCATTGATTATATTGAATCAAACCTGAATAAAGAAGAAGCCTGATAATTGAGGAGTATTCATTGAGTAAGCGGCGTGTTGTAGTCACTGGGATGGGGATGGTTACCCCTGTTGGACTTAATGTCGAGGAAACCTGGCAAAATATATTGGCTGGTAAAAGCGGTGTTGGACTGGTTGAAGGTTTTGATACTGCTGAATACACCACCAAAATCTGGGCCAAGGTTAAAAATTTTAACATTGAGGATTACGTGCCGCTGAAAGATGCCCGCAAAATGGATGTATTCACCCAATACGGAATTGCGGCTGCTGATGAGGCTCTGGCTGATTCTGGATTAGTGATTGATGAGACGCTAAGCCTTCGTACCGGTGTGGCTGTAGGTGCAGGAATTGGTGGTATTGAGACAATCACTAATAATCAGGATAAGCTGGTAACCGGTGGGCCAAGAAAAGTATCTCCTTTCTTTATTCCCGCAGGCATCATTAACATGGTTGCCGGACAGATTTCAATTCGCCATAGCCTTAAAGGCCCTAATATTTCAGTCGTAACAGCCTGTACTACTGGAACGCATAATATTGGTCTGGCAGGGCGAATGATTGCTTATGGCGATGCAGATGTAATGATCTGCGGTGGTGCTGAAATGACTACGACACCGCTTTGCCTCGCTGGTTTTTCTGCTGTTCGCTCCTTATCAAAAAGAAATGATGAGCCAGAAAAAGCCTCACGCCCCTGGGATAAGGACCGTGACGGTTTTGTTATGGGTGAAGGCGCAGGCATTCTCATTCTCGAAGAATATGAACACGCGAAAGCTCGCGGTGCAAAAATTTATGCCGAACTTGCTGGCTTTGGCATGTCTGGCGATGCCTATCATATTACAGCACCTGATGAAGATGCGGATGGGGCCTCTCGAGCAATGGAAGCGGCTATTCATGATGCAGGGATTGAGCCTGAGCTTGTTGATTACATCAATGCTCATGGAACTTCGACCTATCTCAATGATATGAATGAAACCAAGGCTGTTAAACGAGTATTTGGTACTCATGCCTATGATCTGGCTATTAGCTCTACAAAATCGATGACTGGTCATCTGTTGGGAGCAGCTGGAGCAGTTGAAGCAATATTTAGCGTGCTCGCAATTAAGGATCAAATCGTACCGCCCACTATTAACCTGGATAACCCGGATGAAGGTTGCGATTTGAATTATGTTCCACATGTGCCGCAAAAGAGAAAAGTTGATTACGTGTTAAGCAATTCTCTTGGGTTCGGCGGGACTAATGGTTCCTTACTATTCAAGCGTGTATAAATGTTTGGCCGAGTAATTAAACTATTCGCCGTGCTGTTTTTGGTATGTAGTTTGATTTTTCTCGGCTATATAGCCTATTTTATTCACAACGATTTACATTCAGCCATGATTGATAATGGCAAACCCTTCATTATTGAAATCAAACCTAACTCCACTGCCAGTGCCATTGTGCATCAATTAAAGACACAAGGTTTTATTGACTCCGAGCAAACCCTGCTGAATTATATTAAATGGAAAAAGATTGCCGCTCAGTTTAAGGCTGGAGTCTATGAAATCGAACCCGGCGATTCAGCGCTTGATTTCCTTGAGAAGATAATTCAAGGTAAGGTATTGATTGAATCCCTGGCAATTATTGAAGGAACAACACTTGCTCAGGTTGAAAAGCAGTTTACACAAACTCCTTATCTGAACTTTAGCCCGGATGATTTTAAGCTAATTATTGGTAATCATGAAACAGCGGAAGGCTTACTGCTGGCAGATACCTATCGTTACAATGCCGGCAGTGATGCAAAAAAAATAATTCAACTGGCAAACAGAAATCTCCTTAAAGTACTCAATGAAGCCTGGCAGCAGCGGGCTGCAGATCTTCCCTATAAAAACCCTTATGACCTCCTTATTGTAGCCTCGATTTTGGAGAAGGAAGCCTCTATTGCAGAAGAGCGCGGGATCATATCAGGAGTTATTGTTAACCGTTTAAAGAAGCATATGCCACTGCAAATGGATCCTACAGTTATTTATGCAATGGGGCCTGATTTTAAAGGAAAATTAACCCATGCGGACCTCGCCATAAACTCTGCCTATAACACCTATCGTAACAAGGGATTGCCGCCGACACCGATTGCAATGGTTGGAAAAAATGCTATTTTTGCTGCGGCTCAGCCCGAGAAAACCAATTATTTATATTATGTGGCTAAAGGTGATGGCTCGCATTACTTTTCCACTAATTATGATGAACAACGCCGCGCTATCTTTCGCTATCTGATTAAGGGGCATGAATGACGTCAAAAGGCAAATTTATTGTCGTTGAAGGGATGGAGGGCGCAGGTAAATCAACTGTCATTCATACCATTAAAGAGTTTCTGACAAAAAGAATTGATTCAGTCATTCTTACCCGCGAGCCAGGCGGAACGCGTATTGGAGAAAAAATCCGCGAAATCATAAAGGAAAATTATCCTGGTGAGACTCTTGCAGCGCGAAGCGAATTATTACTAATGTATGCAGCCAGAGTCCAATTGCTGGAAGAACTGATATCTCCAACCCTGAAAAAGGGTGGCTGGGTGGTTGCCGATCGATTTGAGTTATCCAGTTTTGCTTATCAGGGCGGGGGGCGTGGACTCAATATGGAGTTTCTTCATCAGCTGTCCTCTTTTTGCCTTGATAATATTCAGGCTGATTTGACTTTTTTTCTTGATATTTCACCCGAGAATGGGCTGGCCCGAACCAGGGGAAGGGGAGAGGCTGATCGTATAGAGCGTGAATCTATGGACTTCTTTAATCGGGTTTATCAAGCTTATCATCGGAAAATCAGCACAATGAATAATGTGGTTATTATTAATGCTGAACTGTCGCTGAACGAAGTTCAGGACCAGGTTGTATCCAGTCTGGAAGTGTTTTTCAATTGATAGTTTGGGAGCTGTGGTGAATTTGTCTGAACCGGCGCACTTAATCCGCGCTCATGACCAACACTGGCAACATTTCGTCGAGATTGCGCGAAAAGGCAAGCTCAGTCATTCTCTGATGCTGGTTGGAGCCGCTCATTTGTCACTAGAGCAGTTCTCACTGCAAATAGCCCGAAGTATTTTATGCTCCTCTCTGCATTCAGATACAGAGCCCTGCCAATCCTGTACTCTGGCAACCAGTAAAGAGCATCCCGATCTTCAGCTCATTATGCCTGAAAAAGCGGGGGCAGGAATTAAGATCGAACAGATTCGGGACTTACAGTCCAGTGTTTATACCAGCCCTCAATTAGGGTATACGCGTGTAGTTATAGTCTATGCTGCAGAGAAAATGAATCAATTCGCAGCCAATGCTTTATTAAAAATCCTCGAAGAGCCGCCTGCCAATGTCTATTTCATCTTATTGGCTGAGCAGATTGGTACGCTGCTTCCAACTATCATCAGCCGATGCCAATTATGGCGATTTAAAGACAGGCTCGAATCTGAAGGCCATTTAAGCCTGGCTTCTTGTTATAATCCGGAGAGCGAACGCGGAAAACTTGCCGCCGATTTGCCGAAAATTATTGAGGACTTGCTGAAGTTAAGTAATAACCAATACTCAGCCTGTGAGCTTGCCGCAAAATGGGCGGTTTATCCTTTAGTAGAATTAACCTGGATCCTGTATTTAATATGCTCAGAATTGGTCGAAGCTAAGCTGCTGAAACAGTTTCCAGACCATGCTAATTCTCAAGCTCTTGGCCAACTCGCCTCAGGCTTTCACTTGTTTTCATTATTCATGGTTTTGGATAAAATAAATGCTATTACCAGGAATTTGAACCATAATATGAATGTGAACCCGCTGCTGGCGTTGGAAAATCTATTAATTATGACAAAACAGGGATGCAAAAATGAGCGAGGAAGTTCCAGTAATTAACTGTGCTTATCCTTCCGAAAGTGCATTATATATGGCTTATATGCCATTTCTAAAAAATGGCGGCCTGTTTGTAAGAACCTTACAGTCTTATGCAATAGACACCAAAGTCGTGTTATTGGTTAACTTGCCTAATGAGACACAAACCTATCGTGTAACGGCACGGGTAGTCTGGATCACTCCCCGAGGTTCACAAGGCAGCAAACCGCCCGGCCTGGGGCTTCAATTTATTGATCCTGACGCCCGTAATTTTGCGAATAAAATAGAAACTCACCTTGCTGGCATGCTAAAATCATCTCAAATGACTGATACGATGTAATGTGATGCTGATTGACTCCCACTGCCATTTAAACTTTATCGATTTAACCGAGTTTGACAATGATCTGGATAACGTCATCCGACAAGCAGAGGACAATGATGTTCAGCACTTTCTCTGTGTCTGCGTCGATTTGTCTGATTATGATACTTTGTGCGCTATCGCCAGGCGATATGATCAGGTGAGTATTTCCGTTGGCCTGCATCCGAATAGCCTGATTGAGAAGGAGCCTGATGCCCCATTGCTAATACAAATGGCAAGCCATCCCGCCTGTATTGCCATCGGGGAAACCGGACTTGACTATTATCGAACCGAGACTGCAGATGGGCTTGAATTACAGCGTTCCCGGTTTCGCGAGCATATTCGGGCAGCGATTCAGTCAAATAAACCACTGATTATTCATACACGTCAGGCAGCCGAAGATACACTTCGAGTGATGAAAGAAGAAAATGCGGACGCCATTGGCGGGGTAATGCATTGTTTTTCGGAAACTTGGGATATTGCCAAACAGGCTCTCGATATGAACTTTTATATTTCAATGTCTGGAATTGTCAGCTTTAAGAATGCTGCCGTTTTGCACGATGTCGCTAGAAAAGTCCCATTGGATCGTTTATTGATTGAAACTGATTCCCCGTATCTTGCGCCGGTTCCTTTCAGAGGCAAACAAAACCACCCCGCGCTGGTTAAGTATGTAGCTCAGGCGGTTGCCGACTTAAGGCAGATGGATTATGCAGAGGTCGCGAGCGTTACCAGTGAAAACTTTAAACGCTGTTTCAAATTAATCTAAAACAAATATCCCTGGCCACACTGCCATTAAGTTAAGGAAATTTTGTCTTTCCCGCGAAGGCGGGAATCCATTCCTCAATTGGCATTATAGCGAGCTTAGCGATGGATCCCCGCCTTCGCGGGGAGGACAGTTTATATACAACTGAGCTTAACTTAATGGCAGTGACCTCTGGCCCAAGGCACTTTTTAAGATATTTAACTCTGTCCCTCGGCCGAGGGACGTAAGGGTTAAAGCATTAAACATTATTCAAGTCATGCTGTGGCTGTTTTGAGTAGATAATTCTTCATCATTCGTACTGTCTGCCTCAGGACAACTATTTTCTTCTCGTATCTCCCGGGCCCTGCTTTTATAATGCTGGGAGGTAGCAATTAAAGGCTTCATCGCTTCGTCTTGCTCAGCAATTTTACTTTGCTCTGATTTTGCGGAAGTAAATCCGCTTTTTATCCAATTCCATAGCCTGCTCAAAAGCTCTGTAAAGCTGGGTAGCCGACTAACATATTCTTTCGTTTCATCTTCGTTTTGAGGATAATCGGCCTCATAATCTGAGTCATGAGCCATTTGTGATTTTTCAGCTAAATTTAACAGAATATTGAGGCATCGCTTGTCACCTGCGTTTCTTGCGATCTGTAGTACATCTTCTGACTTGATTAGAGCAGCCAGATTCAGGTTTGGTACTGATTGGTTTAAGTAATTAACAACCGCTTTGACGCACTCCGGATTTCGAGACGCAGCAGCACCTTTTAGCAGAAAAAGTTGATACACTTTTCCATGCTTCTCATTCTGTACATGTTTATCAAGCGTGTCGCGTACGAAATCATCGGCAAGAAGTTTTTCAAAAGCCTCTAGTCGGCCTGCCTGAAGGGCTATTTTACTGGCAGTCAGATAAGCGACACTCGGATCTCCATCCGCATCATTTAAAAAACTTCGATATTGCTCGTCCAGTAATACGGTGATTGCTTCCAGCTTATTGTCACGAGCAGCCATTTTCAAAGCCATACGTGAGTCGTTTGCTCCATTTCTGAACCAGGCCTCTATTAAGTCCTTATCGTCCTGAATGGCAGCCATCGTCAATTGGTTAAAATGAACATTATCGCCGACGTCGACAGAAGCATTAGCACGATCAGGATTTTTTCTAATAATATTCTTGATAATAAACTGTTCTTTATCGGGAAAGCTATCAGCTGGAATGGTTGATGCAGGATGTGCCATCACATTAATAGTCAGAGGAATGGTTTCCAGAGGACCTTGTTCTGTTGCAAAGGCTTCCTTGGATAAAAAATTAGCTAACCGGAATGCAGCGCTTGCTTTGTCGTCATCTTGAAACACACGAATCTTGTTATTATTCGGATCATAGACTTCGAAATTTCCCTCTTTATTGACAGATACAGCGATTGCATGTGTTGGGGTTCTAACTGTCCAGGCAGTATCAGGAACTCTCATTCTGTTAAAGATATTTTTCCAATCACCGCGCTCAGCGACCAGCCCGATATTATAAACGCGCTGTAGCTTCATTGGCACGTTGACAGTCGTGACATCTCCGTCAGGACCGGGTGCTGGCTGGGCAACTGGCACTTTCAGATTGAGTACCGCATCCTCCTGGCTTAGTTTTTTATTGAACTCTTGGGGCAGATAGGCATTTAATACTTCCCGTATAAACTTGTTTATCTCGCTGTCGCTAACAGTCTGATTTTGGATAGATTCAGGATCTTTCTTTTGAGCTAATAACTCCCCCTTACGATTTATAGCATCTAAGATTTTTGCAAACTGGCTGGATTTTCCTTCGAGAGCATATTGGACATAGACTGCCGCCAAGCCATTACATATCCCATTATCATTGGCACTAAGCTTAATATCTCCCTCCTGAAGAATTAAATTAATCATGGGGATAACATAAGCTTGCTCCATTCCTTTGACGCTGGTGAATCCAAAATCAGGTAAAGGGGATTTGTTAGACATGTTAAAACTCGTATAACTGATTACTGCTTACAATAATTTTAGAACATTTAACTTAAGGTTATCTTAGGGATATGGACTATCAATATCTGTACCTAATATCGCATGATGGTTTTCATTTAATCCATACTTTAAATGTAATCCGGAAAAAAGGAGTTTTCATGGGGATTGATGCCGCTGCAGTGATTAGCTTAAAGCCTGAGGGACTTTATTGTATTCCTGGCGATTTTTACGTCGATCCGCTTGTCTCAGTAAAAAAAGCTGTAATCACTCATGCGCATTCCGATCATGCCCGTATGGACCATGAGGAGGTCTTGGCCACTTTTGAAACAATTGAGCTCATGCAAATCCGTTATGGTGAAAATTGCAATACCCGTTTTCAAGGGCTTACTTACCATTCCAGCATTGATATTAACGGCGTGACTGTTTATTTTCTGCCGGCAGGACATATTTTGGGAAGTGCTCAGGTTGTTGTCGTATTTAAAGGATATCGTCTGATTATTTCTGGTGATTATAAGCGTTCCAGTGACCCAACTTGTGCAGCTTTTGAAGCAGAACCTGCAAATCTCCTGATTACAGAGGCGACCTTTGGATTACCTGTTTTTAAGCATCCTCCTGTTGAGTCAGAGTTAAACCGCTTATTGGAATCGATAAAAAACCATTCCGGCACATGTCATATCGTTGCCGCCTATGCCTTGGGGAAAGCCCAGCGAGTTATTAGAAGTTTGAGGATTTCAGGTTTTGAGGAACCTATTTATATTCATGGCGCCTTATCAGCATTCTGTGAATTTTATCAGCAAAAAGGGATAGATCTGGGTGATTTAAGATCTGCCAGTCAACTCAGTCCGCAAACTGCAGCCGGGAAACTGGTTATTTGCCCGCCGAGCGCATTACAGGATCGCTGGAACAGACGATTCGGAGATATTCGCTTAGGCTATGCCTCAGGCTGGATGCGGATTCGAGCACGTGCCAAACAGAAAGGTATTGATCTGCCTTTGGTCATTTCTGATCATGCGGACTGGGATGAACTGACCCAAACCATTGAAGAAATTAATCCCGAATTGCTATGGGTGACACATGGAAGCGAAGAAGCCCTTGTTTATTATGCTCGGCAAAAGGGATACCAGGCGCAAGCGCTGCATTTGTTAGGATACGAAGAAAATATGGAGTGAATATGCATCAATTTTCGAACTTACTCAATGATTTGTATTTCACATATAGTAATCTGGCTAAAACTGAACTGCTAAAAAATTATTTTTCGACAGCTCCCGATCCGGAAAGGGGTTATGGTCTGGCCATACTTGCTGGCACGCTAGAGTTTCCAACGTTCAAATGGAGTATGATAAAGGAGTTAATGAAGGAATATGTCGATCCGGTATTATTTTCCTTATCTTATGATTACGTCGGCGATCTATCCGACACTATCGCATTACTCTGGCCAAACCAGCAAATTTCAAAGCCGCTTCCTGCATTGAGTGAAATTATTGATACCTTTAATCATTTATCTGAAGAAAGAATTGCCTCCTATCTTCGTGAGCTTTTAAACAGTTCGACGACGGATGAGCGATGGGCTTTATTGAAAACCGGCACTGGAAGTTTGCGCGTAGGTGTTTCTGCACGGTTTATAAAAAAAGCGCTTGCCGAGTACGGGCAGGTTGATGTGAAAGATATTGAGCATCTATGGCATGCTGTTAAGCCGCCATATAAGGAGTTGTTTGCCTGGCTAGAGGGGCACACTGGCTATCCTCAAATTCCAGAGAGTATCCATTATCATCCGGTGATGCTTTCGCATCCTTTGAATGCAAAAGATTTGAATAGCCTGGATCTCGAACAATACGCTATAGAAAGAAAGTTTGACGGAATTCGAGTTCAATTGATTTCAACCGACTCTGGCAAGCGATTGTTTACTCGAACAGGAGAGGATATTAGTCATTCATTCCCGGATATTCTTGCTGAAATACAGGGAAAAGTAGTACTCGATGGAGAGCTGGTTGTCCAAAGTCAGGAAACGGTTGGTAGCTTTAATGAACTGCAGCAGCGTTTGAATCGGAAAAATCCTGGTAAAGACCTGATTAACAAATACCCTGCCGCCATTATTTTTTACGATATGCTTTCTATTAATGGAAAGGATATTCGTCCGCTGACTTTTATGGAGAGAAGAGTCAGTCTTGAATCCTGGTATAAAGAAAATCCGAATTCCAGCTGGCTATTATCCGAACTTCTCGATTTGGATAAGCAGGATATTTTTGTAATCAGAGATCAGATACTTGCCGAAAAACACGTGGCTGTTGAAGGGCTTATGTTAAAACGTAAAAGCAGCCCCTATATTGCAGGCCGTCCAAAAGGCCATTGGTTTAAATGGAAACGAGATCCAATGCTGGTGGATGCTGTATTGATGTATGCTCAGCGCGGACAAGGGAAACGTTCATCGTTTTATTCCGACTATACGTTTGGTTTATGGGAAGATAGCGAGATAGTTCCTATCGGTAAGGCTTATTTTGGATTTACTGACAAGGAGCTTTATGAGCTCGATAAATGGATTAGACATCATACCATTAACCGGTTTGGTCCTGTGCGCGAAGTAGAGAAGCAACTGGTGTTTGAAGTGGCTTTTGATGAGGTACGTGAATCGAAGCGCCATAAATCAGGTCTGGCGCTTCGTTTTCCAAGAATACATCGTATACGCTGGGATAAACCGGCAAAGGAAGCTGACACCCTGGCGGTTTTGCGCGGATTTTTAAAATATACGGGCCAAAAGCCAAATCAGAACTAATACGCTAAGCGGTACTCCTAACAGCCAGGCAATAATATATTTCCACATAATGCTCTCCTGTAGTTTATTCCGTTAAACAGCAAGCTAACTATAAGTATAGTTCGTTTATTCCTTGCAAAAGAGGCTGGCAATAAGACCAATAAATGCGCAAGATAACAGACTGACTGAAAAAAGTGAGGGATATTGCATAAGAAAAATGCCAACCAGACCTCCCAATGCTGAAGACATACACATACGGAAGGTGTTGACAAAGCCAAGGACGGTAGCGGCTTGCTCAGTATAATCAGCGAGAATCAAAGAGACAGTCGGCGGGTTGGAAATACTTAATCCAAAACTGAGCAAGAGGACAGGAGCCAGGGAGGTCAGTGTAATCCCATAGCACATATATAAGACTATGAGTGATGTCGCGCCAACAACCATTAACAGGTTACCAAAACGAATATTCCATACGAGAGATTTATACTCTCTTAGCCAGATTCCGAAATAATTCCCCACAATAATTGTTAACCCGTTGCAGGCGAATATAAGGGCAAAGGCTTGTGGCGAGTAACTTAAACTATCGATAACCAGATAAGCGGCATTTACCACAATTATCATCAGGCAAGTGTAGGAAAATGTAACCATGATGGTTCCTATCCATAATTTTCTATGCCATAAAATTTCCCTGTAATATTTAAAGTAGTGCCAGATTGTCTTCCCTGATCTCTGCCAATAGCGAGACTCTTTTAAAAAAGGAATTGAAGCCCAAAATAAAACAATAGCCAGCAAGGCCATAAATACAAAATTAGCCCTCCAGCCAAAATTGACAAAAATGAGTGAGCCTATCAATGGGGCAAAAATAGGGGAGGCCGTTACGATCATCGAAAGATGGGAGAGTAAACGGGCTCTGTCATTATTATCTCCCACATCACGAGCAGTCGAAAAGGCGATAATATTGGAGCTGCAGGCTGCAAATCCCTGAATGATTCTTGCGATAATCAACATTTCAATACTGGTAGCAAAGGTGCAAACCAGGGTGGCAAAAAGAAAAACATAAAGGCTTGAAAAAAGGGCTTTGCGGCGCCCAAAATAATCAATGACTGGCCCCCAAAAGAGTTGAGCTACCCCAAAAGAAAAGAAAAAAAGACTGAGGGTTAATTGCCCGAGAGCATGGGTAGTCTCAAAATAACTGGTTATTGCGGGCAAAGCTGGCTGAAAAGAATCAAAGGTGACGAGACAAAAGGAAGACAGAAAACCAAGATAAACCAGCTTATTCTCGTTCACAGGCGACTGATTCCTTTTCAAATATTTGATAGAACACGGACAATATATTAGCATAGCATGCGTTTGAAATTCATATTAAAATAGTTGATCTATTTATAATGCCTGCTGAGAATCTGATGAAATTTTACCTGGGTCTTATGTCTGGTACCAGTATGGATGGTATTGACGCCGCCCTGATTGATGAAAATAATAATTTTATCGATGGTTTAACCCGACCCTATGATCATCAGGTCAGAGACAGTATTCTTTCGGTTTCTCAAGGTGAGAGAAAAACGATCGCCGAATTTAACCAGTTGCATACGCTTATTGGTCGAGAATTCGCTGCGGCTGCCCAGGAGCTTATTCTAAGGCATGAGGATAAGAAACCGTGGATTCAGGCCATTGGCAGTCACGGCCAGACACTATGTCATGATGCAGGTGCTCAAATCCCATATACTGTTCAGTTAGGTTGCGGCCATACTATTGCCGAGGCTACCGGAATTACGGTGGTTGCCGATTTTCGCACAAGAGATTTAATTGTTGGTGGAGAGGGAGCCCCTTTTGCTCCTGCCTATCATCAGGAAATTTTCAGACATCTTGAACCCCCTTTAGCTATTGTGAATATCGGAGGGATCAGCAACATCACCTGTTTACATAACGATACAACAATTTCAGGCTTTGATTTGGGGCCCGGCAATTGCCTTATGGACCAGTGGATAAGCCAGCATCTTGGCAAAAGTTATGACAAAAATGGAGAATGGGCCGGCCAGGGAACAATAATCCAGGAGCTCATTGAACAATTACTAAATGATCCCTATTTCAAACGCCCGGCACCTAAAAGCATCGGCAAGGAATATTTCTCCCTGGACTGGCTAAGCCGCTATCTGAAAGGGGATTATCATCCTGAGGATGTGCAGGCGAGTCTATTATTTCTGACTGCCAAAACAATAGCCATGGGCATCCAGCAAATATTTCCGGAACCGGTTACTGTATTGATTTGCGGCGGAGGGGCCCACAACAACGAGTTGCTGCAGGCGCTGCAGGCGCTTTTGAGTGCCTGTACCGTAAAATCGAGCAATGACCTCAATATTCATGCTGATTATATAGAAGCCATGATGTTTGCCTGGTTTGCAGCTAAAACAATAAACCAGATTCCTTTCAATTTAAAATCGATTACGGGCGCGAAATATCCTGCAATTCTTGGAGCAATTTATCCTGCGGGGATTGACAAAAGAAATCTGAATGGGTGTAATGTGCCTTTTGATTTGACACTCGGGACATTGGTGTGACAGCGCATTATCCGCATTATCAACAGGCCAATAAAGCCAGTGCCTATATCATTTTTTTATTATCAGCCAGCTTTTATCTGTATGAGTTTGTGTTACAGGTCGCGCCTAGCGTTATGGCTGATCCTATGATGAATACTTTTCAGGTTGGTGCTGCTGGCTTTGGCATTGTTTCCGCCTTTTATTTTTATGCCTATGCGCCAATGCAATTGCCTGCGGGATTGCTTTTTGATCGTTATGGACCTCGAAAACTAATGACCTATGCTCTTATTCTGTGCGCACTGGGTTCTTTTTTCTTTGCTTCCACAGATAGTTTATTCACTGCAGCGCTAGGCCGTTTTCTGATTGGTATTGGTTCAGCTTTTTCATTTATCGGTGTTCTGGTATTGCTTTCCAGATGGTTTCCACCTCAGCAGTTTGCTATTTTGGCAGGTGTTGCCCAGTTAATGAGCTCTGTTGGAGCGATGTTTGGCGAAGTGCCGCTAGCTGCTTTAATTGAAGCAGTGGGTTGGCGTGCATCCAGTTTTATTCTTTCTTTTCTCGGGCTCATTTTGGCGGCTCTGATCTGGTTTGTGATCAGAGATTATCCACATCAGCAAACGCAATCCCCATCCAAACGTCGGTTTAAAGAGGAATGGCGGCGTTTACTTCAGGTTTGCGGGCGTGGCTATACCTGGGTAACGGGTTTGTATGCCTGTGCTATCTGGACCCCAATCGCAGTTTTTGCCGCGCTTTGGGGAGTGCCTTATTTACAACAGAAATTTCAAATCTCAGTGCTTACTGCGTCTGGCCTGTGCAGCATGATTTGGTTAGGTATTGGTATCGGGAGTCCTTTGCTCGGTTGGATTAGTGACCGGATTCGCAGTCGCAAAATTGCCTTGGGCATCAGTTCACTTTGCGGTTTGGCAGCTACGATTTTTCTGCTCTATGTTCCGCAGGTTGACATCCAGATGATGTATTTTGTCTTATTTCTTTTAGGCATTGGAGCCGGCGGTCAGACGGTCAGTTTTGCAGTGGTTAAAGATAATAATCCTCCTGAGTTAGTGGGCACCGCTTCGGGCTTTAATAACTTATCCGTTCTTATTGGCGGAGCAGTTTTCCAGCCTTTAGTCGGTGTATTTCTTCATCAGAGCACAGAATGGGTGAATACTCGCGGCGTACATGTGTATACTGTGGCGAGTTATAATAAAGCCTTGTTAGTCATGCCGGTTTGCTTCTTAATTAGTTTGCTGGCCGTCTTAATAATGCGTGAATCGCATCCGCAAAAATGGCATCGATAAAATCTCGCGACACTGTCGTCTTTGCGAACGAAGTGAAGCAATCCAGATCGAATCTTGAATAAAGTCAGGAGTGGATTGCTTCGCTGACGCTCGCAAAGACTGTGTTTTGGACCCTGTCTCTGAATAAATCTCAAATCCTTCTTTGGTCGGCGTATTTCTTCATCAGAGCACGGAATGGGTGAATACTCGCGGCATTCATGTGTATACTGTGGCGAGTTATAATAAAGCCTTGTTAGTCATGCCGGTTTGCTTCTTAATTAGTTTGCTGGCCGTCTTAATAATGCGTGAATCGCAT
>NZ_CAAAJH010000012.1:0-108704 GCF_900640215.1 Legionella genomosp. 1
AGATTATTTCTTTAAAATCAACGAGTTAATTTTAAGGCTGAGGGCTCATAATCCGTTGGTCCTAGGTTCAAGTCCTAGTGGGCCCACCAATAAAATCAAGTAGTTACGAGTAGTTTTAAAAAAACTATAACCTCCGTGGGACACTCACGGGGCACTTAGAAATAAAAAATAGCAACAACTCACAACTATTCAATATTATTTTTGCTCATCGTCCAAACCATATTGATGTCTTCTCAGCGCTTCATCTTCTGATGTACGTTGTTTTTCTGCCTCAATTTGCCTCTTAAGTGATGCTATGTAATCTTTAGCGAAAAGAACGACTTCACGATTTTTATCCTCTAGCCACATTTCGATTTCTTTCATTCTTTCTTCATAGATGTATATAAAACCTTCTGCACCCTCAACAACTCCCGTTGATTGCAAAGCAATGGCTACAGCATTAAGTAAATCCTCGTTGTTATTCGAAACCTTGATCAACTCTTTGCATATTGGATATATGGACTTATTACCATCATAACCACGTAATATATCGGCAATAAAAAAGAGAGTAAGGTCATCACCCGTATTCACAAGCTGAATCAGCGATTTTTCAAAAGCAGGATGTTCTTCAAGCTTTGGAAAAATTAAATTTAACAGCCTCGCAGCATTATAAGTAAACAATCTATCGTTAAATTTCTTATAAGATAGAATCAATTCAATTATCTGCTCTGGAACCTTAGAAAGAGGCTCAGAAAGCGCGCTAAATTGAAATGGAAGAGCCTCAAATCTATCGTCAGACTCCATAGGGAGGATGATGCGTTCACAGAAAAATTGCACTATCCTTCGAGGTACCTGTTCAGCAATGGGTAATAAGATCTCTTCAGCTTCATGACCAATTTTTTTTAGCCAAAGTAGATTTGTTAAAACAACATTATAGTTACCTGCATCCATTTTATCGAATACACTGACATATTCTTTACTGAACCACAGATCATATATCCAATTTGGGTATCGTAGTTCTGTGCATTTCTCAATGGCAGGTATCATAACCTTACTAATGAGTTTATTATCACTGTTTTTATGTTGTGCAGCTGAAGTAGCAATTATTTGACTTAAAAGATGAGTATTATTTAAAGGATTGGCTTTATCAAATAGCTTTTTTAGAGTCGAGTATTTAAAGCTCGTGGTAAACTGTAAGAACCTTGCAACAGCAAGAAAAAAAACACCTTCTTTAATCCAAGAGGTAATAAGTTGAGAAAGCTCATTCCTTTTAGAGCTTTGTTCAATTCCTCGAAGAATTGGTACGCTAAAACCTTCAAGATCTTGAGGAAATTCTGATAGCAGCTGTAACGCTATATCAGGTGATTCTTTTCCAAAATATTCTAAAAATTTCCCAAAAGAAGGAAAGGTTGCCATATCATTTGAACGAATGGACGCGTATTGGAAGATTCGCCTTTTCCATATTTCATAATTCTGTTCATTAATACTACGAGCCAATTCAATAGTCTGATCTTCCCTAATTTTTCTTCCCTCTTCAAAATAATCTTTTCCCCGCTCTCCTTGCCAGTCATGAAAAATACTTTCAAACCCAATAAGTACACGAAATATTTGAAACTCTGCATTACCATCCAGTTTCTTTTTGATTTTTAATGCCGCTGCCTCAATATCAGGACTCAAGCTAGCTAAATGATAATAAAACCAGTAGGCATCATGCTCTATAGTCTGTAATAATTGAAGATCTTCTGATTCAACAATACAGTCGCTCATAAATTGAAGAACAAACGTTGTATTATCTATTATCATTTGCTCTATTTCTTTTGTTCGCTTTGAGGCGCTAGAAAATCTTGTAGCTGTTTGCATTACATCCAATAATTTTTTTTTGGTCTCAAGATTAGGAAGGTCGCAGTAAATTTCTTTTAAAAAATTTAATGCATTCTGGCGTAATTTGATTAATCCTTCTTCTGGGGGTATAGGTGCAGTTTGGAATGCGACAGTATTATATCCCCACACAACTCCTTCAATTGAAGGAGATAGAATTTTTTGAATACACGTAAAAATAGCATTCAAATATATTTTTCTTTCATCTTTAGAAAAAGATTGAATTTTTTCAACGGTTTTTTCTTGTGGCCACCATCTTAACCTATTAAAGACATCTAAATTATATTGAGCGATGGCTTCAAGTCCTTTAATTGCTTGCTTCCTAACCTCTTCATCTTCATGAATAACATATTCAAAAAGGATATTTAGAATTTTTTCAATGTCATAATAACGTACAGTTTCTAAAGCATTAAATACTTGAGTGATTAACTTTTCCTTAGTGTATATGCTTTTTAATGTATCTAATGGAACATTAAGGATATCTTTATAGCTTAACTCAATGGAATTTAAGCGAGGAAGTAATTCAAGATATATCGATATGACTTCTTTAGGGAGGCGCTGAGCTATAATCTTTAGGAATGCAATTTGTTCTGATATAACATCAAATTCAATGCTCGATCTTAACTCTTTATCGGCTTTTTTTAGCTCATTTTGAATTGCATCAAGAGCACGCAAGTCTTTATCTGCCTTCGTAATCAGAAAATTAATAATTTTCTTTTTTTGTTTAAGATCCATGATCACTCGTACTCCAACAGTCCAATGATTTCATCCATTACTCGTTCACTAGCAGCATGACAAACTTCTTTATCTCCGACGATGTAATGAGTGCCGAGATCTTTTATGTACGGATTGGGCTCCCCAGAAAGCATCACAGCACAAGCCTCTACTCTCTTGGGATTATATCCCTTCAAGCTTACTGCCTGTATGAGTGTGTCATGTGTTGGAGAGTCAAATGCCACTAGATAACCGAGTAGCCTCAAATAAATTTCGCTATCTTGTTTATAAATCACTTGTTCAAGTAGCCGATCAAGAGAAGTCATTTCTACATTATCCTTCTCCATCTGAACATTTAACTCTAATTCTTGAGAAACTATATCTATTTCTGGTTGTGATATCCCTGCTTCTTCTTTATGCAAAATATCAAGGAGCTCCTCAAGCTTTATAGGGTGATAACCCAAGCTTTGGAGAGCCTCTGACATAGTATTATCATTAGATAAAGAGTATCTTAACTCATATCTTCCATGCTCTGGTGTCTCTAAAACATTCTTCGCAGCCTCATATATCCACGCATCTGGTATATCATTCCGATTCTTTATCCCTTTAAATGGAGGTCTGCCGTGAAAATAAGCATCCCAAACCGGATCAATATGTTTTTCTAATGGTGGATAATTTTTTATACTATTTTTTTCTAGAAACTCCTGAACAATGTTTTTACTTTTTTCGGTAAGGTAGGCAATATCATCAAGCTCTTCAAATATAATTGTATTCAGTAATAATTTTGAGAAATAATTTGTACCTTGATGTGAGGATATAGTGTGCCTAAACGTACGTAGATTATTTTCCAAATCCCTTATTTTTTGTGTCCGCCATTCTTCAAGACATAAGCTGGATGTACATAAAATAATTCCACCATTCTTAGCATAATTAAATAAAGTGTTATACCCCTCATCTGTAGATTTATATCTTTTGAAAAAACCAGTCTCTAAAAATATTATACAGTTTCCCAACAATGGCATATGTCCCTCATACTTTCTCAAAGAGTGCACTGATTAAGCGTCTATAGTTCAAAATGTTATTAGCCCTATAGGATAATGCATTAAATTTTAAATCACGATTATTGAGTTTTTAAAATTACTGTCCCACTAGTGCCCCATGGCTTCTTGTATATGAATATATATTTCAATTTTTCATAATCTTACCACAACTATCCATAGGATTAACAATCTTATGTTGCCAGGATCTTACATATGTTGTAATGTGCATCTATTAAACTGTATTGATCAATATTTCATATGGCTACTATAGAAGAACGAATTAATAAAGATGGCAAATCTAGTTATCGAGTTAAAATTAGACTCAAAGGTTTTCCAACTCAACAAGCAACTTTTGAAAGAAAAACTGATGCACGACGATGGGCTCAGCAAACTGAAGCAGCGATTCGTGAAGGTCGACACTTCAAAACTACAGAAGCTAAGCGTAGGACCCTTAGCGAAATGGTTGAACGATATATTAAAGAAGTTATTCCTCTCAAACCTAAAAATAGTAAAAATACTATTCTTCATCTTAAATGGTGGCAAGAAGAATTAGGACAATATAGTTTAGCCGACATTTCTCCCGCCCTCATTGCAGAAAAAAGAGACAAGTTATCTTCTGGTATAACAGCACGTAATAAATTGCGATCACCCTCTACTGTTGTTCGTTATATGGCTGCTCTATCACATGCATTTACTATGGCGGTAAAAGAATGGGGATGGATTGACGATTCTCCTATGCGTCGCGTTACAAAACCCAAAGAGCCCAGAGGACGTATTCGTTTCTTGTCCGAAGATGAACGTCACCGTTTATTGGAAGAATGTAAAAAAAGTGAAAGCCAATATCTTTATATCGCTGTTGTACTAGCTATATCAACTGGTGCAAGAAAAATGGAAATTCTTGGCCTAAATTGGAAGGACATCGATTTTAATCGCAAAATTATTACACTACACGAAACAAAGAATGGTGAACGACGCATATTAGTTTTAGAGGATCTTGCCTTGGAGTTAATTTTAAAACTGTCGAAAATTCGCCAATTAAACTGTGATTTAGTTTTTCCTAATCACAGCCTTAAAAAACCAATTGATCTTAGGACTCCTTTTGAAAATGCTTTAAAACGCGCCGGAATTAGCGATTTCAAATGGCATGATTTACGACACAGTTTCGCATCTTATCTTGCAATGAATAATGCAAGTCTCGCCGAAATAGCTGAGCTATTAGGCCATAAAACTCTTCAAATGGTTAAACGATACACTCACTTATCAGATACTCATATCAGCATGGTAGTGAAAAAGATGAATAAAAAAATTTTTAATACGACGAAATAAGGATTTGAAATGGAGCCAAATCAAATAGAATCTTCTCTCACTTGGAAAAGAGATTTTATAAGGTCAATAGAAAAAAAATATGCCTTTGTTGACTCTTTTATAAATAAATCTGGGATAGTAACTGACCAACAAGCCCCCATATCTATCTGCACAGCAATGATATCAAACCTTGTCAAATTGGAAGATTTATGGTCTGACTCCATTCAAAAAGAAATAATCGCTCCTTCTCCTACTCTTGAAACTAATTCACAAACACCTCAAAAGAAACCCAAACATCGTCGACAACATTATTTACTTGAATTTATCAAGGAGATTTATATAGAAACGCCAAACAAAGCATATACAGTATATTGGTCCTACTTAGGAAAACTTGCGAGAGAAGGACATCCAATAATAAAGAAAGTGCCTATATTGACAGATACATTACATGAAAAAATCACTTGGTTGTCTCATACGGGAAAAATAAGACACACTGGATGTAGACGATTTCAAAATATTATTTCACAGCTAAGTACAGAATTTAATAAAAATCACGCCTAACTCAACAAATTTCACAGCTTAAATTAGCCGTGAATTTATTTGTGATATTCCTCTGTTAACACATAAGAATTCACTTATGTGCATAAAATCAACAAGAGGCATATATGAACAATACTCCATTAAATCAAATTCAAAATACTCGTTACATCCCAGTCCCTAATTGGGAAAAGCATCACGAATGGCCACGGATTGGAGGGCTACGAAATCTTATCTTCAATAAAGATAAAAATGGATTTGATAAGGTTGTAAAAAAAGTTGGCAAGCGCGTTCTTATTGATGAAGCAGCCTTTTTTGAATGGGTAGCAAACCAAGGGAAAGGGGTATAATCATGATTAAAAAGAATCGCCCAGTCAAACCGGGCAACCCTTCTAAAAATTGTCACGAATATAATAATTCAAAATCCAATAATCAACAAACAAGAATGCTTAAAGCTTTCAAAGAAAATCCAAGGAGATCTACATTTGCCTTTCATAACATGGGAATTGTAAGCCCGCCCCCTCGTATAAAAGAGTTAAAAGAAAAACACAATATCGCCAAAGAGTGGACCAAGGAACCGGATCGGAATGGCATTATTCATAAAATTGCTTTGTATGTTTATCTAGGTCTTATTACTCAGGGGGATAATTAATATGTCTCGAATTAGAACAATTAAACCCGAATTCTGGACAAGCGAGCAAATTTTATCTTGCTCACTTAATGCCAGATTACTTTTTATCGGTATGTGGAATTTTTGTGATGATAATGGCGTACATACTGCATCCTACGTGCGTCTTAAAACAGAAGTTTTTCCAGCAGATGATTTCTCTCCTGCTGAAATAGAAAAACTCATCAATGAGCTTATTCAAAATAATCTATTATGCGAATATGAGAAGGATAATGCCCTATACTGGATGGTCACGGGCTGGAAAAAACATCAGCGTATTGATAAACCAACATCACGTTACCCCCTTCCTCAATCTGAGTTCAATAAATTCGCCGATCATTCTTCGAGTACTATTAGAGGAATACACGAATTATTAGATAGTCCTCCACAACTCCTCTATGAGCCTTCGACTACGGAATGGAATGGAAAGGAAAGGACTAGAAAGGATATCAATATATGTGAGGTCGAAACCTCACAAGTTGTTGCTTCTCAAGTTAGCTCTATGGAAGAAATTTTCCAACATTGGCAAGTTACCATGGATCGCCCAAAAGCAAGACTGGATAAGAAACGCCAATATATTATCAAATCAACTTTAAAATTAGGTTATACCCCTGCTGAGCTTAAACAAGCAATTGATGGCTGTGCTAAAACACCTTACAACATGGGAAAAAATGATCGGAATCAAACCTATAACGATATCAGCTTAATTTTTCGTGATGCGGATCATATTGAGCGTTTTATTAATAATGCCAAAGAATATAGCACGTGGCATGGAGTTCAAAGCACAGATGACTTAATGGCGGGGGTAATTTAACATGGTAATGGCTAAAGAAATTTCACAACAACTTGCGCAACGGGTAGAGGAGGTTGCCAGATATTTACTGCCTAACGGTAAGAGGTCTGGGAATCAATGGCTTGTTGGTAGCATTCATGGTGAATCTGGAGAATCACTTAAAGTATGTCTTAAGGGTGAGAAAGCTGGTATTTGGTCAGATTTTGCAGAAGGTAGTAAAGGTGATTTACTTGATCTATGGGCATTGACGCATAATTCAACGCTATCTAACGCAATTAAAGAAGTAACTCGTTATCTAGGTATACCGTCCCAACAAAAGTTTGAAGGTCATAAGAATTCTAGCTTTGCTAAACCTAAATTAAATAATATTGGAGAATTAGCTTTATCATCCTCTGTTATGAGCTATTTGGTTAATGAAAGAAAACTTACAGCTCAAACCCTTCGAACTTATCAAATTGGCGAACGGAATGGAGATATTATTTTTCCCTATAGGCGTAGTGGAGAGCTTATATTAGTAAAATATCTTAAATTACTCAGAGTGAACAATAAAAAGAAAATTTCTGTTGAACCAAATTGTGAGCCTTGTTTATTTGGTTGGAACCAGATACCAACTAATGCTCGCAAGGTAATTATTTGTGAGGGGGAAATTGATGCAATGTCCCTATACCAATATGGCTTACCAGCTCTCTCAGTGCCATTTGGAGGAGGCGGTGGTGATAAACAACGTTGGATTGAATATGAGTTTGATAGGTTAGCTATTTTTGATCAGATATATCTCTGTTTAGATAATGATGATGAAGGTCACAAAGCTAAAGTTGAATTGATTGATAGATTGGGGCGTCATCGTTGCCACATTGTTACATTACCATATAAAGATGCAAATGAATGCCTGCAATCTAATGTTTCTAGAGAAGTTATTCATCAATGTTTTGATGAAGCAAAAACTCTTGATCCAGAAGAGCTAAAATCAGCTCGTGAGTTTGTTAATCAAGTAATTGGTGAATTTTACCCATCTCCTGATGTTCATATTGGATATGATGCTCCTTGGGAAAAAACAAACGATATAATTCTGTTCCGTCCAGGTGAGCTTTCAGTTTGGACAGGAATTAATGGGCATGGGAAAAGCCAATTTTTAGGCCAAGTTATCCTTCATATGATGAAACAAGGAGCTCGTGTTTGCATTGCCAGTTTAGAAATGAAACCCAAACGTCTATTGATGCGCCTAACCCGACAAGCCAGTGCTCTAGCTGAACCATCCATTGAATATATTCATGCTATTCATGAATGGCTTGGAGACAAACTATGGCTATTTGATCTAGTTGGTACAGCAAAAGTAAAGCGGTTATTAGAGGTTTTTCAATATGCTCGTCAACGCTATGGCGTAGATGTTTTTGTTATAGATTCACTGATGAAATTAGATATTTTTGAAGACGACTATAAAATGCAAAAGGCTCTCATTGAGCAGCTCTGTGATTTTAAAAACCAACACAATTGCCATATTCACCTTGTCATACATCCAAGGAAAACCGAGGACGAATCAAAAGCTCCAGGAAAACTAGATATTAAAGGAACAGGGGCGATCACTGATTTGGCCGATAACTGTTTTAGTATTTGGAGGAATAAGAAAAAAGAGAAATTAATTCAGAAACACTTAACAGGTTCAAAATTAGATTATGACGAACAAAAAATTGTTAAGGCTTCAGATTGTAAATGGATTTGCAATAAGCAACGTAATGGCGATTGGGAAGGAACGATTGGTTTTTGGTTCGACCCAGCTTCACTACAATACTTATCTCAACCCGATTGCAAGCCCAGTAGAATTGTTGAATATTCAAAAATAATCACAAGTTCTATTTAACTACTATAATTTTTGATAATCGATTAGAAAGGAAAATAATGAGCTTCGTGTTGACTATATTTTCAGCAGTTATTATATTCATTTTAAGTCAATTTATTTTACGACTTATCTTAGAACCAGTAATTGAATTAAAGAAAAACATCGGACTTATCAGCTATACGCTTCTTTATTTTCACAGTAAGTTAACAAATGCTGCAGCTGATAATAAAATTTCAAATGAAATTAAGATATGCTCCTCAAAGCTCCTTGCTGCATATAGCTCTATTCCTTTTTATAGCTATCTTCACAAGATACTTTATCTGCCTCCTTATAAAGATTTATTAGAAGCATCTCGAAATCTTAATTTAATTCATGCGTATATGTTAGAGGGGCATAAAGAATATATGAAATCTTGTAATCTTAAAAAACCCATACATTTCCCTATTGAGATATCTAAAGCTATGGATAAAATAGGTGAGTTATTAAGCATTACAACCACATACCAAGAAAAAGCAAGCGCGTAATTAAGTAAAATCAATGGATAACGCCTAATTTCTTTATGCTCTATATATTATGCTATAATTGGTGCTATCTATGAGGAGAATAAATGAACACTGTATTTCAAGTTGCTGATTATTTTTTAAATAAAGCATCTAAAGAAGAAGATGACAGCGAAATTATATCTAACCTCAAACTGCAAAAGTTGGTTTATTATGCGCAGGGGTTTCATTTAGCAATGTTTGATGAACCCTTATTTGAAGAACCCATAGAGGCATGGACACATGGCCCTGTTTGCCCTGCTCTATATCATGCTAAAAAGCAGCATAAAAATGGTGCTGTAGATCCTAATCCTGACTTTGACGCGTCTGTTTTTAGCGAAGAACAGCTAGACTTACTTAATGAAATTTACGAAGTATATGGTCAATTTTCCGCATGGAAATTACGAAATTTAACTCATGAAGAAGCTCCGTGGCGAGACAATATCGACACTGATAGCAATAATATTATTTCTCATGAAGATTTAAAGAATCATTTCAACTCACAACTCAATTAAAATGGCAAAAAATAGAAAGATTAAATCTCCTTCTATACAGCAAGGAAAAAAAATCTCTGTGAAGAGTGAAGTTTCTTCATTTAATAAATTAAAACCAATTTTTTCCTTGGAGCATATACAAAAAAATTACTGTATATCGAATTGCACGAAAGACCAAAAAGCAGCATTTGCAGATGCATTAAGAAAACGTAGTCAAATGACTTGGAATGAAATAACTCAAGCTCATCGTCATGGCTTGGGCCAAGAAAAAATTGCACAAACAGCTATAAAAGCACCTCTTCCCAAAGATATAACTCCAGAAACAAATTTAATTGCATTGAGATTTGATGGAAAAGCAGCTATGGTTGGTCGAAAAGAGGGTCGGCTTTTTATTATATACTGGCTTGATCACGATTTTAGCTTATATGATCATTAGGCTGTATCAGAGTAATAATAATTTAGCATAACAGATTTAGTTTTCAATAAATCATCCATAGTGGTTAATATTCAACCTATACTAATTGGATCACTGTGAGCCGGGTTTTGTAACTCATGTAATGGCGGAATAAGCTCTCCTACACTTACATTTAGAGCAAATGCAATTTGGATTAAATTTTGAATAGAAATATTTTGCTCACCTCGCTCAACCCTACCCATATATGTACGTCCCGTAGATGAAGCATCAGCAATACTCTCTTGCGAGAAGCCTTTTGCCTTTCTAAGATCTCTGATTCTATCCCCTATTTTTATAAGGTTTTGATGTTTTTCTTTCATTTAATGAGTTAAAACGATCACACCCTATAAGTTCCACACCCAATAAGTGGCATTAATTTATGTTAATCGATATAATCCGGTTCCCATTGAAAATTTGGGATCTAAGGAATCAATAAAAATAAAAAGGAGTGGAAATAACTAATAATTAGCGGAGTTGTTGTATGAGTTCTTCAAACGAAAGTGTTCTATCCAAGCCTGAAATATATATTTTGCTCAGCATAATGAGCAGCCAATCAGAATCTGGCAGAGGTGTATTAAAGGACATTATCAAAGACAATTTGAGATCTACAGGTGATAGTGACTTTCTAAATTTTATCGATTTTAAACTCAATCTAAATATAGAGCATTTAATAGTAAAAAAACTAATTGAGCGATCAAATGATTCGCATGATCCTTGTTATGCAATTACATCTGCAGGAACAAACTGGTTATTTACAAATGAATACCGCCTAAAGGAGCTAGAAGTAGAGGCTAGTAGCTCTCATATAAGCTTAATTGAATCTTGCCCCTAAGACGAACGTTCATTTCTTTCGTCGACGATTACTATCCCTAATTGCTTGCCGACCCGCTTCTGTTTTAGGCCCCGTTGACAGCCCGCCATGCAGTTTACAACGCCCATTAACTGCCATGTCTCTTATGTTGTCCCAAGAAGGCGGAGCCTGACACAAGCTATTTTTTCTAGTTTGAGCATTACATGTACCCCGTTCAGATTTTCGAAGCTTCGGAGAATTAGCAAATAATGAAATGCAAACATTAAAGTTCTTATCAAAATACACTGCTACCATATATTCTACCCCCTCAATTTTTCTTTAAATCCAGACCCCATGATGCGCGCGTGTATAGTGTCACCCTTCATTGATTATCTTAAACCATTAGCCCAATTCATCTACTGCAAACTAAATATTCAAGTTTCCAAGAGCTGTTAAACATCGTTGTTCTGCTGCCGCGTAAATTTATAAATTCTGTTTAGGTTGAAAATTCGATTCAATAATTACTTCACCTGTAGTTTTGTTAAGGGATGTAACTTTGGCCTCTATCATCCCACTTTCAGCATGTTTAGTATGAATTTCTATTAATTTAATTTCTGAACCTTTTGATATTGCTTCGAGGAAACTATTATTTTTTGTTTTAAAAGTAATTTTGAAATTCTCTCTATTCAAATCGTATATATCAGAAAGATAGTAAATATCACTTTCAGTTATGATCTTTGTAAAATCAGCATTCTTTTTAACCCGACAATTATCTAAATGATTTATAAATGCTTTTTCATCAATTAAAGGAGAGCGATTTTCAGCGTATACAGATTTATCCGCATTCAAACACATCTGGGTATTTAATTGATTAACATAAATTTGCCCATTTTCTCTATCTAGCACCGCACTTTTTTCTATAAAATCACAGGAGATAAAAGCCCAAGATCTGATGAGATTGGCATATAAAACAGGGGTTTTTCTATTGAATTATCATACGTACTAATTAAGAAATCTTTTCCTATTAGATTTGACGCTTGTCTCCAATTTATTATTTTTCGTACAACAGGGTTATCTGAAGTAAGGAAAGCTTGCCCCGTATTATTTGAAAAGATTAAAGATGCTTGATTTAATATCACATTATCTTCGCTTATGCCTCCTATAATTAATTTTTTGGAAAGATCTATCACTTCTTCTGTAGCATCATTATTTCCACTAAAATCATCTACGCATTTTGCAACTTGTGAAAATGATTTTTGCATCATTGACATAAAGCTTGGTGCTCTGATGAATTGAAAATAAAGAAAAATTTTAAAAATAGTTATATCATTTTCCGTAATTTCACCTTTTTTTATATTATTTAGCGTCTGATCGTAAAAATGCTCAATTTTAGAAAGGTATTTTTCTACAACTAATCTATCATTTTCATCTGCTACTTGTAGGCTATAAAAATACGAATGTGTAAATATAGGATTGTCTAATCCCTTTTCTTTCCACTTTTCCTTTAATGATTTGTTATTTACAAAAATTCCGTTTTTGTGATGCGGATTTGAAGTGTTATTTTTTGGGCTAACAAAATTTTTTAGATAACACCTTGGAACAATATGTTGATTTTTATGAGCCATATGAGAGTTCCTTGTTATGATTAGAAATATTCTTCCCTTGGCAAGATGTATTCAAATTCGTCAAGACATAAATCGATTATTTTTCATAGTTCATATCGACCGATTGGATAAAACCTCAAGGATTGTCGTCTCAATTTAGTAACAGCGTATTTTTAAGTAGAAAGGAACTAACGTGTTTATAGCAGTCACACTTACTTAGCTTTGTGGGGCACTGGTGGGACACTCAGAGATAAAAAGTAGCGATGATCTACAATAGACAAGAACAACCGTTTTGAGCTAACCTCTTGATTGATTTATTGTTATTAGTTGGCAGCGATGGTCATTTGTTAATCACATATAACTCATAATCCGTTGGTCCTAGGTTCAAGTCCTAGTGGGCCCACCAATAAAATCAAGTAGTTACGGTAGTTTTCCGAAAGTTCGAAAAAATCATGTAGACGCAATGTAGACAGATTATAAAGGGATAGATGCGAAATGGATGTCAAAATATACTTTTCTGATATTTTCGATGTGTCCCCAGAAGCCATGGAAGAATATGGCGCCTTTAATATATCACTAATTAACGATTTGCCTCTTTTTATAGATCCTTTTCTTTTATTTAACAGCGATCTAAAAATTTATCGCGATCTACATGACAAAATAATTCAATACGTTCATTTCTTAAAGCAAGTTTCAGAACGAGAAGGGATAAAACCGGGCCTGCTCAGAGCATGGTTTCATTTTCCTGAAATAAAACAAACATGGCTCGGCTACAGCAAGACTGGAAATAAAGGAAGTGGGCTCGGAAAAAAATTTGCAGAATCATTGAACAACAATCTTCATACTGTCTTCAATAATTTTGGATCGGAAGAAATTACAAACGGAAGTCATTTAGAGAAACTCTGCTTAATCAGAGAGGGTGTTGGACGTGATAATATAAGTGACTTTACGAGCAATCTTATAAAAGGTTATCTTTTAGAATACACTCAGGTGTTTGCCCAAAAATATATTTCTCCTAAGTATATTCAGTCACACACAGTAAGTCATGTGGAATTCAATTATCAAACACAATCGTGGGTAACTAAAAAATTTCAATTACCAACATTTTGTGGTGACTATGTTCTATTAACTCCTAAAGACATTTTAACTAAAGATAATACATGGATTAATAAACCAGATATGATAAGTGACTTCGATAGGGTAATTGAAAGCATTCCAAATGAGCAGCTTCGTGCGCAATTAAATCAATATTTTATAAAAGTTTTGCCTACAGAGCCTGAAAAAGATGACATTACAATCGCAAAAACTCAGACTATTACGAAGTTCCCAGAGTTCATAGACTATTTTATAAAGCTTAAAGAAGAGACCGGAGATCAAGCATCAGCAATTAGTAATTCAAGAGTTCAAGAAATAGAACATATATTCATACAAAAAGTTCGTGAACTTGTTGATTATTTGAGCGAACAAAGCGACTTCTACGAATATGGTTATGATTCTTTAGAAGCAGCACATAGGAGGGTACAATTTCTTAAGGATGTCATTGAAAACAATGATGGTTATAAAATATTCTACAAAGATGGCCATCCAATTAAGAGAGAATCAGATCTCCAATTGTTATTTAAATTAACATGGTATGGTACTAAATTTGATGTTAATGCAGAAGTAAATAACGGTAGAGGCCCTGTCGATTTCAAAATATCTTTTGGAAAAGCGGATAAATCACTTGTTGAATTCAAGCTAGCCAGTAACTCTAAATTGAAACAAAATTTACAGCATCAAGTTAAAATATATGAACAGGCAAACAAGACGAATAAATCCATAAAAGTAATTCTTTACTTTTCCGATAACGAATATGAAAAAGTTATTAAATTATTTAATGAACTTAATTTATACGAGAATGAAAATTTAGTCCTAATAGACGCAAGAGCAGACAAACCTTCCGCATCAAACGTTAAAAAGTAAGTATCGTAGCGGTATAATTAATTCAGCCATTCTCATTTTTATAAATTATTGTAAGAATGTCTGGGCCCCTTTATTGGGTCTTTCCCAATTTAGAGCCAAATCTTAATTAGGAATACTCCTCCTTTTTCTTGATTTTTTCACACTCGTAGTTTGCTTTTCATCTTTGACAAAACAAAATTCTGCATCTATTCCCATACAGCTCAGTTCCTTGATTGTTCTTTTAAGACTTATTCTTGAAAATAGGGGTAAATTAGAACTTAAACCATTCTGCCCTTTTGAAGTAATAATTTGGAAACTGACTTTGAATTTTTGTTCTCTAGATAGATTTAGATTATTTTTATATCTCAAACTCGAATTCAAAATTTTTTTCTTCAAATTGTCATACGCGTCATCATCACTTCGGATTAATCGAATGGAGTTTAATCCTTGGTTAAATAAATGGCTAAGAGATGAAGAGGAAGTACTTCTTTTTACATGATGCAAAATTATAATTTCGCCACTAACTTCAAGAATGTCACATGGCTCAATTTGTGATTGTCTCCTGGGAGAAATGTTGCCTTTGTCTAAACATAAAAAGGAAGAAGATAACCTATGAGCACATTCCTTATTGTAATGTCCTTCATCGTCATGATTGAAAGGAGGCAGCAATGTATCTTTACAAAATTTATCTAAGTATGTATTAAGTTCCGTCACGAAATCTCTATTAACTAGATACCAACTCCCCTCACATAAATGATACGTTTCATTTTCAAGCTTAATATCAAAAAGCAAAGATTTATAAACACTTAAACGAACACCACGAGCAGCTCCTTCCTCATTTGTTAAACACAAATGGTGCTTTTTTAAGGTATCAATATCCATATTATCAAAATCGAAATTTCTGCTTCTTAAATATTCATAGTATAAATTTATTTCCAAATCATCATGAATTTGATCTGTGCCCTCTCCAGAAAATGTAATATAAAAACCCTCTTTATAATCGATAAGTTCTGGAAAAGCTAAAATAATTGCCTGATTTCTAGTTTTAATCTCATCTACAAGATTTTCATTTAATCTTTGTATTTCAGTGGGATCTTTAATTGGGGCTATATTATTAATCTGGGGAAACTCTTCAATATATGAGTCATCTTGATATAACGTTAAAAGCTCTTTACATAGAAATTGTAAACTTTGTGGTCCCCGATCCGAACTGATTCTGATATTGTGAGATCCTGTAGAATGTTTAAATAAATGTTTAAATTGATCCTTCACATTACAAGTAAGGCTTTTCAATATTGTATTATCCCGATCAAAATCAAAATATGTAAGATCAGAGTTTGAAGGTAACTGAATGCGTTGTCGCTTAGAACTTGCTGGTTCAACCATATCTAAACTTTTAAGTTTTAATGAATCAACAGAGTTTAATGTTATTCTTATCCCAAAATCATATTCATAACTTTCTTCTTTTAAATTGTGTGATACATGACCGAAAGTTATTGCAAACCATCTCATTTCTACGGGTATGAATACAATAGCCCCTTTTAAAACCTGTGTAAGTTCTTTGTTAATTCCAAAATATTGTCGCCACCAAGGCGGGGTTGGTTTGCTGTCAAGAAGGTAAAATTTAGCATCTGGTGGTAAAAAATCACAATCTTGTTCCTCTAAATTATTTTCCTCTTTTAAACAATTTGTATAGTCAAAATTTTGTTTCAATAAAAAAATGGAAAATGGCCTTGATTTACTCATAACTAGTTATCCCTACTTTATAACTAAGTGTTTAAGTATAGTAACGTTTTGATATTATATCGTATTCTCATAGGATTGAATTGCCTCAATTGGTGTATCAGAGTTACTGATCAAATGTTAGCCACAAAGATGCGAGCATAGACTATAATTAAGTAAAGACTTTCAAGGATGAATTATGGTCAGATTCCATTTACCAGCACAAAAGCTTTATCATACACTCGATGCATTGGAGTTCTCTGAAAAAACTTTCCATCTCTTAGGCAATTTTAGATCCTGTAAAACCAAAAAGGAATTTGGAGAAAGAATTGAAAATCTTGGGGGTAAGATAAGAGGTGAAGGCCAAACAAAATCTTTAAATTTTAAAGTTACAGATTATTTTGTGGTCGGTGATAATCATTATAAAGAAGGTCAAAATGGGAATAAAATCTCCAAAGTAGATGCGCACAATTCTCGACATCCACCCCAAAATCAAATTCCCAAGATATCAGAATCACACTGTAATGAACTCATGGAGAAATATCTGCAACTAAAACCCAAATAATTCATTGCAAATCAATTAGATAAATAGAAATTATACTTTTATTGTAGATTGCAAAAAATGCTGTTACAAATACAGGATAGCTTCATATGGAAAATGAATTAAAAAATTGGATAGAAGATAGAGTTAAGTATCGGAACTCAATACCACTAAATTCTAATAATTTTCTAGCTACCTCCTCTTTCGGGCAACATGATGAAAATAATCTACTTTTTGATTTTTCCATCACCTTAAAGCGAAACAATGCAATAATTGATGGAGAATGGGAGGTAATTGAAGATGTAATTTCATTCAGAAATCCCTCTATATTTATAAAATTAATGTCGAAATATTCCAGTACAATAATATTGGAATCTTAATCATCTCAAACAGCACAAATCCAAAGGTTTAGTTAAGACTATTTAGTATTCTTATACTAAGATTAATTAATCTAATCATAAATAAAGACAAAAGCATGGTTAAATATTATATACCGAAAAATCAACTTCCAGACTTAACTAATGAATATGTGTGTTGGTTAGATCTTATGGGTACAAAATCATTGATGGATAGGTCTCCAACAACTTGTACTATAAAAATTAGTCAGTTTCATTTATGCCTATCATCTTCTAAAATTGACGGAATCAAACTCTATCCAGTTATGGATGGAGCCTTTATAACTACTCGAAGTCAAAATAGTCTAAAATCTTTCTTAAGAACTGTTTTTGAATCCATGTCCAATGATTTTATAACTGAGGGAGAAAAGAATAATCATTTATATCAATCAATCATTAGAGCATGTATTGCCTACGGTCCTTTAGGACATGGGAGTAACATTCAATCAGATAAAATTCCGGTGGAATACAAAAACTCTCTTCTTTTTGGTTTGCCAATGACTCAAGCTTATTCTTCCGAAAATAAAGCACCACCTTTTGGTATTTACGTAGACAAATCGGCTAGAGCATTTTCTTCAAGTGGAGAAAAACCATTTAGTACAAGATGGCACACTTGGTTTGATACAACCTATAACCCTGAAAAACTTATAATAGAAATGAATAAATTTTATGACTGGGCTAAAGAAATGTCATTTTGCTTACCTTATGATGAAGATAATATCAGCTTACATCAAAAAATTAGTCAACAGTATTTAAATTATTATAAAATCAACCCTACTAAAAATAGCGCTGAGGGAAACTAAAAATATTTTTCTAAGCACTTATAAATACCTTGATGTCTCACTATAGATCAGATACATGAGTCCCCTGAACGATTGTATTGAATTAAATAATAACTAAATAACCTTTTATCAATATTGGAAATCATATACTTTTAAAGGATAACTAGAATAATCTAAAAAATTTTAAGTTAGGGCACTTACAGATGGATCTATTATCAAACTTTATATCAGGGATGGCGGGTGTTCTATTTGCAATATGTTGGGATAGCTTAAATAAAAAAGCATATTTTTCAAGGGAAGTAATTTGTTCTTCACAAAACGGTACTAATCCTTATCCATATTTAATTCTTACTAATGCAGGTAATAGGAATGCTACTTATTTAGAAGTTTCTGGTTTTATTAAAAAGGGGGATAAAGAGATTCCGCTTTTTGATAAATATCGAAAAAAAATTACGTTCACTATAAACATTCCTCCACAAACTAATGTTGCTTTAAGATTTAATAAACTCTTTGATGAGTTAATGTCATCAAAAGAAATCCATCTAATAACTATTACATTGAAATATAAATATAATTTTGGACCATTTGGAAGATGCTCTACAGAAACGATTAAATTTAAGTTAGATAAACATGCACTGTACAATCTTAATAATGCGATTATATATGATATTGAAGTTGTTAAATCTCTGGATTAAAACAAAATGAATTAGTTCTTATTTGACAGCAAGTCTGGGTGTAGGCCCAACAGGGGTAAAGGGTATGGTTTACTATGAAAAAAGGATTGGAATGACAGACTTAATAAAAATATTAGATGATTATTTTAACAAAGCACGAGAGCTTGAATCGTATACTATAAATGATCTTGAAAAACATTTATGGTTGGTTAACGCTTCTGCAGCCACTATAACAATAGGATTTATACAGTCAAAAGATGGGGTAGGTTATTTGCAAATTTTAGGTGCTTGGTCATTTGTATTGGGCATCATATCTCTTTTATTAATGAAGTTTGTATCAGCAATCAATAGCTCAAGAGATAAGAAAAGATTTCTTGAGGCCACTCTCAATATATCTGCAGAAAATGCTGCAGAAAAAATACGCGGAATAAAAGATAAAAAATTTAGTTGTTTGAGAATGACATACCTAATTTTGCAGTATGGGGCTGGGGTTCTTTTTGTAGGCGGGTGTATTTTAACCATACTGAGTGTGAAATAACCACTCACCATCCTTGCCTTTATTTATCAGCAAGCCCGTTTGCTTGCAATCGGGAAAACCAACCTATCATTCCCAAACAAAATAATAATTTATTTGCAAACATGTAAAAAATACACGGGACAATCGGGACAACTAGAACACGCTCATAAACAAAGGAAGAAATGCGTCCCCAACTTATAAATTGAAGAAGGGGCATAAGGGACAAGTAATTGTTTCGGTATATTAATAAAAGCTCTGTTCTTTTAGCACAAGACCAAACGATCACAATAAATCTTTCATATTGGGGATAGGATTATATGTAAATGAGGGTATGGTGATATCTCTTTTCCTACTGGATTGATTCTCTACAGACCTGTTAGTTCCAGCTCCAACAGAATCCTTTGGAGAATATCCGAGCTTTTGACCATTCAAGTATTTCAATACATATAACCTAAATGTATTGTAAGTTGCTGTAAAGCTCCCCTCATCCCTAAGCGTTTCCCATATGATGGTAATTGACCACCCCTTTTCCAAGGCTTCGGAAATGTCTTCGCGCATAGCCAGGAATGTCACTTTATTTTTTCTAGCGCTCGTTCTTTGTTGACTCTGTTTAGAGGTCATTATATTTTCTGTTAAGGATTTTTTCATGGTCTACTCTCTCCATATTACTGGTTATTCAATCCTTTGATTTTTATCGTTTATTTTTATTTATTTTCGACCTTTTCAGTAACTGTCAAAGCCCTTCTTAGGTATTTTCTGTAATTTATTATTTATTTCTGTTTATTTTTGATTATTTTCGTTACTAATCGTTATATAACGAACAATTACGAATAATTACCAAATTGCGGTTCCTAAATAAATTTCAAAATACAGGGCAAGATAGGTGAAGTTAGCTAACCTGCAAGCAGGTTACCTAATTCACTTAGCTTATTCGCACCTGCGGTGCTCAATGTATAAAACATAAAATCCTCCCAAAAAGTGCCTAAATAATTAACTATTCAGCATCCAATACTTTATTTGAGAAGACGTACAACCGTGGCGTACCTACCCCTTTGATTCTTGGCTTGTGGGATGCTTTACCGTCATTGGTTGGAATCAACCAACCGCACTCTAATAATATTTTGGTTACTGTACGTTGATCAAAGCCCTGACAAAGCTCATTTTTATACACTTCAGTCAATACCATAAAACGGCGAAAACCTTCATCATCAGTTCTATAAAAGCCTGCTCGATTAACTACTTTCTCATTATTAGGAGCGTTAGCGTTATCAAACCGGCTGGCACCATGTAGCTCAAAGAATGCCCTTACCTGCGCTTTAATGGCGCGGTCTTCTCGATTACCCTTATCACCAAAAGCAAGCAACCATGCTTTAAAGCATTTCTTTGCCGCGGCGTAGGATTCCCCTTTCTGCCAACCAGTCAGATTAAATTGTGTAGCAAGCTCACCCGCAGCGCCCACCAAAGCAAAACGTCTGGCAACGCGGATGACTTGACCGGTTACATCTGAATCAATAACAGTATCGACAAACTGCTGAATCCCTTGGTTAAGCAACCGAGCAAGAACATCTTGGTTTGTGACCACTTGCTGTAGCCATGCGTCACCCACTGCCCCATAATACTTGCTTGAATAGTTCTTCAGCGTTAGCGCAAGGCTAGCCGGGCTTAGTTGTTGATGTAAGGTTTCAAATAGTCCCATGCCGCAACCAGCATCAGCTTCAATATCCGCTAAGCGAATTTCTTGCCCTGCATTACAACGCTTGCCAATTCGTGCCATTAAGGTAGCAAGAGATTCTTCACCTGCTGATAGAAATATCAAAGCCCACTTATTCGCGGCTTTGATCGTACCTAACTTTGAAGCTCTATTTTTACCTTGGCCATTTGCAAGGAGATAAGCCGCTTCACCCGCCTCACGAGGATCGAGCTGACTGAGCTCATCAAGAATCAATAAGCCATCGTTATGCATTGCCGCCAATCCTTCTAAGCCATTAGCAGTGGCACGCCATAAGCGTATATATGAATTAGGTTTACCCCATACCGATGCAGCCACATTCAGTGCCGTACTTTTGCCAGAAGATGAAGCACCCCGAAAATGAAAACCACCAGAGTCTTCACCAGCAAGTCGTGCAATGGTTGGAGCAAAGGCACTGGCAATAGCAAACACCAGTCTTGAATTACCTATGGCAAGCTTGGCTATAGAGTTTTTCCATTCTTCAGCACTCCCTGATATTGATAATGATGATTCAATGGCATTGGTATTTTGAAAAACGATTTTTTCTTCCGATTGGCCAATAGCATGCTTAGGTGTAACAAATACTTTGTTATGCCAACCTAGCTTATCTACACAACGTGCTCGCGCTTCTACCGGAAAGACTTGCACATAAGATGTTAATAAATCCCGTGCATGATGACCTGGCGAAATGGTTAAACCTAATCTAACTAACTCACGCCGTACATCTGAGGCATCCCCTTGTAATAAGGCTAGTGGCATTGCCCATTGGTGGGTTATACCATCATCATCTTGCCATTCTAATAAGCGACCCCATTCACCATTATGCGTATCACGAGTTTTTGCAGTTACGTATAGTGGCGAGCAAATCCACCGTGGTGCAAGTTCATTGCCATCTTTATCTATACCCAAATAAAATACGCCCTGATTGTTTATATGAAACTTGCCACCGGCATAGTCACAATAGGTTATTTGCGATTGATGGTCTGCTTGTTTGGCTTTTGCATCAAAAGCGATGATTTGATTGTTGCTCATAATATTCTCCAACACATGCTTGCAAAGACGACACAAGGCAACCTTTGCTGATATTTACTTCCAGACAAGTTGATGTGTGCTATGAATAGCTTTGTTGGCTAGTTGAGCTATAAATTTTCTGTTGAATATATTCGAGAACATCGCTTTTGCGATATAGAACTTTACGACCAATTTTGATGTAGGGGACACAGCCACCAGCCCAACGATTACGTTCAAGCAAGTGAGTAGAACAACTAAGAACCGCGGTAATGGTTTGTTGATTGAAAAGAGCTGATTGGGGGGCTAATTCAAATTCATTTAATAGGTGTAACCGAGATGTTTTTTGTGTAGACATGAATACTTCCGTTTCATAATACATTCAGCATAGAGCTGACTTTTTAATGTATTTTTCATTATGCAATCCTTTGATTAATATTATTCAACAAACACAGCACACCGTATTAAACAGTTGAGCGATGCTTGCGACTCTTTCCTGCCCATTAGGAATGGGTAGCAGGTCTGGCTTTAACTTCAAGCTCGACCAGAGTATTGCTGGTTTGCTAAAACTCTGTGAAGCAAAAAAGCTCGAATTAAAAGAGGTGTTATCAAATGATATTGATTGATACTGAAAATCTCTTTAAAAATGAAGGTGTCCCATGCGTCCCATGGTTGAAAAATAAGATGGGGACGTGTCTAGCCCAGTAATGACGCGGATGCCCTACTTGTCCCTTTCGCCCCAAGTATTTTTTAATTGAACCAAATGTATTTGCAATCCATTTTGGACGAACCTATAATCCATATTAGACGGACTTATAATCCATTTTGGACGAACCTATAATCCATAATGGACGGAATCATAATCCATATTAGACGAAATTTAGGATACCTCATTGAAAATGAACAACAATAATTTTCCAAGACCACTTAAAAGTCGAATGGAAATTGCCATGAAGGATACACCCGTTGTTTTAATAAACGGGCCTCGGCAATCAGGAAAGACTACTTTAGTCAAAGAATACTCACCGCCCTTACCCTACTACACATTGGATGATGACAATATCCTTAATGCAGTAAAACAAGATCCTGTAGGCTTTGTTAATCGAATCGATACAGCAATCATAGATGAAATTCAACGCGCTCCAGAATTACTACGTGCGATAAAACGTTCAATTGACGAAAATAGACAGCCCGGCCGCTTTTTATTAACTGGATCAGCCAATTTACTCGCATTACCTCAAATTGGAGATAGCTTGGCTGGTCGAATGGAAATATTAACCTTATTCCCACTTTCTCTGGCTGAAATCCAACGTAGAGAAAATCACTTTATAAAATATGCCTTAGATCAATCCTGGCCAAATCAAGCAACACTTTCAGAGCAATCAGACATTATTTCACAAGCTCTGACAGGTGGATATCCCGAAATGTTAACGAGACCAACTTTTGAAAGACGAAATGCTTGGGCTAAATCTTATATCAAAGCAATAGTAGAACGAGACGTAAAAGATATCTCATCAATAGAAAAATTAGTGGAAATGCCGCGATTACTGGAGGTATTGGCTCAACAATCAGGAAAATTAACCAATTTTACTCAAATTGGTGGGCAATTAAATTTAGATACCAAAACAGCGCAGAAGTATGTCGGGTTACTGGAAACACTATTTTTAGTGCATCAATTAAGACCTTGGCATGACAATACCTTAAGCAGGATAGTTAAAACACCAAAAATTCATTTTATTGATAGTGGTCTTTTAGCATGTCTGAACAGAGTTACCATCGAAAGCATTGAACAAGATAAATCTTCTTTTGGAGCTTTACTAGAAACTTGGGTATATAGCGAATTACTGAAAATGTGCACTCTAGCAAATGAGCCTTGGAATATTTATTATTATAGGGACAAAGACCAAGTGGAAGTGGATTTTATTCTTGAAAATCATGCACGCAAGATTATTGGTATTGAAGTTAAAGCAAGTCAAACTATTCTTAATCAAGATTTCCGTGGTTTGAGAAAACTGGCTAGTTTAGCTGATAAAAATTGGGTAAGCGGTATAGTTCTATATAGCGGAGATAAATGCCTGTCATTTGGGGATAATCTTTGGGCAATACCATTTTCATTTCTTGATTGAGACTAGTGAGGAAAATATTGAATGCTTGAGCATGTGAATCAAATACACAAAGTCACAACTTTAATTCTTGTACTCTTTGTTTTTGCATTATTTGTTTTTAGCAAATTTACATTAGTAGCACTACATCCCTTGATAGTACTGATAATATTGTCTGCGATTTTTATACCAGCAATGATTAGTAGTGCATTATTTGCAATAGCGTATGTTAGCGGCTTAATACGAAATAAAAATATGTACTTAATTGGCTGTTACTCTATCTTCTGCCTTATAAATTATCAAATATCAACTGTTTATACAAAAGACTTAATCTATGAGGCACTAGGATATAATCCGCAGTATCTACCCCATACAACGTCTCTTATCTCTACATTTATACAATTACCGATAGGGTTATTTCTAATCGCTAATTTAACAATTTTTTTTTGTAATGCAATGTTTCTTTTAGTAATGCTAATACCACCTTTGGTAAGGTTATTTCCTTTTTATGAGAAGGAAAAATCTAAAGAATGTCGAGATAAACTCTTTCATATAGGATTTGGAGCAACCACTTTGGCTGTTTCTGTTATACTGGTGTACCCTCTAGTAGGCTTAATTAACCATAAGGCTACAATTCGCAACATTGCACTTATGGCAGATTATTATCCTGTTTATCAATCTACATATATATGCAAAGAAGCAAGAGCATATGAGCTGTTTAATTATTTAGACAAAAATATGATTTCTGTTTACAAATACGATGAATATACCAATGAGCATATTTTTAAAACACTAAATTGCGATAATGTTTAGAGATAAAGATAACGAACACCACTGATAAACACTATACTTTATGCCTAATATTGAAATGGGATATAGTAGAACATTAGGCGTGGGGTAGATTGCTATAAATTTTTTAGGTAAAGCCAGCATTTCATCAACTGTTGCTGGCAAAACCAGTACGCCCCTCTATCTAGTCATTTGGATTATCGGATTTTAAGTATGAACTGGATTAGCAATATAACCAAAATATATCGTGGTAGCAGTGGCGGCAAGTTATCAATGCCCGTATGGTGGGGTATGGCTGCCGTTTTTGTGAATTCATTTGGTACAATGGCAATGTTGTTCCTATCTCTTTATTTTGTTACAGAGTTGAGTCTCAGTGTTTCAGAAGCAAATGAGTTAATCAGTTTATATAGCGTTGGGGCAATATTCGGTGCTTATCTTAGTGGTCGGTTATGCGAAAAATATTCGTCAAAAACTGTTTCCAGTTGCTCGTTAATATTGAATTCTATTGCTTTGATGTCAATACTACTTTGAGAAAAATTTTATTTTTTACTATGTGTGACAAGTGTTATGGGTGCTGCAAACTCATCATTTATTCCAGCTAATCGTATTTGGTTAATGAAGCAATGCAAAGAAAAGCAGAGAGCTAGGGTGAATAGTCTTCGTTTTATGATGGCCAATCTAGGACTGGGTATCGCTGTTGTTATTGGAGGTATTTTAGCCAAATTGAGTTATCAAATTTTATTCATATTCAATGGTACAGCATTCCTGCTTTCCGCGATTATATTGTTGTTATTGAAAACGAATAATGGGGAATTAAATGTGGTGCAGAATAACAACTCTGTACTAAAAGCAAATAAGAAATTGTTGACTATTCCCCTCTTTTTCGAAAACAAAGGGTTTTTCTGGATTTACCTGTTACTATTATTAGCAACATTAACATTTTCCCAGTTATGGGTGAATTATCCTATATACATGCGCAATAAATATCACCTTGATGAACAGGGATTCAGCAGTATTTTTTTGATTAACACTCTGCTGATTGTTCTATTTCAAGTCGTTATTGTTGATCTCACTAGCAAACATAATCTTTTTGTTAGCGCCGCTGTTGGGGCATTTCTTATTGGTTTTGGCATGTACCTACTTATTATGGGTAGCTCATATTTTCTGGCAATAATATCCTGTTTTATTTGGACAACTGGGGAGATATTAACGTTCCCAATTCTACAGACCCTATTGTACAACAAAGCTAAAGACGATAATAAAGCCAATCATATGGGACTTTATCAAGCTGTCTATGCTTTCGCTAATGTCACAGGCCCGATATTAGGCAGTATGGCGTATCAATACAGGTCTGGTGACGGTATATGGTTGCTTTGTGGTGGGATGGGAATTATTTGCCTTTGCATTGGTTTGATCCAATTCAAAGACAAAACATGGGGCCAATTTGTTAAAGTAAATTAACAAACTAATTCACTACTTCAATCATTGAACACATGTTGCCCAATCGATATACACAATCGTTCTATGCTTCTGTGATTGTTTCGATTACTGGTGGTAAGCTAATACGTTTACTATTCTTATTCTCGTAAAAGCCCGTCCTGTAGATTTTCTTTAATGTATTCATTTTGGTTTTGATTTATATATTTATTGTTTTTGTAATCTACAAGCGAAAAATGGGGTTCAAGTTTTAAATAAACTGACACAGACAAACGGTCTCGACACAAAGGTGGACTAACTCTATGCAAAACAGATTGATATTCTCCGCCTGTAATTACTTCTAGGATTTTCCCTATTATTAAGACTATATGACCTGATTTAGGCACTATACTATGCCACATTCCATTATTATAAACTTCAAGACCAGGCTCAGAAGAAAAAATCATTGTAAGGAGCGTGATGTCTTTATGCGCTACTAATTTATTTTTAGGTTCAGAAAGAGAATACTTATAGAAGTTATATACTAAAGTAGGTGAACAATTATTTAATACCTCCGGGCAGTATTTACTAATGCCCTCTTGTTCAAAGATTTTTTTTATTAAAACAGAAGCTACTTGAGATTTTAATTGTTCTTTTACGTTATCCATAGTCGATTGTTCAATCAATAATGGTTCAGTTAATGGGCCACCTCTATAGGCATAGCGCTGCAGAACCATATTTTTTTCTTCACAATTTTGGAAACCTTCAGATTTTTCATCAGTAAAAGCAGACAGTAGTTTTAGGTTTTCAGTTTGATTGAAAAACCGGTGTCCAACATCTAAAAGTCGTATTAGATTTAACTCTGCCTCTTGATTTATTTTTACATAACAATATCCATTTTCTTTCAGACTATTAATTTGCTGTGTAGAAATCTCGTTCAGTGAGATAGTAACGGGGGTAGTAAAGTCATTCATGAATCAATTCTCTTAAGCCATATTCTTAAAAAGTTATAGGTTGTAGTAATCTGGAGGTTGCCGCTTAATTTATGCGTTAAAGTTGGGATGCTATCATAGGTTAAGCTAAGTATGTATCAAATATAATTATTGATACACATTAAGGTCTTATCAAAATTATGTTTAAAAATCATTGGATGGATATAGCGAATTTTGCACAGATAAATAGTTTACGTAGTGATAATCTTATATAATGTGCTTTTTATCTGGGGGGCGTAAAGTAAATGGCAAGCAAAAAAATATTACTAACAGGCGACACTCCGACAGGACAGTTACATCTTGGTCATTGGGTTGGCTCATTAGAAAATCGTGTGCAACTGCAAGATGATTATGATTGCTTCTTTTTGTTAGCCAATATGCATGCGTTCACAACTCGACATGAGCGCCCCAGTGACATAAGGCAAAGTGTATTGGATATCACCTTGGATTACTTAGCTGCGGGTATAGATCCTAACAAAAGCCATATTTTTATACAATCTGAGGTGCCAGCCATTTCCGAGTTAACATTTCTCTTTAGTATGTTAATTCCTTTTGCTCGAGTTATGCGCAATCCAACGATTAAAGATGAGATCAGAGATAAGCAATTAGGCGAAAGTTATTCTTTTGGATTTCCATTATATTCTGTGGGACAAGTCGCTGATATATTGGCGTTTCGTCCTGAAATTGTTCCTGTTGGGGAAGACCAAATTGCTCATCTTGAAATGACCCGTGAAGTTGCTAGACGGTTCAACCAACTCTATTGTGGTGTGGACTCTCATGCGACTGACGATGAAAATTTAGCACTAGGGGGATTGTTACCGATTGTAAATGCGAAACTTGGAAGGGTAAAAAAATTAGTGGGTACTGGTGGACCTAATGATGAGGGGCGTTTATTAAAAATGAGTAAATCGCTTAATAATGCCATCTTATTATCAGATGACAGCAAGACTGTACAAAAGAAAATCATGGGCATGTACACTGATCCGAATCGGTTAAGCGCTACGGACAAAGGCACTATTGAGAATAACCCTCTGTGGATTTTTCATGACGCATTTACACTAGATAAAGACTGGGTTGAAGAAGCTAAACAAAAATATCAAGCCGGTACAATAGGTGACGTTGAATGCAAAAGAAAACTAATCGACTCCATTGAACAAATATTACAACCTATGCGACAACGACGACAAGAGTATGCTGATCATCCAAAAGAAATTCTACGCATTTTACAACAGGGAACAATCAACGCAAATGAAGTGGCAAATGAAACACTAAATCTTGTTAAGAAAGCCATAAAGCAGGATTTTTTTATTTGAGACAAGAAATTTGAATAAAATTAAGTTTGAGCAGGTTGTTAAAACCTGTCCAAGACTCAAAATTAACTTAAAGCATAAGCTAAAGTTAATGTAACACATCGAATAAAGTCAGATGAGACACCTCTTCGACCTTCCAAATCAACACATGAAGAAGTTCCATATTTTGATGCAAGAGCATAAAGCATATCTGGAGAAATATCAGCTCCAAATGATCGCAAAACAGCAGATGCTGTTTCTGGATTAAAATTCATCTGAGCTGTATATTCGGGTAGCGCTTCCCTAATACGTTGAAAAACATCTTGATGTGCATCTAATATGCTTTGTATATTCTCGTTAGAAAAATCGGACAGCGCGTGATCAAGATTGGTTGCTCCTCTCAAAGCAAGCAAAGTCGCATCAATGGCATGCCAAGTCGCAAGAGGCTCATTAAAAGTTGTCTGGCTCTCTGTCGTGGCATACTTCAATTTCTTAATTTCTTTGTGGATATTTTTTGCAATTCTTATATCAAAGCCCACAGCAGTAGCAACTTTCTCAACTACTTCTTGGCTTAAGACGAACATCACACCAGCCCATGAATCAGTCAGCTCCATAGCCTTTTTGCTTATTGCCGATGCATTTTCTTCAATTAACCTGATGTCACTTTCAATAACTGCGCGAGGTCTTACCAAATTAACATTTATTCCATGCTTCAAAAATACATTTTCCATAAGTAATCCTTAAAAATAATTACAGCTGCGGCATTTTAATGTCGATAAAAACTAAATGCAAGCTGAATCTTATACCTTCCATGTCTACTTTATAATTTGCATTAATGTCCTGATCTCGCTAATTAAAAGTGTTGTCTGCTTTGCAGTACTTTCAACCGCTTTTAATATAAAGAGTATCCAGGACTCCCAATCTTTCTAGATGCCAACGACAAGTGATCTCATCTTGCATCGAACGATAAAACCCTTTCTCTTTTAGTTTTTCCTCAAACTTATAATACTGGCCTAACGACAAAACATCGATGATGCAGTCAACATCCAATGTTGTGCGAACATCTAATGACAATGGATCATTGATAAACAAAGCCGTGGTGCAGCCACCAAGATAGACAACTTCATCGTTCAATTCCCCGAGTTTCCTCGCAACCAACTCCAGCATTCTTAAATTTGATGTCGCTCTTTCGTTTCTTTGATGCATAAAACTCCCTTAATAACTCTATTGCTATTTTGCGCTCTCTTGCTCGACCTGAGCGAATTGAATCAATGAGAACCAGTAGTTCGTAAAAGGTTTGATCTGGATGTTTCGCTAAGGCCTCAGGCACGGATCGATATAATGGTTCCAAAGCTAACCCTCGATGATCGCCCTCAGCATAAGGCCATACTGGTATAGGATCATCTCCTAACACAATATGTTGTTTAAATAAGGGAGCTGCATAACTTGTAGGGATACCCCTTGTATACGATCCTAGTTGCACTGGGAAGAAGTATTTTACCCCATAAATTAAGCACTCCTCACAAGCAGCGTGTATGGGCATCCGAATGACTTTACTTGAATTGGAATTTTCAGATTTACGATATACAGGTGCAATCAATCCAGATAAATCCAAACGCTTCATCCCTTCATGAACTTCAGATGCACTCATACAAAGATAGGTTGCCAAATCTTTTTGAAGTAATTGATCCGGATGCTCACTAGCTAATATTTTTAAAAGTATCACGATGTCTTGTGGCTTTAACATGTATCGTTCCAATGTGACTTCTCTAGATAGAGTATAGCACAAATTCGCAATTCGCGAATCGCGAATTAACGATCGCTCTTTGGTATTATTATTTAAGTGAAGAAATGTGCTTTGCCCATGTTAAGAAAATTCGATTTCTTTAACATGAAAAGTAAATCATGTTAAAATTCTAAGTTTTCTTAACATGAACATTTTGTTAACTATAGGTAACAAATCTATCCTTATTACCATTCCGTAGGTTTATTGAATACCTGTCCCTGGGATGTTTTCTGGAAGTAACGACTTACTTAAAACATTAGTACGAATATGCTTAATAAAGTTTGCATATTGAGATAGTTCTCGAGAAGGTTTCCGTTTGCTGCTTGTATTTGGAAATATTAGACCTATTGTCTTATTATTTTGGCTCTTAACTAAACGCAGTGATTCCGCTAGATCGCTGTCATTTGAAACAACAACCGCGCAATCATATTCATTCAACCATGCGTCATTTAGAACATGTAAGCTAAATTAACATCAGATCCTTTTTCTTCTGTTTTATAGACTTTTATAAAATCAGGGGGTGGTTTTACCACTTTTGCAATAATTTAATGTGTTAAATAATGTCCATAATAAATTTCAAGTTCAGGAATATATTTTTGTATTGCTTGAAGATAATACTTTTGCCTCAACATTGAGTCATTTTTACCTGAGCGACTGGAAATATGGGCAGTGTAATATTTTATCTTAACAATTTCATGCGATGAGTCTAATAAATTAGAGAAAAGGGATTTTAGATCTAACCACTTATAAGGACTATTTTTTAGGCACCCATAATACAAATTAAATCCATCAACATATATAGTAGTGCGTTTTTTATTCATTTTTGAAGGCCAGAAAAAACAAGAGCCTCCGAAGAGGCTCTGCGCCCTAGGAGAGAAGTCCTAGGGGAAGTAGTAAGTTAATTATACTAAACAATAAGCATTTTCGTCAAATCACTATGACATTTCGAATCAAGAGGAATACGCCCCCTCCCTCACTGCTTGATTAACCACTTGCTAGATAAATATCAAACAGCTTATTCCAGGATACTCTTTGCCACTATAGAATTAGCGCGAATTTTGCACTTCATGAGAAACATATGTCGAAAGCCATCAATGAAAAATTAAATAACCTGAGCAAAGAAGCGCTTATTGAGATCATCGTTAATATTGCCAATGAAAACAGCGAAACCAGAAAACTTGTAACAACGTTTGCAGCAGCCCATGATCCCAATGAAATATATAAAACCTTAAACAAGGGCATCACCAGTATAAAAAACGGGAAACGATTTATTTCTTATTATGAGGCGAACGCATTTACAACTCATCTAGATTCAATTTTAACTAAGGTTAATGACTACCTGGCAACACAAGCCCCCGATTTAGCAATTAAACTATGCAAACGATTTATTGAAATAGATGAAAAGCTATTTGAGCGAATAGATGACTCTAATGGCTGTCTAGGGAACTTTTACCTGGATGTATTTGAGGTATTAGACAAGGCTTTTAGCTATTCAAGCGAAGTACCACAAGCAATTGCTGATTACATTTTATCTATTTACTTTAATGATGCCTATGGCAATCGAGGGGCAATAGTCGATTGCTTGAAGCTGTGTTTAACAGAGCCAGTAATAAAAGCATTAGAAACGACATTACCAGATATAAAATCACCCGATACCACACCAGAATTAAATCGTGATCATTCCAGTTGGGATTTTGACGCCTATATGCATAACCATCGAGTCATCAGCATACATAAAAAAATTGCTGATAAACTGCAAGACGTGGATCGTTATATTGAGCTTATAAAACTGGAAAGAGTCGATGAGAAGGACATCTGCAATATTGCTAAACGATTGAATGCCGCATTTAGAAGTGAGGAAGCCATATCTTGGCTGAAACAAATAAGTGACAACAGTTTTGAGTCATACAAGCGTGATAATCTACTTATAGAAGCCTATATGCTTGAAGGCGATGTACAACAGGCAAAAAACGTACTCTGGAATAACTTCAAGAAAAATTTAGCAGTTGAAACCTATTTCGAGTACCTGAAACTGGCCAATGATAATGAAAAAGAACTTGCAATTGAAGAATCTTTACAAATCGCAAAAGATAGCCCAAACCTTGCCAGTGCATTCAAATTCTTACAAGACATACAAGAATTTGATGCTATTGAGCAATTGTATTTTGCCCGGGAAGAGGAAATCAATGGTAATGATTACTCGATTTACCGAAAATTATCAACCGAGCTGAATAAACAAGGCAAAAGCTTAATCGCAACGTTATTAAGAAGAAAACTTGTTGAAGACACATTGTCAGCAGCACGATCCAAGTCATACAAATATGCAGCAAGTGACTTAAAATTAGCCTCAGAATTTGCAGCGAATATATCTGACTGGAGAGGTTACCCTACTCATGCTGATTTTCTTAGTCAATTAAGATCGCAACACGCTAGGAAAATAAGCTTTTGGTCTTTAATCAACAATAATAGTTATAAGTAGCATGCTTTGATTCGCAGTCGCTGTCATAATATATATTACTCACCTTTTGTCACGAACTATATTATAAAGCGTGACAAAATTAAAAATTAAGTTCGAGAATGATACGCGCCCCCCAAGTCCCAATATTGAAAAGGCAGGTGGGGACAGAACTAGTCCAGTAATAATGCGGATGCCCCACTTGTCCCCTTGGCCCCAGATATTTTTATATATCTGCATATGGAGTATTTAATTACTGAATTTAATTCCGCTAGAATAGGTCTCTAGGGAAAATTTATCATCTTTCAAAATTAAAAGAGCGTGTCCATCAGCCACATCAGGAAGATTAATATTCCACAATTTTTTATACCAAGAATCATCCTTATCGATAGGCTTTTTAATTAAATCATAAGAGGCTATCCGGAAAATCCCTCATTCTTGCAAGAGGTCTGTTTGAGAACCTCAATAAGGCGCATATTATCACATAATTGCTGAAATTTGATTCAGTCCGGCAATTCAGATGCAAAGAAAGCGCTACGCCAGTGATTTGACAGGCGGCCAATGGGCTTTGATAAGCCCGCACCATCCTGCAGAAAATGACAGGGGTCGTCCACGGGAAACTAGTCTGCGTGAGGTAGTTAATGCCCTGCTTTATATTTCCAGAACAGGTTGCCAGTGGTCCATGCTGCCAGGGGATTTTCCTCCCCGCTCAACGGTTCATGACTATTTCAGTGCATGGAGGGATGGCGGAACGCTGGATGAAATATCCAGGGTACTGCGTGAAAAATATCCGGGAAAAAGCCGGTCGCAACAGACTTCCCTCTGCGGCAGTCATTGACAGTCAATCTGTAAAAAAGGCTTCAGTAGCAGAGCAGATTGGCTATGATGGGGCAAAGCAAATCAAGGGATGGAAACGCCATCTGGCTGTGGATGTACTGGGTCTTGTACTGGCCGTGGTGGTACATTCTGCAGGAATTGATGAAAGCAGTGGGGCAAAACTGTTGATGCGGCGTCTGTCAGTCTGCTTTCCAGGCATTCTGAAGGTATGGGCTGATGGAGGATACAGTGGCAATCCATTGAAGGAATGGTTTTTATCCCTCTTTCAGTGTGTGCTGGAAATTGTCAGACGCCCGAGAAAAAGATTCCAGATTGTGAAATGGCGATGGATTGTGGAACGTACCTTTGGCTGGTTTAACTGGCAGAGACCACTCAGCAAGGACTATGAATATTATGAATCCAGTGCGGAGGCATGGGTGAAGATTGCCTCCATCAATGTCATGGTGCATCGATTGCGGCCGGGATAGATCCTGAACGGGAGAATCCATAAATGGCGTTTAACCTGCAATACAGGTTGAATCCCCACACCTGAAATACAGGAACACATCAACAACAGGGGGTATTTTTCTGGACCATCACGGGGGGGGGCGAGGGAATGGAAAAAACCACAGCCTGAACCTGTTTAAAAAAACAGATCTGCGTCTGGCTGGCGAAGCCAGGCATTTATCGGATAGCCTCTTAATAAAATAATCACTTTTTGCCTGTTCATGCCAACATTTTTGAGCTTTTTTACATGAGGCATTTATCTAAAACAATATAGCTTTAAAATTAATCAATAAAAGTAGCTGGTGTAACATGAAATCGCGCTGCTAATTTCTTGATATGAGAAAGATTGAGCTGTCGTTTACCGTTTAATATTTCAGAAACGACCCCCTGACTTCCAATTTCATTTTTAAGAGCATTTTGATCTAAACCGTGCTGTTCCATGAGAAATTTTAATGCATCAATACCGCTTCCTTTTTGAAGCTGTTCATCATGGTTTTCATCATACTGAGTTATCATATGGCTGATTACATCAACTAACCCAATTAACTCATGAGATTCATTGTCACCAACGATATCCAATAATTGATCGAGCATACTGGCAAGCTTCTCATACTCATCGTCATTTTGAGGAACATGAATAACGGGAGAGATATGTTTCCAATGCTGGATTGTCTCTTCTAAATAATGATTGTGTGCTAAAGCAGTCATATTTCACTCCTTCCACTTATTTTTGTCATATTCTTGATGGGTCAAGATATGACGTATATACAATTTTTGTCGATTAAAATGGATGCTTGTTATTAAACGGAGTTTATTACCCCCTATATCAAAAACATACAAATCACCCACTTTATCAATGATGTTAAAAGCAGCCTTTAACTCAGCAAAATTTTTAAAGTCATTCTCTTCGATAACCTTCAACCACCCTGCAAGAGCAGATGCACATTGAGGAAACAAAGCCTTTGCCTCTGTAATTCTTCTTCTAGTTATTATATGCATAGCAAATACATATCCTCGTTAGATTAAATTATATCTCATTTTGAGATATTTGCAAAATAATCATTGTCCCTTCTGCCAAAACATCATGTGCTTATGAGTGAAATTAGCAAGTGTAGGTCGGGCTTTTCGTCCTTAGATTGAGGGTTATTGGCGAAGCCCCTGACCTACGCTTACTTTCTTTCGTTGGAAGACATTGAGTCATTATACCTGCTTACAGTTATTTGATATGTACTCATTTAGGACCATGCATGCTAATAAAGCGGTTTAATAGTCAAAATATTGGATAAAGAACACCACTGATGAACACTATACTTTATGCCTAATATTGAAATGGGATATGGTAGAACATTAGGCATGGGTCAAATTGCTATAAATTTTTTAGGTAAAACCTAAATTTTATCACCTGTTGCTGGCAAAGCCTGTACGGCCCTCTATCTAATCATGTGGATTATCGGATTTTGAGTATGAACTGGATTAGCAATATAACCAAAATATATCGTGGTAGCAGTGGCGGCAAGTTATCAATGCCCGTATGGTGGGGTATGGTTGCCGTTTTTGTGAATTCATTTGGCACAATGTCAATGTTGTTCCTATCTCTTTATTTCGTTTCAGATTTGGGACTCAGTATTACGGAAGTAAGTGAGCTAATCAGTTTATTTAGCGTTGGGGCAATATTCGGTGCATATCTTAGTGGTCGCTTATGTGAAAAATATACAACAAAAACCGTTTCCATTTGCTCGTTAATATTAAATTCGATTGCTTTGATGTCAATACTTCTTTGCAAAGATTTTTATTCCTTACTATGTGTGACTAGTCTTATGGGCGCTGCGAACTCGTCATTTATTCCAGCTAATCGTATTTGGTTAATGAAGCAATGCAAAGAAGATCAGAGAGCTAGAGTGAATAGCCTACGTTTTATGATGGCTAACCTGGGAATGGGTATCGCTGTTGTTATCGGCGGTATTTTAGCCAAATTGAGTTATCAAATTTTATTCATATTCAATGGTACAGCATTTCTGCTTTCCGCGATTATATTGTTGTTATTGAAAACGAACAATGGAGAATTAAATGTGGTGCAGAATAACAGTACTGTACTAAAAGCAAAGCAGCAGAAATTGTTGACTCTTCCCCTCTTTTTCGAAAACAAAGGGTTTCTGGATGTACCTGTTACTATTACTAGCAACATTAACATTTTCCCAGTTATGGGTGAATTACCCTATATACATGCGCAATAAATATCAACTTGATGAACAGGGACTCAGCAGTCTCTTTTTGATTAACACTCTGCTGATTGTTCTATTTCAAGTTGTTATTGTTGATCTCACTAGCAAATATAATCTTTTTGTTAGCGCCGCTGTTGGATCATTTCTTATTGGTTTTGGCCACCTATTACAACTGGAAAGCTAAATATGGCGGGATGGAGGCCTCAGATATTAAACGAATGAAGCAACTTGAGGAAGAAAATGCAAAGCTGAAACGGATGTTCGCTGATTTGTCGCTGGAAAACCGTGCGTTGAAGGATGTGATAGAAAAAAAGCTTTAAAGCCGGCAGAGAAAAGGGAAATGGCTGATTATCTAGTAAATGAATACGGCATGAGTCTTAGACAGAGCTGTGCCGCTTTAAGCCTGAGTCGCACAGGTTACTATTATCAGCCGGCAGTAAATAAGGATGAGACGGTGATTAAAGAGCTGATGGAAGTTACCGAACGCTATCCGCGTTATGGCTTCAGGAAAGTGTTTGTCAAACTGAGGCAGGCGGGTTTACATGGAATCACAAAAGGGTTTACCGGGTACTGTGAATTGCAGTTGAATATCCGCCGTAAAGGAAAGCAGAGATTGCCTACACGCAACCCGGAGCCTCTTGCGGTTTCCGCTACAGTTAACCATACTTGGTCTGCTGATTTTTATGAGCGACGCATTGAACTGTGGCAGACGATTCAGGACATTTAATGTGGTTGATGATTTCAACCGGGAAGCACTGGCCATTGAAGTGGATCTGAGCCTGCCTGCCCGACGGGTTACCCGGGTGCTTGACAGCATTGCTGCCAGTCGAGGATATCCGGCAAAACTGCGGCTTGATAATGGGCCTGAGTTTATCTCTCTGGTATTGGCTGACTGGGCTGAAAAACACGGAGTTACTCTTGAGTTTATTCAACCCGGAAAACCTACTCAAAATTCATTTATTGAACGGTTTAATCGAACTTATCGCAATGAAATACTGGATTTTTATTTGTTCAGAAATCTCAATGAAGTTCGGGAAATAACTAGGAAATGGATGAAAGAATATAACGAAGAAAGACCGCATGAATCTCTGGGAGATCTGTCACCATTTGATTATATGTAGTAGACTCGACTTAGCTTCGCCATGGCCCGACATTGTTCCAGCTACTTTCCAAACAACTGTAGGCTACAGAACGATAAATTTCCGACGAATAATATTTTTCTGATTTTGTAATGGAATAAAATATTTTCTGCATATTTTCCAAGGTCAAAGGTGTAATTTGCTCAGCAAATTTTTTAAAAATCTGTTCTGCCTTAATTATTTCATTCCGATATAGTTCGGTATTTGATTTATACTCCTCATCAGCATCAGGTGCGACATAGTCTATTGGCTCAAGGCTTATCATAAAATCGATTGCTTCCTCGACCAACTCTCTTGTAACAAATCCTCCATCATAACCTATGATATTTGAAGTTAAATGATGTGATTCAGCAAGTACTAAAAAATCATATTGTTTATATGATTGGCTTGGCCTTGCTTGAGTAGCTATAATAATTTTTTGGGTTACTTCTTTGCCCATTGAATACATTAAATGTATGATTTCATCTCTAATATTGTTGAAATTTGGATCGTGTCTTGGAATAAATCGTTCCAGTATGTACCCAATGACACTTCCATTAATGCTAAATTTATACCCAAGATGCCCCTCTGAAGTCAAATATTCATTCCATATATACTGCAATGGAAAAGTATTCCCAAACATTTCTGTTTGTTTTTCATTACTCAAGCCACAAATATAAGCCGGTTCTGAAAGTTTGGGATCATTTAATACAATGGATAAAACATTCTCAACTATGGTTTTACGCTTATTGGGAGGAGGACGCTTCATATCATATTTTTTATTACTAAGGCTGCGAAAAATACTTTTTACAACATCTATAACTGCCATTTGTTATCCAAACTGATTAAATTAATTTATAGTACGCCTCAAAATGGATTGCGAGTTACTCAAATTCAACTTCTAAAAAATTATCAACACCACATTCCAATCGCATATGATGAAACTCAGTTTCAAATAATCCATTAATTAGAGCTTTTTTTATTTCTTCAAAACTTACTTCATAAATAACTTTAATATCTTTGTGGTAAACCAACTTAAGGGTTTCTAGATATCCTAACCCTTGCGTTCTATCTGTCAAAACGTAAAACTCAGCGGATTTAAACATGTCCATCATAGGGATAGAACCACAAAGACCAATGTGTACAATACTGACAAAATCATTCAAATGTTCTTCAAATATCCGCTCCTGTGAAGTATCTAATCGACGTGCTTTTCGTGCCTTTAATCGTCCAGAAAAAGATTTTTCTAATATATTACTAGCGAACGAATAATCATTCCATGCATGCTCATACCAATTAATTTTCGAAAAATTTTGGACTTTATCAACAATACAATCTAATGGAGATGCCCCAGCTTCATCCAACTCTTTTGCTTCTCGAGTATCTTGCCCCTTTGTTGGAACAGCTAAGCTACTATTCGCATCAGAATTTACTAATATTTGACCATCAATTTCGAGGTCATCAATCCATTTTGCTAATCCAGTATCACATTTAAAAAGCTGCTGACAAAATTGATTAAGTAAATTACCTGCCTCATTCGAATTCTGCTCAATCTTTTCTATTGCTGTTTCTACTTCATAAGAGAAATTACAATTTAACTGTTCTTTGTCTGGGAGACTCGAAATTTTTTCATATACCGCCGCTCCATTTGAAGCTAGATATAAGAAGCTCCCATCTTTCAATAACAACTCATTTTTTACTACCGAGTTTAAGGCTTTGGCGTATGTAGATGGCCTAGCTACTTTATACGCTACCATACTATCAAGCAATGAAGAGTATGTTAGATATTTCTGAGGTGGCGTTTTTACCTGCACTGTTATGTTGGCATCTTCAGAAATGGTAAAAACTATATGTTGAATTTTTGAGCTGGAAAACAAACAATTTTTATTATATTTCGGAATTGCAAACGGCATATCTTCATAACTAAGATATGATGTCGCTCCAAAGTATACGCCAGAAAAATCTGTTGAAATTACATTACTCCATCCAGGCTCTAATAACTCTTGCCATTTTAAACATAGAGATAACTTATCACTTACTATTGTTCTCAATTGGTGGGCGCGGGTAACTGGTCCCTCAAGATTTGTAGCGATTGCTGCCCGCCATAACAGCTCATAGACTTTCAAATGATTTCCATCCAGGAAGCTGCTTGCAGTTTCTGGATCTAAATCATAATTCAAAGGTTCCAGCATGGGATGTGCATGGTTAGGATATGTCATCGTTATTCTTCTAAAGATCTATTGAGCATAAATTCGAACATGGCCTCTGGGTCGTCAAACTCTACCCATGCTGTCTCACCAATGTACTCTATTCCTTGATATATATCTGTATTGGGATTATAAATGTAAAGCTCTTCGTCTCTGTTTCCAAAATAAAAATAGTCTTCATTGAATGTTTCACGTAAGTTTGAATTTGCCTCGGCAAAGGATTCTTGAAAAAGCCAATATTTTTGGGTGGGCCATATAATTAACCCATTAAACATTACACCATTTGAATAAGATAATAACTTTTCAAATGCCAATGGGATTGTATAATTAAATTTCTCTTTAATCTCTTTTTTGAATTTAACTAGCTCTTCATCATCAGTCGGAGAAGGTATACCAGACGTTTCATATTCTTTTAATTCATCATTAATTTTATCAATTAGAATTTCTATCGACATCATATAACTCAACTAAAGTACTGTTTGGTATAGGGTCACTATAATAACCACTCTCAAGATTGGGATAAACAATTGCATTCTCAGGTGGAACAGGTAATGCAATCTGAGCTTTTTCAACCTCGGCCATTAATTTAATTTGTAATTCTCCGGGGTTGTAAAACCCATGGATCGATCGGTGTTCGACATTATCTTTTATCAAAATTAGATTATTAAAATCATTTGTTCCACCATCATCTAACGGAATTCGATGATGAACTTGATAACCTAAAGGAGCTCGCCCTTTATCTTTCATAAGATTAATCTGACTATCCAAAAACCCTGCTTGTTTTAATTCATTATAATGCGTACTTGCTATTGTTTTAAGCCACTTAACTCGATCAGTTTTTGAAAAATTAGCTCGTTCAGATTTATATATTTCTCTGTCTTTTTTCTGGTATTCAATTAGCTGATAACGAAACCCATGCAGTGCTCTTGCTCCAGTATGATGATACACAAATACTGCTGATGGATGTTGCTCATGATCTCTGCTAGCCTGCCATTCAAGAAGTCTTTGATTTAACTTTTTTAAGTACTTTTTATCATCTTTCTTTTCCATTAAGAAAAATTTCATAAACACTTGCAACCTTACCTTTAACTTTCCATTCTTTAACTTTTCTATGACTTTTTCAAAGCCAAGGCCCACAAGACTTTTTATCTCAGCAGCTGTTCTTAAGTATGATATCAATCCACTCATGCCAGTTGCTCCAGTTCAATATCACCTTTTACAGTAGACTGGCCTTCGTAAAGATCTTGAAGAATATTCATAACTTCAGTTGGAGACAGTTCCAATTCGGTGCAAGCTAATTTTAAAAACTGGGCCGTATTTAACGCCGGATATTCTGGTAATTGTTGCACAGTAGCCTGCCAGTCAACTGTTATGCCTCTTTTCATATCAATCAAACTCTTTAACTTTATAGCTGCTTTATTGGCAATTAGAGGATCATTAAAAATGATTGGTTTATTTTCATCATTATCATAAAGAATAAAACTACCTAAGTTTCTTAATTCAGCATTTGGGATTTTTACCTCAATACAATATTCATCCACTTGATCAAAATACTTTTGTGCAATATCTAATATGGAGAGCTGCACCCTGCCAATTCCAGCATGAAAACCATTGTTTACACCCAATCCTAATTTTTTCGGGTAATGACGACTAATGATTTGATCTAAAAATGATCTAAACAACGCTCCCTTAACCAATCCAGCATCAAGTCCATCACTTGCATTTACATAAGCGTTTTGAATTTCCTCCTCTCTCAAGTTATAAAATCGCATACGCTTAATAACGGGCATACTTTTTTTCTTATTAACTTGAGGTAAAAATTCTTTAACTCTATTAATAAAATGCCATGCAATACTTTCTCCCTCAGCATCTGGATCGGTTGCTATATAAAGAATATCCAAATCTGACCATAATAATGCGACTCTTTCATAGACTTGAGCTTCTTTATCAGAAATTGCTGTCCATTTGGGTTCAGTAGCTGTCATTGGATCCCAAGATGAACTGGTATCTAATTGTGCCAAATGCCCATTTGTAGCTAAAATTTCTAATTCCATTCCTTTCCCTAAAGCCTTTTGCAAATGCCCGCTTTTATGGGGCGATTCGATTAGCATTAATTCATTGGAGTTTAGTCTTTTTCCCCTATTCATTATGTGATAGAAAAGATAGTCGCTAGGTTTTTTTAATTCTTGCCGATTCAAATTATGACCATAATTTACAGCCTTCTGATCTACGGCAATAATAAATACTTCTTTTGCTCTCGAGATAGCAACATTTATGAGACTTGAGTCCTCATCATAAAAGTGTTTTTCTCCTGGATTGACTGACTCTACCATTGAAAAAATAACAATAGGACGTTCTGAACCTTGCAAAGAATGGACTGTACCTACCACAAGTTGATTTGCAAGCGCATTTTTATCACGAAGATCTTCAGAAAACTCATTAGCAATAGCTTTTCGTAATGCATAAACCTGGCCTTTAAATGGTGTTAATATCGCAACTAAGTCAGCGAGACTCTTTTGATTATTATTTGAATTGTAATGCGAGAGGATAGAGTTCTTCTGCTCTTTTAACCATTTCGCAATTAATGTTGCCTCTGCCAAATTACATCGTGAGCCACCATTCAATTTAGTTGATTCACCAGGAACAACCAGAAAGCCCAACGGTGCTCGCCACTCTTTTTTAGGCTCCGTGGCTGCTTCTACCACATTTAATGCTCCAGAATAGACCATCTCATTACATATCTGGATGATTGGATCTCTACATCTGTAATGGTTGGTAAGCATGACACCAGGAACACTTTTATTTTTATCATAAAACTCCGTGGCGTTTTGAGCCATTAACATGATGCTGCCAGACGACATCATTAAGCCATTTTTTTTGAGCATTTCTTTATCATCAACCATTTTTAAATGGCGTTGAATTAATTGATCAATCGTTTGCTCAATATTCCAAACAGGTTTTATTTGCTCTGTATCACCAACAACTATTGCTCGTTTGGCAAATGAAAATATGCAAGCCCCAATTTCAGGTGTTCCTTGCCCAGCTTCATCAACGATCAATAGATCGGCCCGATCATACAAATAATCAAACCGACGGTGACTATCATTACATTTCATCAATTTTGGCGCAGAATAACTAGTCGTTACAAACACTGGGGCCAGCATTGCCAGTTCACGAATTTTTTCTAAAGACGTTTGAGTGTGATCAGGAAATTGCATTACCTGTTTTCGATATAGAATATATCTTGCTTCCCAATAACGAGCACTTAGATGAAACAGTTTAGGTCTGACATACACATCTAAAATATCCTGTATGTCTTGTAATAATGTAATATGAAAATCGTTCCAGCTAATGGTTAAATGACTTCTCGAACAATTGATGGCATAAATAAATCGTTTTAAAATCCCAACTTGAGGTTTTTCTGTTAGATTCTCAAGTTTACAAACAATCTCTCCTTGTATGTCTTTCAAACTTAGGTGTAATTGCTCAATTTCCGATTGGGCTGCTTCATATTTAGTTATAAGGTCCGAATTCTCTTTATAGTGATTATATGAGGTATTTCTTTCCTGTATTAACTCATTTTTTTTAAGCAACAAAATTTTCGTTTTATGACGTACGAGATTAAGAATTTCATTTAAATTAACATCCTTTTCCGATAAGTTGATACCCAGCATATCTAACTTATTTAACCAATATTTATTATCTTTCTCCTCCAGCTTCTTTAGAAACCCTATACACTTCCGCCATATCCTGCTGAATAAACTGGGTTCAAAATCTCTGCAAACTTCATTCTTTAACGTCTTGAAGTCAATTAACTTATTATCTAGTATCTCAATTTCTCTATCATAGGTAGCAATTGATTGCCTATGGGCTTTAACATCAAATGCGGACTTAAGGTACTCATACTTATTTTTGAGCTTTAATATCTCATCCTCTTTCCCTGCAAATAAAACAAAACCAGATGACCATGATTTTAATAAATCAGTAATCAGCCCCATCTCTTTGTTTATTTCTTTTATCTTATTTCTAAATAATTTGGCTACTTCAGCAACTTCCAGGCTTTCATTAAAAAACTCTTTAGCCAAGGAAAGATAACTGTACTCAAGATAAGATATATTATTAACGACCTTCCCAAAGTCTTTAGCAGCAAATTCAAACTCCCAGGGTATAGATGGAGCTCTTCGCGTTATAATTTGAAAGCCCTGATATTCGACCTTATCCTTGTTCACGGAAGCAGGTTGATACCATCCATATGAAACCAAATGAGGTATCCAACGACTCTCAATACAAACTTCATTTTCAGTTCTTTCACCGTTTATATCCCTAAGAGGAGGACCCGGAACAGAGTCAAAACTTGAAATAATGTTCGTTACCGCTTGATTCGTTGCTGCACAGGCAATAATGATTGGACATTCTGGGTTCTCTTCATCGGAAATTAATGGACGTATCCATTCATCAGCTATAACCGCTCTTAACAGGCTTGTTTTACCAGTTCCCGGAGGCCCATTAACGGCCAATGTATTACCATTATTTATTTTTTTAAAAAGAGACAAACTTATTCGTTGAGATGGATCTAGTGGATAACATATTCTTTTCTTATTAGGGCTAATACTGTCCATGTGCCCTAAATAAACACTTAGATTATCCCAGGTAAGCTTTTCCTGATCGGCTGTAAATTCCTTTGATAAGTCTTTATTTTTGTTAATAATATTTTTGAATAATGGTAACAAATCATCGCTAGATTGTTTCATTACTTTTGATAAATCGCTAAAGCAATTTCGAATGTTTTTAGTTGCTCCAGATACAGCACTTCCATCAACCAGTTTAAACCTGACCTCTTTATTTCTCAGTCGCGCAACAGTATTTTTTGATTCATTATATTTTTCAATCCATGCTTTGCAACCACCTTCTCCATCAGTTAATGCATCAAAGCATTGATCAATAAAATTCAAACATTGATCTAAAGGCGCACCATCAGCCAAAATTGCTTCAACTGATGACATTTTAAATCCAAAGGCTTCTTTGTTCGAAAGCATTAATCCCTCAATTTCCGCTTCCTCACCCATTATTCTATGATTGAATAATGGAAGTTCATCCGTAGCTTTTACCCAAGAATAAGGAACTTTTTTGATCTCAGAACCTTTTGAGTCATCAAAGTTGAGAGCCAAAGGGAAAACATAAATGACTATATTGTTGGAGTTATTTGTTCTTGCATTTTCTGGTTCTAAGAGCATAACAAGGTGACGAACACATTCTTCTTGCTGTGCAGAAGATATCCCAGAGACGTTTTTACAAAAAAACTGTTCTAATACAAATTTGATCTTATCAATACTGAAGCTTTGAACATCCTGAAGCTCACTTTCTAGATTTCCATAACCGTCAAACGCCGTCCTTTCAAGACCATCTTGCCAATATTTGATTACTTTCTGTTCAAATGTATTTTTTGGGGGTTCTTGTATCTCACTCTTAATATTAGGAGGTGTAGTTTCTACATTTTTTTGCTCAGGGGTAGCAGCGTCAATTGAGCCCCTTTGAACAGTTACAGACCCAATTGCCCTATAAAATTGTACTTTATGTTTAGCAATAAAATCACCACAACCTCGGGCATCCTTTATCGCGTGAGGTGGTAATTTAATTTTAAGCTTCTCTGCAATATCTTTAGCAAATTTTAATTGATTGTCAGAGGGTAACATCCTTTAAATCCATATAAATCATAACAGCAAAAAATTGGCAGATAATACAATAAATAATCTTGCAAATCTATTGGTTACATTTACCAGACTTATCAACCCCTTACGTTTTTTTACGCCAGAAATTTCCCGTCGCACATGGTTATCAGATTGGAGTCTTTGCCGCTCCAACTGATCATGTGCATTATCCTGCAATAACACTTTACTTCTTCCGGTGAACTGAACCATATTGAGTTGGGACACGTCTCGCAAGCCGTTTTGACCTTTGGTTGGTGGGCCTTGTCTAATGCTGAAAGCGTCGGACTTTGTTGTGGGAGGAATGTCTCTATGGCTTTTCTTTCTCCAAGGGTTGTTCCAGCAACATCAGCGCCTCTTGAAGTTCTTCTTCCATCATTAAATCCGTATCGTTTTGATTGTTCATGGTGTTTCCCCTGTTCTAAACTCATTTTTTGGTGCTGAGCCTCCATCTCTGGGTCAGCAAAGGTTATTGAGATATTGTTCTGCACTGTTATTTGAAGAATGATCTTTTTAAAAAGTGGCGAGCCGTTGATATGGATACAGTTACCATATTGCTGTTTTGCCATTTCAATGGCTTTTTTCAGTATGGCAATAGAGCCCCCTTTAGAAACTTTAATTTCATTCCCGCTATTTCTGATGACTGCCTTATCCAATCTATAAATCTCTGTTCCTTCTTTGGTAATGGAGTCAATTCGCTCGATAATCGTTAAAGAAATGTCGGGCGATATTCCAGATAAGGCATAATTACTTTGTTTTTTTCGGTTTCGATAACGCAAAGCTGTTATTGCTTCTGTGTCGCCTTGCTGAGCTTTTTGTTGTAACCAATCAGCCCAGGTTTTGTTCTGATGCAAATCAATCAGCTGCTTTTGTTATCCCCCTACAAATTTACCGCGATAACAGTAATTTTTAGGTATTTATAATAAATAAATATGGGAAAATCAAAAAATCAATCAAATTTACCGCCATAACAGTAATTTATGGTAAATTAATGCAAAGAAATGCAATAATAAATTTATATTTATCATTTTTACTGCTATAACAGTAATATATAATTAATTTCTGGTGTTCCATGCCCACACACGAAATTGCCAATTTAGTCCATTACTACCGCAAACACAGCGGCTTATCGCAACAGGAATTAGCTCGGTTAGCTGGGGTCGGTAAGACGGTTATCTATGATATTGAAAAAGGGAAAGAATCTGTGCGGCTAAATACATTGCTAAAAGTATTAGATGTTTTAAATATCCAAATTAAATTTGAAACGCCTTTTCCTCAAACAATGGATAATAATTCATGAGAAAAGCATACGTATCAGTGAATGGCATTAAAGCTGGAATATTAGAGGAGTTAGAAGGTAAAAAATATCAATTTACTTACCTAAATGATTATCAGGGGGCACCTGTTTCTCTCACCATGCCGTTAAAAAATAAGGTCTATGATTTTGACGTGTTTCCCCCTTTTTTTGAAGGATTACTTCCTGAAGGCATTATGCTTGAAGCACTATTACGCAAATATAAAATCGATAAAAATGATTATTTTGGCCAATTGATACTAGTGGGCCAAGATGTCGTAGGTGCAGTGACTATTGAGGAACTAAGATGAAACGCTGCCCTATTACTTATGACGTAATTAGTGACCAAGAAAACTATTCGCAACGTGGATTGCATTTGCTTTCCCCTCAATTAAAAAACCTTAGCCCATTAGATTTAAGTGCTGATGAGCAGCGACAGGAAGCAATTGCTCGTGTAGGAAAGATGTCTATTCAAGGCGTCCAAAAGAAACTAAGTGCCAAACTAAAGATTAAAGAGGAATGTTTTGAAATCGTTGATCAAAAAGGCCAGTACATTTTAAAACCACAAAGTGATATTTACCCAGAATTGCCGGAAAATGAAGCCATTACTATGACCCTTGCAAAGGCCATTGGCCTCGAAGTTCCGGTTCATGGTTTGGTTTATTCTAAAGACAACAGTTTAACCTACTTCATTAAACGCTTTGATAGAATAGGCAATAATAAAAAGTTAGCTTTAGAAGATTTTGCACAGCTATCAGGTGAAGATCGACATACAAAATATAAAAGCTCTATGGAAAAAGTAATTGCAGTCATACAGCAGTTTTGTACATTCCCAAAAATTGAATTCGTAAAATTATTTAAGCTGACGTTGTTTAACTTCCTGATCGGCAATGAAGACATGCATCTAAAAAATTTTTCCCTGATTACTAAGGATAGAAAAATTTCCATATCACCAGCCTACGATTTACTTAACTCAACCATCGCTCAAAAAAATACTAAAGAAGAACTGGCTTTACCTTTAAAAGGGAAAAAAAATAATTTAACAAAGAGTGATTTTCTTAAATATTTTGCCATTGAAAAATTAGGATTAAACCAGAACGTCATCGATGGGATCGTACAGGAGTTCCATCAGGTAATACCAAAATGGCAAGAGCTGATTGGTTTCAGTTTTTTATCTCAACCGATGCAGGAAAAATATCTCGAATTGCTAGAGCAACGGTGCAAGCGATTAAATTTTTTTGATTAACTAATATCTTGATTTTTGTAAACCGTTTACTGCATCATGGCATATTTGTCTATGAGGTGCATACCATGACCAATCCTGTTAATCACCCTGGGTATTATTTATCACCTCATAAAAAATATGCCCTTTGTGGCTTGAAGATAGAAAATAAGGCTCGGTAACAAATTCCTTAGGCTCTGATTCCGGTCGCAAAGGATTTTTTGATAAAAGCAAACGATTTCATTATTCCAGTTTTGCTCTACATCCATTTCCGCATCATATTGGATAATCTCAATTTCATTTAATAACCTGTTGAGATCAACCGAATTAATATAATCTTTAAGAAGAATAATCCCATCTTGCTTATAACAGCTGACTGTCTCGTTTAAATCGGATTAATGATCAAAAGCTTTTAATACACCTGAATTGACAATAGCATTCATTTTTCACCCCAGAGATTAAATGATTTCGGACGGGCTAATGACTTTTATATCCAAATCAGGGTGTTTTTTTCGCTGTATGGTGTAACTCAGGGGCGTAATTGCAATTTCTGTAGATGCAGCAGCTTCTGCACTGATAAGATGGCCGCCAAAGACAGATGCTATGTAGAAATAGAAACCATTTCAGATGGTATTCATTATGGAACTTCAGAATGTCATGAGGATTCTTCATCACCTGTGAGTCAAAGATATCATGAAGATCCTGCAGTGTTTATAAACGGTTATAATTTATTATTAGAAAAAGCAATTAATCTTTCTATAAATCCTTACATTGGACCTGGAGGCATGATATCACGTCATGCCGAATGGTTGAAAATTATATATAGAGGACACACTTATTTATGCATTGTCGAAGCTTTATCAGATTCGGGTGCCGGTGCAGCTCGTGTACAATATTATATCACTGAAAATGTGATGCCTTTTGATGTTCCAACAGCCTATTATTATCTGTTTGAAACTGACGTAATGCCCTTAACAATGAGCTGGCCTGAACAACAAAAAATAATGAAGGAATTTCCTTTTTTCAAATTTTCAGAGGTGGAAACTTAAGCTAGCTAACATAAACAAGTAGTCTTGCCGCAGGCAAGCGTATCACCAGGTTTTATCCGCCTTCACATTTTGCAATGTATTATAAGTTGCTGTGAAACTTCCCTCATCCTAAGGCTTACCCATATGAGTATTGAATAAATCGAAAAAATTCATGTGCTTTCCATTTTGGACGAATTATATTACATACCCTCGTAAATTAAGCGCAATTTTTTCAATTGACAAATAAAACTATTTTTTATAACTTACAAAATAACGCTTTTCCTAAGCGAGCCCCCTTCCAGTGCAAAACTCTCAGTGAGTAGGAAATTCGATTTTTATATTTAGAAAAATAAATATTAGGAAGGGAGTGTTTATTTTTCGCTAATATGAGGATCGAAATAATGTCTTTGCCTAAAAGTATTCCTTCAATAAAGTCTCTGAAATTATCTGCAAAACAAATAGCCTCAGCTAAGAGCATTCCGCTAAGCCAATCTCTTGATCTTATTGCCAATGATTATGGATTTACTCATTGGACATTACTGCAGAAATATTTTAAATCAGTACGCATGAATAGTCTTGAGTCTATTTGGCAATCATTTCTTCCTGGAGAAATGTTATTGTTATCTGCTGCACAAGGGGCAGGAAAATTATCTTTTGCTCTTAACCTTGCTTTGTGTGCATCTCAATTAAAATTCCCGGTTAAATATTACTCTTTACATGTTAATGCATCCTTCATTTTTGAGCGTTTAAATAAAATTTCATTTTTCAATGTTGAGTGTGATTTGCAACAAGAGCAATACATAGAGATAGTGGAAAACTGTTTTGATCAAAAAACTATAATTGAAAAAATTAAAAAAGATAAGCCTGGTTCTTTATTAATTGTTGATTATTTACAAGCTATTATGTCCCATAAAGAAATGGATCCATATAATGATTTTGTGCGTGAGTTAAAATTAATTGCACAACAACATGCATTGAGGGTATTAATACTCAGCCAAGTCAATAAAGAATTTAATTTTGAATCTTTGGAGTTTATTGCAGGAGGACGTTCAATCAGCAAGCATTTCACGCACGTGATTCATATGGAGCCTCAGCAACAAGAAAATAAAGACGACCGCGAAATTGTTTTAGTTAAATCAATACATTACCAGAAGCAAAAATCCTTTTTACAGTTTGATAAAGATAATTATCGTTTTCTTTAATCCTTTAACCTGCGTGAGATTTACGCGTCTTGAGTACAACACTGTTATACTCATCTTTTGAACCCCGGAGAGGAACTGATGGGGATTTGAATAACAAATAGTGGCACACAATGGAAACAACGCGCCTCGTCCGAAACGCAACCAAAATTTTGGTTGGCATTTAATGATGGCAAGGCGCAGAAATGATTGGTTCTGGTGTAGACCCAGACAGCTCGTATTCAATTATTGGCAAAATCCCCTATGTAACGTAATATACAAAAAAATAGAACTCGCATTTATGAAACAGCATTATCAGGTGTAATGATGGACAAAACAAAGAATCCTGAAGGTATCAATGGATGGCTGATATTAGTGGCTATAGGAATGGTTCTGGCTCCGATAAGGATTGTCTTTACCCTCTTGACTACCTATCCCCAAATATTTTCATCAGGTACATGGGAAGCGCTGACCACTAAAGGAAGTGAGGGATATAACCCACTTTGGGGACCTATTATAATCGGAGAATTATCAATCAATATTATTTTGCTCATGCTCTTGCTTTATCTTGCATACCTGTTCTTTTCCAAGAGCAGAAACTTTCCAAAATGGTTTATTGGAATCGCTATTTTTAGCATAGTATTTATTGTTGCAGACGCGTTTGCAGTAAAGATGGTTGCACCAGACGAACCTGTATTTGACTCTGATACAATCAGGGAGTTTGCGCATTCGGTAATTGTGGCTGTTATATGGGTACCCTACATGCTTGTCTCAAAAAGAGTTAAAGCAACATTTATAAAATAAAACTGTCTAATAACCACATACGCTCGCTCAGAATTCTTATCTGTTAATTTCATAGATTGGAAATTCTGATATTTAAGGAAAAATATGTTTGCTGTACTGTCTCATCGATTAAGTTCACTGCCCCGACTTTCAAAAACCTGCTATTTGCTTCTTCTTTTTTCGTTCCTGGAATGTGCGGCAGGAGGAATTGCTTACTACTTATCATTATATTTAGGAACGTCTACACCATTAACAAAAATGCAAATTGGTCAAGTTGGATCAGTGGTTGGATTTGGAGCATTATCAGGCGCGCTATGCTCCACATACTTAGCAGACAGAATGAGTTGTAAAAATATTATTATCATCAGTTTTCTCGTTCTGGGGCTAAGTTTTTTCTGCCTGCCTCAAAGTACTGATTTTCTAGCAATATCTGGCTGTGCATTCATTATCGGGATTGCAACAAGTATTTTTCTCACCACGAATAATAGCCTTTTATTGCAACACGCTCCGCAAGATCAAAACAGCCTTCGCTTTGTACAAAGTATGAAAGTGGTAAGTGAAAACCTTGGTAGCAGCTGCTCTATACTATTGATTATGTTTTTTGCAGCCCAATATTATGGACAAATTTTTGAAATAATTGGTCTGTTTTTCCTTCTTTTTGCTCTGAATGCAATGAAGTATCTGCATATAGAGAAATACTCTCTTGCGAACTCGCTTCACGAAGAAAAAGAAACAAATCAGCAGCACGGCAACAATAAACGGCTTTATATTACCGTTAGCGCAGTGTTTGTAGCAGGAATTATCTACGCTCAGCAACGTATTGCTTACCCGCTTTTTCTAAATGAAAGGTTTTCAAATTTTACTATCACTGCAACCCTTTTCTGGCTGGATCCTATTATTGTTTCCTTATTTCAAGTCAAAATAACAAAAATAGCATCCCCCTTAAAAATCAATCATCAATTGGCAATTGGCGGATTTTTATTAGGTGCAGGCTTATTTGCATTGCTGATAGTAAACAATATTGCAGCAGCAATGCTGGCCTGCTTAACGTTTATCCTGGGAGAAATGTTATTCATGCCCACATCTTTTGTGGAATGCTATGAGTCTGCAGGAAAAAAAAGAAAAGGGATGGCGGCCGGTGCCTGGAGAAGCGCATATACCTCAGGCCTGATTGTTGGACCCGTCGTATCAGGTCTCTTAATGGAATATTATAGCTATAATGCATGTTGGATTTTAGCTGGTATACTTGGTTTTTTCTTATTTATTTTATTTATTTGCCAAGAAAAAGATCCAGGGTGATAAAATGTTCTGCCGAATTAAATGTCTGATGAGTTAAAAATGATTTTACTTGCCCGACCTTGCGCTCAGGATGAAACTGTATTTATTTCTACAATGAAAAATAGCCGGGATTTTCATTTCCCTTTTGTGACTGCGCCCTGTACCCCTGAAGAATTTCAAACTTATTTAAAGAAGAACAAACAAGAAACGGAACAATACTACATTGCCTGGAATGATGACCAAAAAATAATAGGCGTTTTTAATGTCAGTGGCATTATGCATGGCTTATTTAAAAGTGCTTATTTAGGGTATTACGCCAACGCAGAGTATGCTGGAAAAGGATTGATGAGTCAGGCATTAAAATTAGTACTTAGTGAAATATTCACAACATTAAATCTTCATCGAATTGAAGCGAATATCCAGCCTACAAATACGGCATCGATACAACTGGCAATAAAAAACGGTTTCATCAAAGAAGGATTTTCCCCACGTTATTTGAAAATTAATGGCATCTGGCAAGATCATTTTCGTTTTGCACTCACCTATGAAGATTGGTTGGCAAATCCGCAGTCGGCAGCAATTAACTCTTTTGTCTTAGGGTGTTGAGCCAATAATAGCAAGACACTTTCTAACCAGGTTCAAAACTTTGAATTCTTGATTTTTAATTGGCGAAGCGACTAAAAGACGCCCATGCCATCAACATTTGGGCAAGCGAAGGAACGTTAGGTGTCCTTTGCAGCGATACACATTGAAAAATGTCTGGGCAGCGCTCATTTTTCCTTAGATATAAGGGCTGCCACATTCTATACACACGGTTATCCACAGATTTTGTGGATAACTGGCAAGAGTATTTTCCCCACAGAATGCCTGACAGGCCTTTATGGTCAAGAGGTTATGAAGTAAGCGAGACGTTTGGAGAAGGTGATGAGGGCAGGATACGGAAAACTTATCCACAAAGCCAGGAAAACAGGTATATTTTGGGGAAGTGCATTGTATCTCCTTTTTTTTAGAAGAACCAGTCTTGACATTTTGACACTGTCTTCTTTAAATGCATTTACGATGTTATGCCATTGAAAAGTATTAATAAATTAATTTAAACACCATACCACTCCTCTCATTTGTTAGAAGAGAACGAAATTTCTTTATCAAAACTCTATATATCGGTATAAGATATATTTTTCTAATCGACTATTGTTGCACTATGACACCAACCAGCGAAGCGCCAGCGCACCCCGGAGAAGTTTTATTGAAGGATTTTTTGGAGCCGCTTAATTTGTCTCAAAAGCAATTTGCTGAACATTTAGGCTGGACCTATGCCCGTCTTAATGAAATCGTTAATATGCGTCGAGGAGTCACTGCTGATTCCGCTCTATCATTTGCAGAATCCTTAGGCACAGAGCCAGAGTTTTGGCTCAATCTTCAACAAAAATGGGATCTCTGGCGAGCCAGACAAAACCATACGACGGTTAGTCCTTTGCCGCAGATTGAACGTTAACCCTATCGATTCATCGGGAAGGCCATTGTCCACTCCATTAGATTTAAATCGAATATCGGTATATGATACAATCCTGTTAAGGATACACTTCTACCAATAAATTAGTGTCCCAGAATCAATTCATCAATTGTTTTATTTTAAAGCACTGTTGATGCACCCTGCTATCTTAAGGAATATCATGTTTTCGGCATTCACACGACCTAATCGAAATGAGAAAGATTTTTTTGGTGATGCTATTATTTATCGCACCAGACTCGATTTAGAAAACAAGCTAAACATTAAGTTACTCACACTATTCAAGCGGATTACCCGAGTATATTCAGAGAAATACTGATTCAGGCAGAATAATATCCTGCCTGGGTTCCAGTCTGATGTAAAAAACACCTAGGTTCAGTGCACAAATTTTTCAACAACATGCATTTATTCATATTTGGGATATTTAAGTCCAAATCAATTTGGAACAGAGCGATTCTTTAATGAAATTTGATTAACCGTGATGTAACATTTTGTTTGGCCACGTCAAAGCCTTAAGGCTCAATTTAAGCTAGCCATAATGCATAAACTTATCGGGGCCTCAAGTGTAACTGTGTGATTTCATGCACCTGTTTGCAAAAAGTCTCTTTTATAAAAAATATACTTAATATGGTTCCACTGAAAATCAATGCTATAAGTAATAAAAAGCTATTTTGATAATGGCTTAGCATTGATATACATAACGGTTTTTTCTCTAACACCCAGCCCAGTAATGGCGCACTAAATGCTGTATAAAACATGATGACTGAGTTGTTAAACGCTAATCCGATGGTAAGGTAGCTGGCTCGACAGTACTCGCTCATTACAGCAAAGCCAATACTTTGCCCACTGGCACCGAATCCAAAGATAAAAAAGCAGGCTAATAAGAGCCACTGATGTGATGAAGAATATATAATTACTAATAAACTCAATAAAACGCATAGGATACTAAATACCATGATTGGTTTTCGGAGTTGGTATTTGTCGGATAGATATCCTAAAAATGGGCATCCTAAAGCATAGCCCAACCAGGCAACAGATATTAAATAAGCCGAAAATCGTATTGACAATCCTTTGGTAACCAAAAAAGTAATTCCTTCATTTTCGGAAAAATACTCCAGTGAGAAATAAACCAGAGCCGAATAAAAACCTATATACCATACTTGTTTTTGTTTTAATAATTGACGTATGTTGAAATAAAATGATTCGACTCTTGATAAAATAATAAATGAATCATGTGGTTGCCTGTTAGATTCTACAAAATAAAAGATCAAGGCGGTCAACCCTCCCCCCAAACATGAAAGCGAGAAAAATAAGCTGCGCCAGCCTTGTAAGTTTGAGGCCAAAATAGAGCTCAAAGGACCGGCTGCGAACAGAGGCCCCATAGTACCAATAAATTGAGACAGACCAATAAACAACGCAATATTCTTTTTGGGTAACCACTCATAAACAGAGAGTAAAAGGCATACAAATCCAAAAGAGGAACCTAATCCCATTAAAAACCTAAAAAAAAGTGCTGAAACGTAGGTTTGAGAAATAGCGAATCCTAAAGTTGCAATAGAGCAAATAATAGCGGCCAAAAGCAGAGTTTTCTTTAGCCCGTAGCGAACGGCTATAACTCCTACTGGTAATTGCATAATTCCATAAATTACCTGATAAGCGGTTGTGCTCAAGATTGCAAATTGTATAGCAGACAGATTAAGCTCATTCATAAGTGGTACTTGAAATATTCCTAATACCGTCCGCAAAAAAAATTCGTAAAGAAAAAATAATGCGCAAATAAACCATATGATAAGGCCACGAACAGTCATCTCTTATCCCTTGTTAATGGTAAGTAATTCAATACTTATTTTTCATTATATTGTTCCCCCCAGGCTTCAATGACAGTTTCAGCTCTGTTGTTGTCCAGGAACGAGGCGATTTTAAAAATGGATTGACCTTCGTAAATTAATGGATGGCGGTTAATGCCAACCACAATTCCATCAGAAGGGGATTTTATAGTCTCAGCGCTTCCAGCCCCAAAAGGATCGTTAATGAAGCCAATTACTTGTTTTTTTTGAATTAATTGCCCTAACTCTACCTTAGAGGTTAAAACTCCGCTTTTGTGGGAGTAAATCCAGTCTTGATCTTCTGAAAAGATAGATTTAAACGAATCAGATAACAACTTAGGTGCAGTATGCAGCATATCTAGGGCATGTAATATTCTGTATATTCCGTTAAGCCCCACATTAATGGCTGATTCATTAAAACGCAAAGCTTCCCCTGCCTGATAAATAAGTAAAGGAATATTCAGTTTTTCTGTAGTCTTGCGTAAGGAGTTTGATTTTACGGGCGTATTGGTGATGACAGGCGCTGCGAAATGCCGGGCTAAAGTCTTACATTGAGTATCCGTAATATTACAATATATTTGAGGCAAAATGTCGTGATTTATTGCACCGCTTTGTAATTCAATGCAATAGTCAGCTTTTGTTAGTATTTCTTTAGTGAAAATATGAGCTATTCGTTCCCCATATGTCCCATCAGCCTTACCAGGAAAGCAGCGTTCAAGATGAATCTCATAAGATAAGGTTTTTAAGTGACTGACTAAGGACAATACATTAAGTACAGGGATAGCAATTAAAGTACCTTTTAAATGTTGAAGCCTCCCAGGCTCAAGTAAACGATTGATGATTTCCAAGCCATTCAGTTCGTCACCTTTTAACGCAGAAAAAACGAGAACACAGGGCCCTGCCTGTTTTCCGCGCACTACTTTGATAGGCATGAAAAAAGAGGTACATGAATAAAGTTCTGGAAGGGGTAAAGCTAGATTTGCTATTTCACCAGGATGTATTGTTGCGTCACAGATCGTTAAATTTGAATTTTTCATAACAGTAAAATAAAAGGGGCTACCTCATAAAGTTAAAGTGCTGTTGAAAATATTCTAACAAATTGAGAGGGATGGTGCAAAAAGTGGTAATTTGACACTATTGCATAATATGTTTAGCTTTGCTTTTTGTATTGATAAACGAGAGCTGGAGGTGTTTTGTGTTGATTACGTTAAAAAAATATGTGGATAATTAAAAAACATAAGGTATTAACTTTAATTTCTATAATGGCTAGACTCGTTTTAACATGTTAAGGTAAGTCTAGCTAAAAGCTTAGGAATGATTATATGCCAGAAAATAGAATAAGTACTAAGATAACGCCTCATCTTTATCTATTATTAGCTACAGTTATCGCTATCTTACTTATCTGGCATACGATTGACATATTTCTTCTAGCTTTTGCCGGGATTTTAGTAGCAATTATCATTAGATCGTTAAGCCAACTTGTTAGCAAGTATAGTAAATTCCCCCCCTACATAACAGTGACAGTGATACTTATTGCCATAATTTCGCTATTTACTGGTGTTGGCCTAATAGTGGCTCCATCTGTCAGTAAACAGATATCACAACTCTATACGGATATACCCGAAGCTTGGAATAAATTTAATAACGACTTTTTTCAGTATCTTAATATCAGTACAAACACAACTACTTCGCAAGCGCTAGATCTGCCAAAAACACTAGCTAAAGTCAAAATGTTCCATCAAAAGTAGGCACTATCTTTACCAGCACATTTGGTTTTATCGCCAATATTTTTGTTATTTTGTTTTTTGGTATTGCTTTAGCCTACCAACCCGAGATCTACACGAATGGGTTAGTCAATTTATTTTCTAAGAAAAGGCAAAGGAAAGTAAAAGAGATTTTAAATGATACAACTGAGACGTTACAATATTGGCTAGCTGGCAAAGCTTTCTCAATGTTGATTATCGGCTTATTAACTTGGGCAGGACTCTGGCTTTTAGATATTCCGCTTGCCTTTACACTTGCGCTTTTCGCTGCGCTTCTTTCTTTTATTCCTAATATTGGTCCTATTTTCTCCGCTATTCCGGCGATATTACTTGCCTTACTCAAGAGCCCAATGTTTGCGCTTTACGTTGCTCTTTTGTATGTGGTCATTCAAACTATCGAGAGCTATTTAATTACGCCACTTATTCAACAGAAATCAATTTCACTGCCAGCAGCTTTAATTGTCTTTACGCAGCTTATTATGTCCATATTAGTTGGTATTTTAGGCTTAACGCTAGCTACTCCGCTACTTGCTGTAATCAGTGTGGTCGTAAAACATACTTATTTGAGTGAAGATTAACTATTGAGATTAGTTTTTTTAGCTTTAAAATTAACAAAGTTAATGTAGGATTAGGCCAATCTCTTTACGTGTTAAAATCATAAGAAACATTATTGAAACAGCTTTACCACAATGCATTCAGCTTACATGAAAATAACAAAAGGAATGAATGTAGTGGGCGCAAGATTATTAACATTCCAGAAAGTATTAACATGTCTAATGTTATCGTAAAGTCGGTGAGGAATTAAATCAACAAACTGGACAGTACTACAGACGATATCACAAATAACGTTTAATAGTTGAAAACTACATACAATACTCTTTTTAAGCAGTCGCTTTTCTTGAATTGCTATTGTTAGCGAGTAAGTTATGCTCTTGATCTACTACTTTATGTTGGCGAACTTGTTTTTCCATTTCTTCCGTTTCACTACGAAGCTCACCTTCAGCATGGGTTGCAATAGTTTCTGATTCTTCTATTTTTGGCTCATTTTTACGCTTAGATATGGCACTATCCCCAGGCAGAACTTTAATAGCCCTATCCTTATGAATATTTAAATTCATTCCTGGTTCTGGCATTGAAATATTCGCCTCTTGAAAAGCACGTTTTATTAAGCGAATCGCTGACGATTTAACTTTTTCCCAGCTATATTTCTTGCCATTTACCCAAAAATAGACACGAATATTAATTACACCAGCTACAAAACTATCCACTAATATCGATGGCGTAGGTTCCTTTAAAACGGCTGGATGTCTGCTTAGGGTTTGCAATGCAATTTCTTGTGCTTGCGAAATGCTTTCATGACAGCTAATTCCAATTAGAAAGCTTTCACGCCGTTTAGGAATTTTAGTAAAATTCGTAATATTACTTTGATAGACTGTAGAGTTAGGAATTTGTACCTGGTGTCCGTCTTCTGTAATTAATAGTGTTGCGCGAATTGTCAATCCTTGTACATAACCCGTAATTCCTGCGACTTCAATCAGGTCATTATTACTAAATGGTTTTTGTATACTCAGTAGAATGCTTGCCAAAAGGTTCTCAGTGATGTTTTTAAATGCAATACCTAATACAATACCAATCACACCTGTACCACCAATTAAAGTAAGTGCAATGGTTGTTAGGCCGAAAAGTTGTAAAATTAAATAAAACCCTAGTATAAGGCATACAAACGCGATAGCACGAGCAGCAACATCGGCCAAGAGGGGATGCATGCCTCGAAAACGCAAGGTTTTACGAATAATTTTTGCTATAAAATGCGCTACAGCCCAAGCAATAGCCATGATCAATAAGGCAAAAATGAAGAATGGCAGGGCTCGCAAAAGCTGGCGCCATTGTTCTTGTAGACCCGAGCTAATTTGCTGCAGAATATTCCATATTGATGGGTCAACAATGTCCATTCGATTAACAACCGCCACTACATCCTGTGTCTTTCGAGCCAGATTCTCAGCCCACTTTCGATGGTCAGCAGTTGTAGCACCACCTTCCAAAAAAACAACGCCGTCATTTACACTAACTTTTGGCGCAACATACCAAGTGGTTGCTTTAAGTATCCCTTCAAGCCTTTTTTTAATTTCATTATCCCGTGCCAGGGGCTTTACATCTACCTTGTTAATATCTTCTGCTGGTTTGGCTGTTATATCTTGCCCCGGATTAGGTGACACATTCTCTTTACCAAAAGCTAATGCAGAAAAAAGAAAAGTTGATATTAAAATGTAAATTAACTTATAAATTATCTTTTGCTTTTTCAACGTTATTCCTTTAACTTAAATGAAAAAAATCATGAGATATAAATAGCGCAGTAAATATTAGGATAGTACCTAATGTCAATTATATCTAGCTTGAATATCATGTGTGGAATATCACAACGACTAAAAGGATTTATATGTGGTTCGCTAATTGGAGTGTTTTCTACAAAACTATTTTCGCAGCACTCATTAACTTTACTGCATTAGTTTTTCTTGTTCGATTAGCTGGTAAACGAGTTTTATCTAAATTAAATATTTATGATTTTATCATAACAGTGTCACTGGGATCAGCATTAGCGTCATCAATTCTGTCAAATACCGTAAGCATCACACAAGGAACTCTAGCTCTTTTTTGCTTAGTGTCTCTTCAAAGCTTAATCTCCTATATAACTACGCGCTTCAAAAAAATACGTAGCTGGGCTAAATCTGATCCTACACTACTCTTCTTTAATGGCAATTTTATTGCGGAAGCAATGCAAAAAGTAAGAATTAGTGAGGAAGATATTTTAGGCGAAATAAGGATATTTGGCATAAGTGATTTAGAAGAGGTTAAGGCGGTAGTTTTAGAAACAAATGGTAAGTTAAGTGTTTTACCCATAAAACCGAACCAATCACTTACTGCACTTTATAAAGCTAAAATTAATTACCTAGAGCGATTTAGACAATAACGCTCAGTTAGGGGTAAAGAGTCTTAATCGAAATGAGAAAAAATTTTTTTTGGTGATGCTATTATTTTTCGCACCAGAGATCGCTGGGTGAAATACTCGTCATTTGCAGGCCCCTCTCACAGTGGCAATTATATTTTATTTGCTCGAAAAAACCGTGGAAGCCCACTAAGTAAATACCAAAAGAATGTACTCGATTTAGAAAACAAGCAAAACATTAAGTTACTCACACTATTCAAGCGGCTTACCCGAGTATATTCAGATAAATACTGATTCAGGCAGAATAATATCCTGCCTCGGTTCCAGGTCTCACGTAAAAACGTCTAGGCTTTTTTCACAAACTCTGATTTGAGTTTCATTGGCCCAATTCCTTCAATTTTACAGTCTATATTATGATCTTCATCAGGAGCCAGACGGATGTTTCTTACTTTTGTTCCGACCTTAAGCACTTGGGAGGAGCCTTTGATTTTTAAATCTTTAATCACACTAATGGTATCGCCATCGTTTAACACCGTCCCATGCGCGTCTTTAACCACTTTTGTATGATCCTCTTGCTTTTGTTCCGTCTCTTGAGGCCATTCATAGGAACATTGGGAGCAAACAAATAGCGTACCACTGGCATAGGTATATTCTGAATTGCATTCTGGGCATAGTTGGGTCATTGGGTTTATCCTATTTTAAAAATGTGAATCATAAGCAAACATCGCATTTCACTCGAATGAGAGAATTTCTCATTCGCAATGAAAAAGCAGGTATTGAAAAGGTTTTCAGTGGCAAATTTCATCCTTGAGTATATCATATATCCTGTATCGATTCATGATATAGTTTTGACTAACCAATCTCGACCCGAAATTACTGTCATGGGAGTATTTATTGAAGTTTTTTTTCTAAGCGACTGGAATTTAAAACTATCTCTTAAACCCCCATACCAGACTCTCAAGATCTTCCAGACTTTGAACCTGCTCTTCCCAGTTTGCAATTCTAATCTGAACTTTCAGATTACTGTATTGGTGAAGCAGCATTAATGCGGTCAGCTGATGACTTAATTTGCCAGTTAATTCAGAGGAGGAATATCCATAAGCCATTATAAATGTCTCTAGTAATTGTTTGTCGCCTTGAATTAGAAAAGCGCCAGGGCCCAGCAAATCATATTCTGGCAAACCCAACATTGCATCGCCAAAGTCAATCAATCCACTGATATGCCACATATCATCTTTGTGATTAACCAGGAAATTCATTGGAGTATACTCACCCGTTAAAATAACTGGCTTTTTAATGGATGTGACTAATTCCTTAGCCGATTCAAGATAATCAGGAAGCTGCTTCAGCAGCACTGGTGGAAATCCCTTGTTCTGGTGGTTTGTTACGCATTGGGCAATTTGTTTTTCAATAAATTGCGGCCAATGGCAATCAATCGCCTCAAGCCCTTCTGTGGATAAAGTATGCACTTCCCGAATGAGTTCTCCCAGCTCATGAAGAATCACGATTTTATTATTTTTGGACATCGTTTCCCAGAGAGTCTCTAAAAGCGTTCCCTCAAGTCGGCTGATAATCAGATAAGGCCAACCGAATAGCTCTCCCTCTTCTTCAAGCCTGGGTGTTCTTACTGATAACTTTCCATCCAGATGCTTTAATATCAGGCGTTCACTTTCAAACTGAGTTTGATGTACAGGCGGAAAAATTTTAATGACCTTAGCCCCGAACGAAAAAACAATATTGGTTCCATCAGGAAATAAAGTTAATGCAGCCTCGGGCAATTGGTGTTTATTTATAATTGCTTTCACCAGATCATTTTCAATCAAGGATTTGAGCTTTTCATAATCTTCAAAGCTATGAATTGTCGAAAGTAGTTCTTTTAAAGTTAAATCATTCATAACGAGTCTTGGGTTTAAGCTTTGCCCATAATAGCATTATTTATAAATCAACCCCATACCCAACACTTTGCTTAAGAAAAGCGCTTCCCCAAGCATTTCCCCCTCTGCATAAATGTATTACAATGCTTGCGATAAAATGATTTAAATTCAATGGCGTGCGCAGTAAGGATTTAGTCGACAGCCTCTAAAATCGGAGTTTTAATGAAACAAAATGTCTCTTATCTGCCAAGAGAGCTTGGCCGTATGGTTTCATGGTCACTTTCTCGTTTAGGGAAGGCCATTGAAGACGTGTATGGAATAGAGGCCTTTGAACGATTTGAGCATATCCGTATTGCAATGCAGGACACCATTGGCAGGGACGCGTTAACGCTAAAAAATGCCCTGCTTGAATTACAAACCAGTCTTTCCACATTAAACCGACATCAGCTCTATCAAATAGCGCATGCGTTTTCGCTGATGATGGAGCTGATTAACGCCTGCGAAAGCGCCTATCGTATTTTTCGTATTAATCAGAGAGAAGAAAGGGTTTATCCTGACAAGCCTCAAGGGATTCATTATGTATTAACGGCACATCCCACCGAAGCGCGGACCAATGAATTTTTAAAGCTTTTCAAGTCAATTCGCGATTGTCTTGTGGAATCACTCAAATCTCCCTATCTGGTCAATGAATCCTGCTTTGATCAGATGCTTAAAATTTCACTGCAGATTAGCATTTCCTATCACGAGAAGCCCAGCGTGGAAGATGAAGCGCGCTATATTTACCAGTACGCGCTCAATCCGCATAACATTAATCTGTATCATTCCTTTCTGGCGGAAGGCATTCCCGTTCAATTACGGACCTGGGTAGGTGGAGATAAAGATGGTCATTCGGGTGTCGATGAGAAAATTATGGTGAAAAGTCTCGAGCTCTCTCGATCCTTTTTTATTCGCCACATTCAGGAATTACTGAAAGAAATCATTGAAATTGCCAGACTCTCGACCGCATTAGCCGAAAACAAAGCCTTAACTAATCAATTGCTTAAGCTTGTCAAAAGCGCGCAGAATCTTGGAAAGATTCGCGAAAAAGATAATGAAAAAGTATCCGCATTTAAACATGATTTAAGCGATCTTCAAGCCAATAGCACGGCGTTTTTTCATTTCATTCCCGAGCAATTTTCCATTATTTCAAGCATTTTTCAGCTCTATCCTGCTTTAGTCATTCCCTTAGAGCTTCGAGAAGATTCAGCTATCGTAAAAGAGAGTTTAATCAGCCCCAAAAAAACTACCATCACCCGAATGCTTGAACAGGTTTATTCTATAACTCATGGCACAGATCCCAAAAATTATATTCGCGGTTTTATTCTCAGTATGGTTGAGTCCGCTGAAGATATAAAAAATGGAATCACGCTGGTCAGACACATCTTCAAAACTTATGCCCTTCCGGTTGTTCCCCTTTTTGAGAATCAACTCGCCTTAACCAGCGCTGATGCAATTCTAAATGAGTCGATCACCGAAGATATCAGGCAAAAGCATATTGAACAGTGGAATGGAAACTACGAAGTCATGCTGGGGTACTCCGATTCCTCCAAAGAGAATGGCGTTTTACCTTCACGGCTTATGATTGCTCAAAGTTTGGGACGCATTCAATCCACTCTCGAAAGCAAGGGGCTCTGTCCCATCTTTTTTCATGGCTCCGGCGGCAGCATTGAGCGAGGAGGCGGGGATATTAAAGAGCAAACGGCCTCCTGGTCCAAGGAATTAATGTCTAATTATAAAGCAACCATTCAGGGTGAAATGGTCGCAAGGCTTTTTGGTTCGAATTCAATTCTTAAGAGCCAGATTGATAAATTTCTTGATATTTACGCGCAAAAAGAAACAAACACTGTTAATGAATATCCTGAAGCTTTGCAATCATTTTCAGCCAAAGTGAGTCAGAAATATAAAGCACTGATTCAAAGCGAATGGTTCTGGCCTACAATTGAACAGGCATCCCCCTATCATTTTCTAAACGAGCTTAAAATTGGCTCGCGGCCCACCAAGCGCAAATCAGGGCCTGATCAGAGAAAACTTCGCGCGATTCCCTGGATTTTGTGCTGGACACAAACAAGGCTTCTTTTCCCAACCTGGTGGGGTATTGGTTCTACCTGGCTTGAACTTGGCGATGAGGAGCAGAACGAGCTAAAAGCTCTTTATAAAGAAAATGCCCTTTTTGCAGCCTTTGTTAAACAATTAGGGGTCACCCTTTCCAAGGTATATTTACCGGTCTGGGAACAATATTTATATCAATTAACCGGCTCTGATGAATATCTTAGGCCTTTTCAAACCGAACTGGACTCAAGCATTCTGTTCTTTTATGAAATAACCGGCGAGAAAGACTTTTGCTTCCATCAGCCCTGGCTTGGTGAAAGTATACAATTGAGATCCACAATGGTTCATCCTTTAAATCTCATTCAAATTGAGGCTATGAAAAGAAAAGATTTACCTCTGTTGAGAATCACCGTGACTGGCATCTCCTGCGGGATGTTGACCACAGGATAAACGAATGACGGTTTGAACAGCTGCTTATTGAATTGGCAGCTGAAATTAAAATAACATCTTCTAGTCACTTTGATTCCATTTTGCACGCAAATAAGGCATAGTTACTCGGGCGCCGGAATAGTTTTCCTTATAGGGATGCTTAGGTTCACAGAACCTGGATAAAGGCTCAATCGAATAAGTTAATAACCTTTTGTTTATTAAGGAGTAATTCATGTATACCTTTGATTCCCCTGCGGGCATGCAAAATGACGAAAGCGATTCTGGAGCGAGCACCTATACGATGCTGGTTCTCTTTGCAAGCTTTAGTGTAGGCATGCTTGCACTGGCCGCTAAATACGCCGAATCCAATAATCGATTAAATTATGAAAGCCGTTTGGCTCGGATTATTGCCGGCGCTTTAGTATTTATCATTAATATGTGGCATACCAAAGCTGACGACCTGACGATAAACAATACTGAGAAAGACTTAATCGCAATAGGACCTCATTGCACCAGCGTCGAAGCCCTGGTTGTTGCATCCAAAATGAAGGGCAACCCTCCGCAATTCCTTGCCACAACTAATTTTAATAGCATCCCGGGTATTGCTTCCACCTTGAAGATGTTTAAAACCATACCAGTTGAAGGGGATAAAGCAAAAGCCAGTGATGGACGCTCTGCCAATTTTGCGGCACTTGAACGCGCAAGCCAGGCATTAAATGAAAATGGCTGCGTTGTGCTTTTCCCTCAAGGTAACTTTCGCCTGCTAGGGAAGGAGCCGCCAATGATTTACTCAGGAGCTGCCAAACTTGCCATCGAGCACAAAATACCCGTAAAAGTGCTGGGACTTAGTGGAATCTGGTGTGTAAATAACTCCCTTCTTCCTGTATGGCTGCGAGATAATAAAATCTACCGTGCTTTGTTCTCTTTAATCCACATGAATAATATCAAAGTGACAGAATGCGGTACTATCGAATTTCATCTCTTAGAGGAAAATAAAGACTTAAGTGAAGAGGAAAAAATCCGAGGGATTTGTGCCGAGCTTTATTCTCATTTTCGACACTTTGAAATAAGTGATAAAGAGTTAAAAGTAATTAAAAAAGAAATTGCTGATAAGACGCATCTCACAATCTGGGATACAAAAGTCAGGGTGACTAGTTTAGAACGACAACTTTTAAGCTCAAAAAAGGAATTAGCGCAACTCGAAGAACCCACTGCAGCAGGAATGAGTTTAAGCTCCTGATTGCAAAGTGGATTTGGCCGTATGCTGACGTACAGCCAATTCTCGCCAAAAACTATACCGGATTCATAGATGGAATAATCCCAGGAGCGAGCGAACTTTGTTCGCTCTGAATCCTTATTCTGTGCGCCAGGGAGATGCATTGGTTTCAACAATACTTCGGAATGTTAAATTCACTCGTGGCAGATGCCTGGCTTTCGTCGGTGGCAGGCGGTGAAGCCAATGGGTCTGGGTAACACCTTTCATCACCAGCAAACTGCCATGCTCTAAAACTTTAGAAACAATTTCTTTGCTTTTCTTATGTTTAAAACAAAATTTCCGTTCAGCGCCAAAACTCAGTGAACCAATAGCACCGTTTTCTAGTAAATCTTTTTCGCCATCGCTATGCCAGGCCATGCCTTCACTGCCATCATGATATAAATTAAGCAGACAGGAGTTATAGGTTTCCTGGCTTTCTTTTTCGGCGATGGTCTTCAACTCCTCCAAAACAGGAAGCCAGGGAAGAGCTGTTTTGGTAACTCCTGAATAGGTATACGAAAAAGCTTTATCGGCATACCAGGCCACTTTGCGCCTGGTAATCACTTTTTTTCCAAAGATTATCGCTTCATCATTTTGCCAGAGGATCTCATCTATTAATGCCCGATAATAGGCATCTGCCATTTCGCGGGTCAGAACTGAACCGTAATAATGCACTATACCGTCATAAGGCAGTAAATTGTGCAGCTGATTGTTGATTTTTTCAATTAGATCCACGCCAACACCTCTTCTATCTATACGTCTGTTTTGGCGGCTTCCCATCCTATCATCGCTTTTTTCCTGGTTTCACCCCACATATACCCGCCCAGTTTACCGCTGCTCTGGATCACCCGGTGACAGGGGATAAGAAATGCTATCGGATTACTCCCAATTGCGCCCCCTACCGCTCTTGAAGATTTAGGCTTACACAAACTGCGGGCAATATCGCCATAGGTTACGAGAGATCCCATTGGTATTTTCAGAAGGCTTTCCCATACCTTCAGCTGAAATGGGGTTCCCGCCAGATGCAGTTTTATTGTATCAAGCTGCTGCCAGTCTTTTTGAAATAGTAATAAGGCATCTTGCTGGAATTGGTCAGTCATTTGCCGATAAACTGCCTTGGGAAAGCGCGCTTTTAAAGCAGATAGAGCGGCTTGCTCATTCGCTTCAAACGCAATGCTGCAAATTCCTTTGGGCGTTGAAGCGACAATTATTCGTCCAAATGGGCTTTCAGCAAAGGAATAATTAATACTGAGTTCCGCCCCGCCATTTCTGAACTCCCCGGGGGTCATCCCCTCAATTTTCACAAATAAATCGTGTAAACGGCCGCCGCTGGAAAGGCCTGTTTCAAAAGCGACCTCCAGCAAGGGCATCTTATTTTTCAGTAAATGTTTAGCATAGTTGATGCTGAGGTACTGCATAAATTTTTTTGGACTGATGCCTGCCCATTCAGTGAACATTTTTTGAAAATGCCAGGGACTGAGATGAATCACTTGGGCGATTTCTTCCAGTGAAGGTTGGGCCTTAAAATGCTCATCAATATAATGAATTGCCTTCTCAATACGCTCGTAATCGATCTGCTGCTGCCTTAACATGCGGCACTCCTCACTCAATAGCTCTTCTGCTTATCATAGAGGGCTTAAGTATTTAAGTGGACCCGTTTCTTGCGCTGTTTACCCTGATTCTGGATATAAACCAAGTCAGTACGAAAATACATGAGCAAATAAAATTGCCTCTGTTATAATTATGCGCGAATAACAGCCTTGATGAAAGCGGGGGTTTTATGTTTCCGGATACAGCTCATTTTATTTTCTTTCTCACAGCAACTATTATATTGAATATTACGCCTGGCAATGATGTTCTCTACGTTGCAAGTCAAAGCCTGAACAGCTTCAGGCATGGAGTCGTGGCAACTATTGGCATTGGCACTGGTATTGCGATTTATGCTATTGCCTCAGCCCTGGGCCTTTCCACCATATTGCAGGAATCCCCCTTTGTGTTTAATCTGATAAAAATTGTGGGAGCCTTTTATTTGTTCTATCTTGCCTGGCAGGCATTACAGTCAAAAAACAGGCAGTTCACTGGCGACAAACAAGCTGTTTCAGTCTGGAAATCCTATCAGAATGGCGTGCTTACCAATCTTTTAAACCCCAAAGTAGGTATTTTCTTTTTAACCTTCCTGCCTCAGTTTGTGGATGTTGAACGTGGCGCAGTATGGCTGCAGTTATTGTCCTTAGGCTGCTGCTTTGTAGTGTCGGGAACCCTGGTTAATTTTCTCTATGTTTTCTTATTTGTTTATCTGAAAGAACGCATTTTTTCTAACGATGCCGTGCAAAGACTATTTAACCGATTAACTGCCTTTATTTTTGTTGTATTGGCTTTAAAAGTGCTGAGCGCCCAGCAACGTTAAAAGGTCTGTTTATGAAAATACTGGTATTTTATCGTTTGTGGCAGGCAGACTATCTTGCTGATCGCTGACTAGCTGGAAATTTTATCTTCATACTGCCAAAATAGGCTCATTTTGACTCACTGCGAACTGCTTTGTCCCGTACACAACGCCTTTTAGAACTTCTTCAGATTTTACGCCAGCATCGCTATCCAGTCAGCGGAAAATTGCTGGCGGAAAATTTGGGGATTAGCCTGCGAACCCTTTATCGCGATATTGCCACGCTGCAATCCCAGGGCGCCGATATTGAGGGCGAGCCTGGTTTGGGTTATATCCTGCGCCCAGGATTCATGCTGCCTCCATTAATGTTTTCCGAAGAGGAAATTGAGGCACTGGTTCTTGGCTCACGCTGGGTGGCCAAACGGGCGGATCACAAGCTTAAGCTTGCTGCCACTAAGGCACTGACTAAAATATCCTCGGTACTTCCCCCTGATCTGCGCCAGCAATTGGAGTCATCTGGCCTTCTGGTGGGTCCTGCAAAAACTCAAAGCAATGATGATTATGAAAGCTTGATTCGGCATGCCATTCGTAAAGAATTCAAGCTGAAAATGACCTATTCAGATGTCAACGAGGAAAGCAGCACACGTATCATTCGCCCGCTGGCTCTGGGCTTTTTTGATAACAGCCGTATACTGATCGCCTGGTGTGAATTAAGAAATGATTTTCGTCATTTCCGCAGCGATCGGATTTCTTCGCTGAGTTTAATAGAAACAGGTTATCAGCAAAAGCGCCAGGCGCTTTTAAAACAATGGCGCACAAGATTCAATATTCCGGAGCAATAGTTTCAGACTGCTGACAGAAACTGTCACAACACTGCTTTAAATTTCTCCCTGTTACTTTTAAGGAGAAGAACATGTTAGAACCGAGCGCTGTAATCATCTATGTAAGCAATGTCGCCACGAGCAGTTCCTTTTATCAGGATTTGCTGGAAATAAACCCAGAGGAACTCTCCCCAGCCTTCAGTGCATTTAAGATGCAAAATGGTGTGACTATTGGTTTGAAAGACAGAGAAACAGTCGAGCCCGCAGCAGAGGGGAATGGAGGATTTGAATTGGCAATCACTGTTAGCACTAATGAGCAGGTTGACGCCTTGTTTGGACAATGGAAGCAGAGGGGAATACCTGTTGCCCAAATACCCATCACTCTGGATTATGGATATACTTTTGTCGCACTGGATCCAGATAATAACCGGATTCGCGTGGTGGCTTTGGAGAAATAAGGAGAATTAAATGATGATTGAACCGGTGAAAAAAGAAATTGCCAGTTTTATTGTTAAAGGATTTAGCGTCAGAACAAACAATCAGGATGAAATGAATCCGAAAAGCGCAAAACTACCCGCGCTTTGGCAGCGATTTTTTGCCAGTGAATTGGCGAACACAACCAGCATATTTGGCGTTTATTCCGATTATGAGTCCAATGAGGACGGTTTGTATACGGTCACCGCCGGGGTTTCCCAGGAAGCCAACACCGACAACCTCAATACGGTTACGGTTTTATCCGGATCATATCTGGTGTTTGAAGCAAAGGGGCCAATGCCTGCAACCGTGATTAATGTGTGGAAATCAATCTGGGAATTTTTTGCGGCGAATCACCAGTTTCAGCGAAAGTTCGCGACCGATTTTGAACTGTATCTGGGAGCGGAGCAAATTGCGGTTCACATAGGGGTTTTCTCTTAAAAGAAATCTTCCCTAAAGTCCTCTCTCCCTCAGGGAGAGAGCTAGAGAGAGGGATTTAAAAGCAACCCTCACTGCCATTAAGTTAAGGACTTATGTCATTCCCGCGAAAGGCGGGAATCTATTCCTCAGTCGGCATTTTAATTAGCTCAGAGATGGATCCCCGCCTTTCGCGGGGATGACAGTTTAATATACAATTAAGCTTAACTTAATGGCAGTGACCTCCGCCCTCTCCCAGCTTGTGAGAGGGGATTCACTTGTTATCATTTCGTATATTCCCTTCCATTTCTTGATAAATTTTTAGTCAGATCCTATGCTAGAAAGGCGAGCATAGCTAGTCATAGGAGCATATTTATGTCATATAATGCCAAACATGAAAAATTGAACAAAGTTTCTGATAGTGAATTGGAAAATCTTTCAGGGGGATACGCACCCATTGACCCTAGTCAAATTGAAAAAGCGATGGCTCAAAACGCGCCTCACATTGGTTCATCACCAGGTGTCAGCGGTAAAGATAAGAAGGATAAAAAAGACAGAAAGAAGAAACATAAATAGTCATGAAATGCTCATCGTTATGCTTCCGGAGTAAGGCATTCCGGAAGCTTGAGAGAAGTTTTAAGCAACCCTAGCGTGACTTAATAGTTCCGCTGCATACATCACCCTCCTCAACCCCCTCATCCCATAGTTTAAGCTGATCCACTCTGGCTTTTGTTAGCTGGTATAAGGCATTACAGCGGCACATAGAACTTACACTGCCATTATCCGCTTCATTTGGATACAGGGAATCCAGGTGCGCATCTCTGAAGGCCAGCCATTTTTTCTGGGCAGTGACAAAACTGGCAATAAATGCTTTATCATCCTGATAGCCCTGTAATATGCGTTTGTAGATGGAGTTTAAGGAAGTATCCATTGCCTTGTATTGCTGGCAGGCATCTTCTGTCATCTCCGATTGCGTTTCAGCAAACGCGCTTGTCATCAATAACATAAGCATCATGCAAACTATTCTTTTCATTCTATTCCTGATCAGCATCCATTCGCCTTTTTAGTGTAGCTCAAAATTTGAGTAAATTAATCTGCAAGTATTCTCAATCAATAAGCCGCGAATTGTTATCATTTCGTAAATTGTCTCTGTTTTCTTGATATATGTTTAAACAGTTCCTATTCTAATAAAGCAAGCATACTCTAGCTAAAGGAGATATTTATGTCAGAAAAATCTACTCCAAAAGATAAAAAACTGAATAAGGTTTCAGATGGTGAACTGGAGAAACTTTCAGGAGGTTCCGGCCCAATTTGGCTGCAAATGGCGTTAGACGAACGTGCTAAAAACGGTATGACAGCAGCACCAGCAGCACCTGAAATTTCCGGTGGTGGCGGCAAAAACAAAGACAAAAAGAAAAAAGACAAAAAGAAACACAAGTAAGCCTCAATTGATGCTCATCTTTTGCTTCCGGAATAAGCAGCACCCCGGAAGCTATAATTAATCAGAACTCATGCTAATCACTTATGGCAGGAAAATGATCCACTGGCCCGTTCCCTTTACCCCCTCGATAAAATTGCCCCAGCCTCAATTAATTCAGGCAAAAGCCCGAATACAGCGCACAGCAAGTGGTATAAAGTCCTTGTTAAATCCCGATCCATCATTGCCTGAGGGAAAGTGAACAACCCAGGCAACATAGAAGTTTAAACCCTCCTGTTGCGTGGAACTCCAATAATAGCCTCCGAATGCGCCAAAATTACAGGGAAATTCTTCATTAGAGCAGAGCGCGCTATGGATAGCAGTTAATTCACTTCTTGCCGGAAGATACCAATCTGGCCCAATATCTCGACAACGTTGAGCCGCACAATTTCCTGGATCGTTTGAGCAAGATGCATTCACAACAATGGCATTCGTATTGTCAAGCCCATCGTCATAGCTGGTTGAACCCACTATATCACTAACAGTACCCGTCCATCGGCTAGAAAAACCATCGGCTTGATCAATAACAATCTTCCCTATACCGTCGCTCTCCTCAAAGACCAGGCCTCCCAAATGATAAAAAGCAATCAGGGTTTGCGGGCTGGTAGTATTGCTGCCGCTAATAGTAATCATGCAGGGTGCATAGGGGGTGCTGGAACTTAATTCCAGCGTACAGTGCCCCCCGGCGCAACACTGGCGCAATCGCTGTCATTTACAGACAAGTTGGGGCAGGCGGCGTGGTTGCTGACAGTAATCCCATTGGCGTGATCTATACTGTCCGCACTATTGGTGATTTCTAATGACAAAGGGGTCATTCCTGAAACTGTCACAATCCGGCCTTGCTGCAAAGGATTTGTAATACTGATCTGCACCCGATTGGACACAGTGACATCAACACTGGTTGTATTGGTATTGTCTCCTGCGATACGAATCGTTGTAGGCCCCTCCGGCGTACCTGAAGCGAAGGTAATTGTGCAGCTTGCCCCAACGGCAAGGCTGTTGCCACAGGTTGTGCTTTGTATGCTGATAGCGCTGCCATTAGGGATGGTTGCTGCAATATTGATGGCGGGCGACAGAGAACTTGCATCATTGGTGACAATGACATTGCCTGTTGAATTTTGTGTAAAACGCAATGTGGTTTGGCTTAGCTTAAGCGTGGCTGGTGGAACCTGGCTGCGGGTAATTTGTAAGCGATTGTTAATTCCTGGCTGGTAACATTGATTGGGATTCGCTTGCGTGCAAACCTCAGGGCCTTCTGTAATCACGCTGTTTATCTGAGAACCGTTAATCTGTAAGGACAAAATACAGGCCGTTTTGCCGCTGAGTACAAAGGGATTTCCGCAAAGACCAGGGCCTGAGGTGATTTGTGTAATGCCCTGGATAGGCCGCATAGTTAAGATGTGGGGTCTGGCGGATTGATTAGTCACCCGGTATTGCACAATGGCGTTGCCATTTGTCGGCACTGTAATTGTGGTGGCAGTGAGCGGCTCAAACGTCCACAAAGGGCTGCCTGCAAAAGCATTTGACATTAATCCTAATAAAATAACAATCAGTATCTTCTTTATCCCAAATAGTTTGTAATTGCTTTGCATGGTTTAGTCCTTTGTGGCCATAGTAAAAGTGAGATAACAACAAAATGCTAAACATGATACTTAGTAAAGACTGAAAATCAAAGCCTTAAATGCTGAGAAACTTACCGATCCTGAATAAAGAAATGATCTACCGGGCCATTCCCCTGCCCTATTTTTAAGTGTCGACCCGAAACAATAGCAGCAGTTAAATAACGTTTTGCCTGTTCAATAGCAGAATGCAAATTCATTTTCTGTGCAAGAAAGGAAGCAATGGCTGACGACAAGCTGCAACCTGTCCCATGTGTATTATTTGTGTTAATTCGCTTTTGATGAAAGAAAAATATTTGCTTAGTTTTGTGTAAGCAGAGGATATCTGTACTATTTTCTCCTGGTAAATGGCCGCCTTTGATCAGGACATTCGTCTCATAGTGTTGACTTATTGCCAGAGCAGCTTCCTGCATATCGTCACAGCAAGTGATTTCTTTCCCGCAAAGCATTACCGCCTCAGGAATATTGGGGGTGATTAAACTCGCCAGAGGCAAAAGCAGTGTTTTGAAAATGGAAAGGCTTTGTTTATTCATTAAAGAAGAATTGTCCTTGGCAAACATAACCGGATCAATCACTAGGTGAAGTGGTTTCACCTTTTGCAAATAAGAAGCGATAACCTCGATAGCTGCTTCCGTGTGGACCATGCCAATCTTGACTGCAGCAACTTCCAGATCGCTAAAAACAGCCTCTAATTGCTGCTCAATAAAATGGGCAGGAACCGCTTCAACCGCAATTACACCGCAGGTGTTTTGCGCGACCAATGCGGTGATTACCGAGGCAGCATAGGCTCTGGTTGCGGAAATAGTTTTGATATCTGCCTGAATACCAGCTCCACCTGAGGGATCGGTTCCAGCAATGCTGAGGACAACCGCTATTTTTTTCATGCAACGAGCCTCTCACCATTAGCCAGATAATCCAGGAAATGCATTTTGAATAAACCTGGTCCCGACGCATCCTGGGCCGCCCGCTCACCGCACAAGCTGTAGAACCATGTCGCCGCACAAGCAGCCTGATAAGGGTCTTCCCAGAGAGCAATAAAAAGTGCAATGACCGCAGTAAATAAACATCCGGCGCCAGTCACCTGCGACATTAGCGCTGAGCCACCTGACAAACATTCAACCCGATTCTCATCAACAATCGCATCGCTGGCACCGCTAACGACGGTAATTAGCGAGTAAACCCGCGAGATCTCTCTCGCACTTTCTATAACTTCTTCAGTAAAAAGGCGAGTATCCACTCCGCCACTGCTTACTCTTGAGCCGGATAAAGCAGCGATCTCACTGGCATTTCCACGAAGCAGTTGAAAATTGAATTGGCGCAGCAGGCTCAGGCAATGGCTAGTGCGATACTCACTGGCTCCTGCTCCCACAGGATCTAAAACCAGTGGTTTGTGGCAATCATTCGCCTGACGAGATGCCCGCTCAGCAAGCTTTATAAACTCCTCGTTTAAAGTTCCGATATTAATCACTACAGCTTCGGCAAGCGGTACCAAATCATCAATTTCCTGAATCGCCTGCGTCATTATTGGCGAAGCCCCCAGAGCTAGTAAGCCATTTGCGACAAAATCCATCGTCACCTGATTACTGATGTTTAAAACCAGCGGACGCATGATTTTTATCTGCTTGAGGATGGCATTGATCGTTTCAAGCATAATCGACTCCCAAAATAAGACGATGAAGTGATTTCGCAGCCCCTTCGGGATTATCTGCATCAGAAATTGCAGCAATCAATGCTACGCCGAAAGCTCCCAGCGACATAACGGAGGAAACATTGCCGAGATTAATTCCACCTATGGCGATTACCGGATGCCTGGATAATTGCACCAGTTTTGCAAGCCCGTCCAAACCCCATAGGGTTTTAACATCCTGTTTACTGCTGCTTTTAAAGACTGCGCTGGCTGCTACGTAATCCAGACAATCCAGATGATTAGCAGCTTCCAGCTGCGGGATACTCTCAATAGATAAGCCAATTAGTTTATCAGGCCCGAGCAGGCATCTTGCCTTCTCCGGGCTTTGATCCAATTGCCCAAGATGAACACCGACGGCGCCAATTTCCTGAGCCAGCAACACATTATCATTAATAATCAGGGGAATTCTAAGGCGATCCAATTGATATTTGAGCTCTTTCGCCTTCTGATAATGCTGCGTGAAGGATAGGTTTTTTTCACGATACTGAACCGATAAAACGCCCCCTTTAATGGCGGAAAAAAGCAGCGATGGCTTGGAATAATCAGTGATATAACAATATTTGAGCGCAGATATCATCAATCTTCCTCGCGAATACAGCAGGCAACAGGCTCTAAAGCGGAATAAGGCTTTGCGGGTAAAAACGAGTTGGTATAGCAATCAGTAATTGCAAATTGTTTATTCGTAATCCCCAAGTGCCGGGTATATCGGCCTACTTTATCCCAATCTCTCTCGATATTGAGCAGATTACGAGAAAAGAATGGCAAACTGCGCATAAAAATAGTTTTATACAAAGCACTGCGCAATTGTGGCTTTTGCTCACAAAGGCATTCAAATGCTTCTTCGGGGTTTTCTACAGTATAAGCGGCACCTCTCTGAGTGGCCTTCAGGAATCCTTTAATGATGTGTTCCTGCTGGAACATACGCTCATGGACAATGAACTGGATTGAACAAAAGCAGCAACAGCCTAAGCCAGCCAATTCATCCAGGCGGAGAAAAACGGTTTCTCCTGCCAAATGTTCAAGCTCAACTCGTTGAAAATTAATAAACCCAATGCCGGCATCAATGATGCCTCGATGAATCGCATCCGTAACATTCATACCGACACGCACTGTCTCATAGCGCGCTGAAATTCCCGCCAATTTGGCCAGATCATCGATTATTTTTTTACCAAACTCACCAATATAACCAATACGCTTACCGGCAATGTCCTGAAAACTGCGAATGCCGCTGGATTTCAATGCGATTAATCCGGTAGGCGGCTCATCGAGCAAAGTGCCGATTGACGTGACTGGGTAGCCCTTGGCGCGGGCAGCCACTGTATGAATCATCGCTTTTACACCAAAATCAATCTTACCCGTACCCACAATTTCAGTGACATCACTGGGATCGCTGGGCTCTAAAATGGCTAATCTGATATTTTCGTCCTGATAAAATCCAAGTCCCTGAGCCACAAAAATGGGGCAGTGATAAGGATTGGCATACCAGTTGAGTAATAAAGTGGTTCTTGATAGTTGGTTTGACATATTGCCATAACTCCTGTTAAAAAAATAAACAAAAGATGGCAAGCAAGAATCTCGCTTTCGCAAAGAATTTTGAATTGAGGCAGTCCTTACGCTGGTATGAACCAGTTCAAGTTCGACGGGTAATTCTCAGCCGTTTTACCGACACCCCGCGCCATCTGTTTTCTGATAGTAAGATCTGAAAAATTGATTGTCAACAATGAAATTCAGAGAGATGTCAGCCTGCAGGGCTATCAAGCAGGCTGACAGCAATGCATATTAACTCAACCACTCCTCTAACAATTGAACAAATGTCTGCCTTGCAGCCTTCAAGGCGGCGGAGTCAGTCTTTTGCGGCGTTCGCAGATCGTCACAGTGGGCCGCCCCATCAATCAGGGTATAATTTAATTGCGGGTTGCCGGCATTCCCATTCGCCACTGACAGAGACAGTTTTGACCAGGGATCATTACTTCCATTAGTAAAATGAATTCTCGATACGGCGGATTCCAATAAGGGCCAATAAAAATTCTGATTAATGTAGGAAGTATCCACCTCAGCATCGATTCCAAATAAACGCCTGCAGACTTCACGATGATAGTCTGCATTGATTCTCGCAGAACGTGTGGATTGGAGGGGATCAGGATGAGCATTTTGCCAATAGCCATATTCCGTACAGGATTGGTAGTACCATTGCCGCGCGCCTACACCTTCACTGTAATATTCACCGTCCTCACTAAAAGCGCCCTGGGGCGTCATGTCACTTGCAGTAATTTGCCAACGTCTGAAAAGGTTTTTAGTAAACGCAGCATAACCCTGAAGCGCGCTTGGACTTTTCACCAAAGAAGAACAAAACTCCTCATGCATACCATACTGCACTGCAGCAGCACCCACATCAGCAATCATGTAAAGAAAATCGGTATTATCCTGTAGTTCACTGGCTGAAAATTGCTCCTTGACCTGGGCGATGCTTTGCATATCATCCTGTTCAAGAATGCCCTCCACCTGCTTTACTACCTCACGCATTTTACCAGCGCATTCGCTGCCAGCCACCCGGGTTACATGCTGATCGTAATCACTAAAGTCATCCTTCGCCATCACCGGTGCAGAAGATGCCAAAGACCCCACAACCAGTTCAGGATGCTGCAAACGATAATAGGCGGATAGAGAACCAGGATAAGACCCGCCGAAAGCAACCCATTTTCCCTGCCAGTGCCTTTCCGTCATCATCGCGCTTTGAAAACTGGCTAAATCATCCAGTGCGGCCTGAGTAGATAGATATTTAAGATTATCAACAGAAAGCCTGCCAGGGACACTTTTTCCATAAAAACGATGTTCCAAAGCCACTAATTTGGCGTGAAATTGCTGGGCGTAAGTACGAATGGCACCATACAGAACAAATGGTGAGCAAGCCGCTTCACCACAGATATAAAAAAATACCGGTGAATCCGCTGATTTGCCATAGGTTTCATCCACATAATACCGTTGAGAAAAACTGCCGGCAGCAGGATCCTGATGGTTAACCCATTGTGTAAAATAGTCTTCGCGAATTGGCTTGTTTAAATTGATCTTGTTATGTTTATCAAGATAACGCTGATGATAATAATCCAGTGGATTGGAAAATCCTGTCAAGGGCAGCAACAACGCTATAGTCATCAGGCTTTTTTTGTGTAAATCCATTTATTTACTCTCCATAAAGAATACGTCTTATCCTAACCCGATTTACGATAGAAGCCCAATATTCTCCTGAACTTCTTTGTTGCCTTGACCTCCATAGCCAGAGACAGTAATAAACAATCAAAGCTCTTTTTTTAACCAAAATGAGCAGTAAAAGGTTCCCAAAAATCCATTTCTTAGATAGAATGTTCTTCTGCCTAACAATTAGAGCGCGAAATGTCCATAGAGATGGCTCGTTTTATATATCAGGATCCCTACTATTCTGACTATCGTCTGGCTTTTAGCGCGGATGCACTAGTGAACAGTTTTCCATATAGTATGCCCTCTCGCCAACTGGATATTACCACAGAGCGTATGGATTCTTTTACCATAATAAAGACTCCTGTAGGACTGAATCCGAATGCCTTGTTCAAAAATATAAACCCGAGAGATGCATTTTGCTCCACTAATAAACAGTGGATTTTGAAAGGCAGAATGTCCATTTATAATCCGGTCGGCATTCGGCAATTCAGCTTTGTATAGCCAGTTGATGGATAAACCCTGTTCAATATTTATTTTTTAGAGACTTATTATGCCTTCGATAGATGAATTTCAAAGCCATATCAATGGACTTAGAGAAGGAAAAAAAAATAGCTTTAACTTAAGCCGAGCATCGATCAATAACCTGCTTAAAGAAAATCTATTCTATATTAGTGGATACGTCATCGGCTTGCAGGATAGTGTTTATCAAGCGATCTGGTTGGACATTCTGCAGGGCTGGAATGAAGCATTGAAGGATATAAAGAATAATCAACTGCCGCCTCCCGCTGAGCTTGGCAATCGAAAGAACTATTCACCTGCAAAAACTCTGGGTTATTTACGGTGCTTAGGCGTCAGTTACTCGGTGCATCCTTACTATGAGGAGCAGCTGCAGACATTGGCCCTGCAAGCCTCCCAGTCTGCTTTGCCAATTGAAATATCAGCTCCCCTTTTAATCCATCCAACCGCTTCAGTTCTGGATACTACCGCTGAATCGACCTCATTTAACCAGGAAAATGTAGAATTATTGCTAGCAGGCCATTCTGATGCAAAATCACATAATCCACCTCTTCCTTTATCTCAATTATTTGATGGAAGAAGCTGCTATTATATTCAAGGTTATATCAGTGGCTTAAGCAATATTAAGTATACCAGGATATGGGAACTTTACTTATCCGGATGGATCAGCGCAGCAAACGATATAGCAGTTAGCCAGCAAAAAGATCTCCTTTTTCTTTATTCAAGAAAAACGGAAGACAATATCTCTTATATTTTGGGATATTATGATTACTGCGGATTCAGTGTTAACGATTCAAAATACAGACAACTGTTAATCGATCTGAATAGTCAACAAACTGTTTATGGACAAGGGATGCGTGCCGCCATGCAATGGTCAACGATATCCTTTCGCCCTGTAACTCCTCCAGCAAGCGCTATATTAAGCACAGCAAGCTCATCTCATACTCCTGCAACCTCTATCATCACCGCTGCCTTGGCTGATGCATCTGAAGCCAGTAGCGTATCAACTGAGAAAAGAAAGATTTCAAAGGATATGAAGGCAGATGCTCAACCAAGAGCGAGTAACGAAAAGCTAATACAAAAACGCAAAAAAATACTGTCTGATGTCGCTATACCTCAATTTATCACCGAGGAAATGGGAATACTGTTCTTACAAAGATGCGATACAGCTCGAGTACGAGTTTATGAAGACTTACATGGCAAAAAAATTGATGTTAGCAGTACGCCACTCAAAAGCAAAAAAGCTATTCATGACCTTGATTTGGAACTAAAACAAGAATTACACGATCTGGAGCGCTCTCAGAATTTAACAGAGGAGCAACTTTCTTCTCGCAAAAATAAGCTGTCATTGAAAATAATTGCTAGCCTTGCTTACTATCTGGCTTATCATGGCAGAAACTATCGCGGCGATACTTTGAGCGGCGCTGAGATTCTTTCAATGATTTCCATGGAATGTGAGGAACAAAACATTAATTCATTACAAGAATTAATCAGGCATATTGCCGCTGGTAACATGCCCTCCTTTTATAAAGCCGAATCCGCTGAGATACAGTCGGTCCAAAAGGCAAGTGTACCCATTCAGCCAATGACCGCATCTGCCACAAATGAGACATCCCCTCCACTGCCAGCAGCTGCTCGTGATAAAGTATCTGAAATCAGGCGCCAGGGAACTCATCCTAAAGCCTCCCAGCATCGTGTTTTTGTTGATGCCCAATTGGGACTGAAACGGAGATCAGAAAACGTAATAAGAAAACTCAAGGCAATATTTGATGATACTGGTTTACCCCAATTTATCAGCGAGGAAATGGCGGGGCTTTTCTTTCAAAGAGCCCATTCAGGTCGACAAAGTGCTTATAATGACAAACAAAGCGGCAAGCCAATCGATACTGGCCGTATGCCGCTAAAGAATCCAAAGGCTGTTCATGACCTGGCTTCAAAACTAAATAATGATCCATTTAATTCTGTGCATCAGGACATAATGGGTGACCTTGCCTTTTACCTGGGTTATCAGGCCAAAAGCATTTACGGCGAAAAATTCACGGCCTCTGCAATTCTTTCAATTATTTCCAGGGAGTGTCAGGAAAAAAATATTAATTCAGTACCAGAATTAATCAAGCATATTGCCGCTGGAAAAATTCCCTGCTTTTATAAAGCCGAATCACCCGAGAAACAGCCGGCTCGAGAGGCAACATTACCCATCCAGCCAATATCTCCTCCAGCAAGTTCTTGTTCAAGCACATCAAGTTCATCTTACAAAAGGTTTGCATCTGCCTTAAATTATGCATCTGGAGCCAGTAGCGACCCAACTAAAAAAAGAAAAACTTCAGCGGAGACTGATACCAATGCACTTCTTTTTATTAATGGTCAATCGGTAGCGAATCGCTCAGCAGAAAACGCAATAAGAAAACGTAAGGAAGCACTGGAGGGTATCATTCTACCCCCATTCATCAATCAGGAGATGGCGATAGAGTTCTTGCAAAAATTCCATTCGGGTCGATCAAGAGCTTATGATGCAATACGCGGTGCCGAAAAGCCCGAAACTGGCATTGCGCCGAGATGGCGTGAATTATGGAAGGCAAATGCCATCCATGATTTGGCTGCGGAGCTAAATAAAAAATTAGACGATTTATATGATAGCTCTCTGGATTATTTTGCAGAGAAGGATTTCCCTTCTCGTCAAAATGATCTGTTGACGGAAAGCATGAGGAAACTTGCCTATTATCTAGGTTATCATGGCAGAAACGATCACGGCAAACCATTTGGCAACTCTGAGATTATTTCAATCCTTGTCCGGGAATGTAAGACAGAGAAGATTGAGTCAGTACAGGCATTAATCCGGCATGTCGCTGCTGGTCGCATGCCCAGCTTTTATAAAGCTGAACCGATTGAGAAAGCGCCGGAGCCGGAGCAAGAGCATTTGCAAAACCTAATGGCTCCCTAAGCCCCTTGCGGCAGCGGGATGGCCACAAAAAACCGTCTTTGCGAGCGTTTGCGAAGCAATCCAGATCATAACTTTGTTCAAGCTTCGATCTGGATTGCTTCACTTCGTTCACAAAGACGACAAGTTAACTGCTCGATTCTATTGATGCACAATGCCCTTCGGCAAAGCGACAAATAATAGGCCCGCCTGATTGTGCTCATTGGCCTCTATACCGGCCAAATCCCCTTCTCCCTTATAAAGGTCGACATGAGCCCCGACAATAGCACCACCGGTATCCTGGGCCACGCACCAGGATGTCCGGTTTTTAGTGTTATAAATAAAATTCATTCCCACGGGAATCACCCGATGGTCCGTGGCGCATGAGGTGTGTGCAGTTAAGGGAATATTTTCTGACCCATAAGGTCCGCCATGTTCTTTAGCAAAAAATACATAGCTTTGATCTCGGTTTCGCAGGTCAAAAGCTTGAGCCTGATTGCCGAGACTATTCAGATAATTGCGAATCAATTTTTCTGAAGCAGCACTTTGCCTGATTTGATCGGTGAGATTACAGCGTAATTTAGCCTCATCATGACAGTTGGGATCTTTGGCACATCGCTCCATTGCATCCAGATTGCCGCCACAGCTGGGGTCTTGCGCACACTGAACAATGCGGCCTAGCATGGTGCGCGGCCTGCCATTGTATCCGTCGTAATTAATATGAAATAACTGACCGTCAAGAAGCAGGGAACCAGAACCTTCAACCATTAAAAAGGCGGGATCATTGGGATCTTTAACATAGCCAATCACATGCTTCGGATGCAAGGCGCCATGTTCAATTTCATTGCGATCCGGAGCCACTGAATAGCTACCATCGGCGTTTTTCATACAAAATCCACGCGCTATTTTTGTGAGCGGGTCCACTCCACAAAGAGGCGCTTTAAGTTTACGTCTTCTGCATTCCAGAGCGACATTGACCACCCCCGGATTTCCATAGATTGGATATAGGAAAACCGCCTGTTTTTTACTTCGCGCTTCAATCGCTGCGGGGGCATAATAAGCAGTAAACTGAAACTCGCCTCGTTTAAATCCGGCATGATTTTCTGGCCAGCCCTCACTCTTATACCAGTCAAATTCAGTTTTTATTTTTGAAAGAAAATTATTGAAATCCCCATGAGCTGCTTTGGCAAAAGCAAGCATTTGCTGATTGGTATGCAGGCACCATTCTTCACGCTTGAATCGATGGCCGGCAATGGTAATTGTCTGAAACTCTCCGCGGCTTTTTTTGCAGTTTTTTATCTGAATATTTAAAGCATTAATCACTTCATTCATGTTACCTGCGGGATTCTCCAGAGGCAGCTCAGCGGGTGAGATTTTATGGAACTTGAATCGCAGCACTCCCGGCTCTTTGGCAGCCATCTTTTGCCGGGCTGTAAAATCCACGAGCCTTCTGACGTCCAGACAGCGCTGAATGGGGTCTTGTGGAAGAGCGGCCTGAGTGACAAGGCCAAAACTCGTTAAGGCTAATAAAACAATCGACTGAAACCTGGACATCATAGTTCTAGCGCACTCTTTTCCTTGAATAATATAAGCAATAATTATATCGATATTGAGGTGGATTCAAAACTGAAATATTACAGATCACAGCAAGTTTTCTATACTTAAAGAGTAAGGATTATTTTTAAAGAAGAAAGAGGACTGTTATGTGCCGACTGGTGGCCTATCTAGGAAAAAAAATACTACTCTCCGAAATCCTGATTAAGCCAAAGAATTCGATTATTAAGCAAAGCCTTCTGGCGCGCGAGTCCACTACCCTGACTAATGGAGACGGATTTGGCCTCGGTTGGTATATTCGGCAGGATGAAACTCCAGCATTGTTCACCTCGCTTTTTCCAGCATGGAATGATAGAAATTTATCCTACTTATCGACAAAAATAGAATCATCAGTCTTTTTTGCACATGTCAGAGCAGCCAGTACAGGTGGGATCTCACAGTTTAACTGCCATCCTTTTTTATTTGAGCATTGGATGTTTATGCATAATGGATGGATTCCACATTTTGATAAAATTAAACGACAACTTCAGGACTTGCTGGATGATGACATATTTAGCTGGATCAAAGGGAGCACCGACTCCGAATTAGTATTCGCTTTATTTTTGCAGTTAGCGAAAAAATATGATTCGCCAAATCTTGTGGATATTGTCGGCACCATCCAGGAAACATTTCGTATTATTAATTCTCTGGTGAAAAAAAACACGAAAAAAAGCTCCCATTTAAATATATGCATTACGGATGGAAAGCGCCTGGTTGCAACGCGTTATTGCAGTTCCAAGCGTGTTAAGCCTGAGACTATGTATTTGTCTCTGGGCAAACGGGTTAACCCCCAGAAACGGCAAATCATTTTAGAAAATAAAATAACAGCTCCCTACATTGTGATTGCATCTGAAAAGCTATCCAAGTCTGAACTAGAGTGGCAACCAATCCCTGCGAATAATTGTGTGATTATTGAATCCAATTTGAAATTGTCTTTTCACGCTTTAGATTAAGCGAGGTAAGAGGATCTGGTTAACCCCGGGGAGATTAACTCGAGGGATATCATGAAAACTGAAATAGCAGCACATTATGATTACAACAAAAATGCTTTTAAAAATTATCTAATATCAGAGACTGAACTATTAAACATCTGGTTCAAACGCGAATATTTCAAGACAGAGGGTTTAAAAGTCGGCGCAGAAATTGAATTTCTCCTTCTCGATAACAATTATCAATTAGTCCCTCAGAATCAGTTATTTACACAGCAATTAAACGATCCCAATGTTATTCCAGAAGCAGGGGCCTCTCAACTGGAAATAAATACTGCGGTGTTTCCACTATGCGACAATTTTTTATCGGATCTGCATCAGAGTGTTTTTTCAACATGGTCAAAATGCTGCAGTCTGGCGCATAAACACAATGTTCACCTGGCGCTAATCGGCTCTATGCCACAAGCCGAAGAATGTCATTCCGCACACGAATATATAACCCCCCATCCTTCATATCGGCTTATGAATGACAATGTGTCTAAATATCGGCAGGGGCTGCCTTTATCGTTAAAACTGAATGGTGCCGAGGAAGAATTCATTTTCCAGCCGCAATCTTTATCAGTCGAAGGGCTCATTTCCTCGTTGCAACTTCATCTGGAGGTTAGCCCTGAGCAATCCGTTACATACTATAATACCATGCAGATGCTTTCTGCTCCTTTGCTTTCACTTTGCGCTAACGCGCCCTTTTTTTATGGTAAGGAGCTATGGAGTGAATCAAGAATCGCAATTTTTGAACAATTATATAGGTTTCCTTCTCCTTATCAGAATTGCGCTTTCTTTGAGCCTCATTATCTTAAGAATAGTTTTTTCTCATTATTTAAAGCTAATTTAAATAACTACCCGTATCTTCTGCCCGAAGTGGCAAAAGGAGAACCCAGCCACCATCTTTTCCACTTACGAAAGCAAAATAGCACGGTATATCGCTGGAATCGGCCAATTGTTGATTTTAATACTCATAATGAACCTTACTTAAGAATAGAGCACCGACCTTTATCTTCCGGGCCAAGTATTGTCGACATGATTGCTAATGCCGCTTTTTTCTATGGCCTGGTTTATTTCTTTGCAAATCGTGATGAGCCTGAAGCCTCATTAATTCCCTTCAAAGAGAGTTATGCCAATTTTTATCAGGCAGCCTGTTTTGGTCTTCGAGCACGGCTTATGTGGAATGGGATCGAAGTTGATGCGCTTCATCTTTTAAATGATTTTCTACCTTTAGCCAGAAAAGGTCTGGAAGGTTTGGGCATAGTCAGAGCAGATATCGATTTTTATTTGGAAATTATTCATCATCGTCTGCTTAAACAGCAAAATGGCAGTATCTGGCAACAAAACTTCATTAAGCGCTATGGTTATGATTTTGAGAATTTGCTTGGGCATTATTTAGAGAATCAGTACCGGGAGATCCCAATATCTGAATGGCTTATTTAAGTTAGCCGGTTAGCGCAATCGAGTAAAATAAAAAAGCCCTGCAGTCTGATCCTGCAGGGCTTCTAAATGACGCGAATCAGGCTTTGGCAGCTTTCTTCTCTTTTTCTTTGGCAATTACTGCTTCTGCCACATTAGCTGGGCAAGGAGAGTAGTGAGAGAATTCCATTGAGAACTGGCCTCGACCTGAAGTCAGGGTACGTAAGGTACTGATGTAACCAAACATTTCTGAGAGAGGAACATCGGCTTTAATGCGAACACCCGCAGCACTTGGCTCCTGACCAGAAATCATGCCGCGTCGTCGGTTCAAGTCACCAATCACATTACCAACATCTTCTTCAGTGCTATACACGTCAACCTTCATAATAGGCTCAAGCAGCTGAGGACCCGCTTTAGGTATGGATTGACGGAAAGCGCCTTTCGCCGCAATTTCAAACGCGATTGCTGAAGAGTCTACCGAGTGGTATCCACCATCAGTCAGATTAATTTTAACGTCTAATAAGGGGAAGCCGGCCAATGTACCTGAATCCATCATTGAACGAAACCCTTTCTCAATCGCAGGGAAGAACTCTTTAGGTACGTTACCGCCCACAACAGAAGTTACAAAAGTGAATCCACTATTCGGCTCACCTGGTTCAATCGTGTAATCGATTTTACCGTACTGTCCAGATCCACCTGATTGCTTCTTGTGAGTATAGCTGTCGTGAACCGTTTTAGTAATGGTTTCACGGTAAGCAACCTGAGGTTGACCTACTATCAGTTCAACGTCATAGGTACGCTTCAGAATATCCACTTTAATATCAAGATGCAGCTCACCCATACCACGAAGAATCGTTTCACCGGAATCTTCATCAGTCTCAACCCGGAAGGTAGGATCTTCAGCAACCATCTTGCCAATGGCAATCGCCATTTTTTCAGTAGAAGTCTTGTCTTTCGGTGAAACCGCAATGGAAATCACTGGCTCAGGGAAAACCATCGCTTCCAGTGTACATTCGTGATCCGGATCACAAAGTGTGTGACCTGTACGAACGTTTTTCATACCGACGATAGCAATAATGTCGCCTGCTTCCGCACTTTGCAATTCATTACGCTCATTCGCCTGCATTTCAACCATTCGGCCAACGCGTTCTGTTTTGCCGGTAAAGGAGTTAAGAATAGTATCACCTTTATTCAATCGTCCTGAGTAAACCCGGATGAAGGTCAGCGCGCCATAACGGTCGTCCATAATCTTGAACGCCAGAGCACGGAATGGTTCATCAGGAGAAACGATAGCGAACTCACCATTTGGCTCACCTTCAGCATTAGTCAAAGGCTGCGGATTCACTTCGTGAGGAGCAGGCAAGTAGTCAACGACTGCATCCAGTAATAATTGCATCCCTTTATTCTTGAAGGCCGAACCGCAATAAGTCGGGAAGAAAGCAAGTTCAAGCGTACCTTTACGGATACAACGCTTGATATCTTCAATGGACGGCTCTTCTCCTTCCAGATAGGCCATTAATAAATCATCATCCATTTCCAGCGCAGTTTCGATAAGCTGAGCGCGGTACATCTCAACATCATCGTGCATATCAGCCGGTACATCAGTAATCGTATAATTTTCTGGCTGTCCTGATTCATCCCAGACGTAAGCTTTACGGGTTAATAAGTCAACTACCCCTTTGAAACTGTCTTCAAAGCCTATCGGCAGAGTCATAATCAGTGGGTGTGCACCGAGTACCTTTTTAACCTGCTCAGTGACATTGATAAAGTTCGCGCCGATACGATCCAGTTTGTTTACAAAAATCAAACGAGATACTTTAGAATTATTCGCATAGCGCCAGTTGGTTTCTGATTGAGGCTCAACACCACCTGAACCACAGAATACACCAATACCTCCATCAAGTACTTTCAGTGAGCGGTAAACCTCTACAGTAAAGTCGACGTGTCCTGGGGTATCGATAATATTGAAACGAGTACCTTTCCAGTAGCAACTGACTGCTGCTGACTGAATAGTAATTCCGCGCTCGGCTTCCTGTTCCATGAAGTCGGTTGTTGACTCCCCTTCGTGGACTTCACCCATTTTGTGGATTCTGCCGGTGAGCTTGAGGATCCGTTCGGTAGTAGTGGTTTTTCCAGCATCAACGTGGGCGAAGATGCCGATGTTTCTATATTGATTTAAATCAGCCATAGCAGTCTTATACACTTTAAAAAGGGTTAAAAATAGTCCGGCATTATACAGCACTTTATTTAGATTTACAGCATAACTTTATCTAATCAGTTCATTTTTTTCCGAACGGTGATATGGATTCAAATCTGGCCTTGCCAAAAGGTGGTCAAGGAAGATTCTGGCAGCCCTGTTGAGTAATATATGGGCGATGTGACTTAATTCAAACCCCTGTCACCCTTACAGTAAAAACTTGTTTAAATCTTGCCGAAACAAACGCTCTCCAGATAAAATCGGGTTTTTATTTTTGATAAAAACTTATGCGCGCTTCAAATCCCATCAAAATATTATTTACGGCCATTGCCGGCACAGGTCTTCAATGGTACGACTTTGCACTTTTTGGTTATTTCGCCCCGATTATCGCCTCAAACTATTTTCCAAAAGAAAACCAGTTCGCAGCGCTGCTTAGCGCCTTTGGCGTATTGGCGGTAGGATACCTGCTAGCACCGCTAGGCTCCTTATTTTTCGGTTATATTGGCGATCGCTTCGGCAGGAAATACGCCTTAATGCTAAGTATCCTGGCAATGGCCGTTCCTACTCCCCTGGTCGGATTAGTACCCTCTTATTCTGCTATCGGAATAGCGGCGCCTATTTTCATTACGATGTTGCGAATCCTGCAGGGTTTTGTTGCCAGCAGTGAATACACAGGCTCAACGCTGTTTTTAATCGAACATGCGCCGGCAAACCGAAAGGCCCTATACGGCTGCCTGTCCAGTTCCGCCTATAGTCTGGGCTCTATTGGGGCAGGGCTTGCCGCTTCTTTCTTTACCGCATCCTTTATGCCCGACTGGGCCTGGCGTCTGGCATTCGTGCTGGCCGGCATTTTAGGACTGTTCATTTTCTACTTAAGAAACTCACTTGAAGAAACCCCCGAGTTTATCCAGATTCACGAGGCAGAGAAACAAAGACAGCCCTTTCTGGCGGCTCTTCGCGAAAAACCCCTGGCCATACTGGGAGTGATTGGACTCGCCTGGTTAACCGGCATTATGACATTTGGCACCTATGTTTTTTCAGCGGCTTACCTGCATCACTATTTTAATATCCCACTAAGCTTCGCCACCCTTGCGATCAGTTTTGCGTTATTAATCGACGCATTGATTGAACCCTGTTTCGCCTGGCTGGCTGATAAAACGGGGCATTTAAAAATTATCATCGCGGGAATGCTCGGTATTATAATTTTAGCAATCCCTGCCTATTATTTATTATCCTCAAATAACAGCTTATTCATAGTACTGGCATTAGTCATTCTGACTCTGCTCATCGCCATTACGTTCTCGCCTTTGAACGCCTATATGACCTCCCTGTTCCCCCGTTCCTATCGTTACAGCGGTTTTGGGGTCGCCTTTCATATCGGTATTTCGGTGTTTGGCGGCACGGTACCTCTGGTTATGATGTGGTTAACCGAGAAAACCGGGAATCTAATTGCCCCCGCCTGGTATTACATTTTTGGTGCCGTTATCGGTCTTATCTCTGTAGGGGTTTGTGAGTTAAGCCGTTCGGGGCAACCCCGGCAACAGGCCGAATTAAAGTTACATAACCGCCAGGGACTATATGATTAAAATCGTCCTGTTAAAAGATCAGCCGGAAAAACTCTCACAACTAGCTCAAATCTGGCATAAGGAATTGGCCTCGATCTGGGCTCCTGAGTTTTCAATTGCTCAAGCCAAAGAACGCTTTACTACTCATTTAAATGATAGTGAAATGCCATTGACCCTGGTGGCGATTATTAATGATCAGGCAGTGGGCATGTGCAGTTTGCGGCAAAATGATGGAATAAGGCCTGACTTGTGCCCTTGGTTAGGGGCATTGGTAGTTGACTCTGATTACCAGAGACAAGGTATTGGACGCATGCTGATTGAGGCAGCAAAAGAGAAAGCCCGCAGCATGGGATACACGGAATTATTTCTTTTTTGCTTTGACCCAACAATCCCTGCTTATTATGAAAGACTGGGCTGGAAAAAAATTGCAATGGATCACTGTCGAGATCTTCCGGTAACGGTTATGGAGATTTGTTTAAAATAAATGTAACTTCCCCGGTACGTCATCCTGCCGGTACGTCATCCTGAGCGCAGCGAAGGATCTCAAACTGCCTGGAACTGAGCCAGATTCAGGAGATCCTTCACTGCGTTCAGGATGACGTAGCGAGGAGTTACAAAGACCACAGTTTCTATTGTTTTAAGGGAGTTTAAAGATGGAAGTGAATCAACCGATTGTATTAATCGCAGCGCCTGAGGTGCTGGCTGTTCCAGTTGTGGAAAATCACAATCCTCTGATTGATATTAAAGGGGACAATCGAATCCTCATTGGCCCGTCACCGGAGATCCCTGATAATACCGATTATACTCAAATGCGGGAGGAAGTGTTTCACCGGCTGCTCAAGGCGCAAAGTTTGTTACCCGCCGGACTTCAGTTCTGTCTGTATGAAGCCTATCGGAGCCTGGATTTACAGAAAGCGCTGTTTGATGAGCGCTACGAGCAGCTACAGGCTTTACATCCTGATTGGTCTCACGAAGAGCGCTTTAATGAAACCATGAAGCTTATTTCACCTGTAATTAATCTGGATGGAACTAAAAATGTTCCTCCTCATGGAACTGGCGCGGCGATTGATGTCTATTTGCTTGATGAAAGGGGAAATCCTCTTGACATGGGTATTCACCCTAAAGACTGGATGACGGATATCGATGCGCATATTTCAACAACCAACAGCCGCTCTATCTCCGAAAGGGCCCGCGCCAATCGCGACATCATGAGCAGGGCTTTATTATCTGCGGGTTTTGTCAATTATCCAACGGAATACTGGCATTGGTCCTATGGAGATCGCTACTGGGCATTTATGACCGGCCAGTCACAGGCCTGTTATGGCTGCGTGTCATCGTTGGGCCGCTGATTTCATTTATCAAGGCTTACGACAGGCCTTGATAAAGAACTTCCCTTTTCTATCAAAGCAATAGTTCCTCCGCATCAATTTCTTCGAGATATTGATGATAGGACTGTACCCTTTCCTCATGGACATCAAACAAAATTGGGCCTGACACATAGGAATAGAAGTAGGTATGATTAGCGTCCAGCCTTTGAGCAGGCACCAGGCAGGAGAACCAGTCATTCCATTCGGGCATATTGTCATCTTTCTGCCAGTAACATGGAATTTTCAAACCCCTCGACAATTCATCCAACACGGTTCTGCTCGCTCCATTGCGCTCAGCCAGATTAAAATGGGTCTCCAGATCAGCAAGTGTTTTCATGACTAGGAAGCTGACATTCGCATCGTCGTCTAAAAGCATAAAACTGCCCGAGTAATCCGCAAGATAATATTCCACAATCCCTTTTTCTCTGCATAATTGACGGAAAAAATAGCTGAATTTGGGATCGCGCAAGCAATGGGGAACAGGAATATTAAGCATTCGGACAAGATTATCTGACATCGCCTGAAAATATTGCTGTTGCAGCTCATTAATACTTTTAGTAATCAATTCCGCAGCCTGCGCATCACTTTTATGGATGTAGCGATGAATTAATCCTTCATTAAAAGCCTGAATAGCCAGCTTCTCATCCGCTTTTCCAGTCAAAAGAATTTTTTTGATATTGGTGTTGGCAAGACGACGGCAGAACTCCAGCCCATCCATCCCTGGCATCGCATAATCGACAACTATAACCGACACTTCGGTAAATCGGTTACGGTTGTAGATCTCGGCATGAATTGCCGCCAGATTATCATTCATATTCAAACTGGTGGAATGACCTTCTCTTATCTCTTCGACCTGATCAGTACAGCTCTCGTTCAATGCCTCTAACTGGCAACGTTTTTTATCCAGAAAATCGAGTGCGTCGAAAGGAGAATCAAATATGCGATATGCCAATCCCTCATCGAGTTGCAATACAAAATTCAGCAGAAAATCCCGGCTATCATCGATAAACAATGCGGTGCTTGGAAAATAACAGGTAGGTATTGAGAGATGTTGCATGGCTCCTCCTGAGCAAGCGTCCTTTATAAAAACCTACGTACATGGTGAGTTACAAGAGCCATGTCCCTTAATTACTATTGTTCAGCGAATGGTTGATAGCGGCAATTTTCGCTTTTACTCAACCCGCTAACACTAAAATTCCTAATGACTGTCTATAAAAATAACATGATTGTTCAATTTTTCAAATAAAACAGGCGATTAATTTTCACGATTTGGATACTTATGGGAAAACTATTGATTTAGTATGTCTCCTGGCTAATCGGAAAAAACAACATAAACTGGGTAAATTCGCCCACTTTGGCTTCACATAAAATATCGCCTCCAAATCGATTCATAACCAATTTGCAAAAAGACAATCCCAGGCCTGTTCCCATATAAGTGGTGGTATAAAAATGATTAAAAAGCCGATTTAATTGTTCTCGGGTCATTCCTTTGGCCGTATCTTTAAAATAGAGGCAATTATACCGCTCGCCACTTACAGCCCAGATATGGATATCCCCTTTTTGGGCGGTAGCTATCGCATAAAGGGCATTTTTTAATAAATTAAATAAAACATGCTGCATTAAAAGCTTCGATCCCTTAAATGTGAAATTACCTTCCCAGTAAATCTGATTACGCTCGGCAGCTGATTTAAAAGGATATCGTTGCAATGCTTCCATTACACATTCAGCTATTGAACACTCTTCAAGCGCACAGTTTTCAAGTGATTTTTCGCGGCCTGCTTTAACCAGCAGCATATCAATAATGGTATTCGCATAATCAATCTCATGAATAATACGCTCCTGAGTGCCGGCTATCTGCGCAATACGGGCTTCACGAGCCACAGGTTCCAGCAGATTATGCTGTCTCGCTAAATAATAGCCCTGAATTAAAACAGGTAGATATTGCTCAATAGCCTTGGTACCGCTTTTTATACCGAGAAGGGGCGTTCTGAGTTCATGAGCAATCATTCCTGCTGCCGCAAGAATCCCATCCAGGCGCTGCTGCTGGAGTAAAGAGGTTTTATAGTTAACTGTTGAGCCGGCAATAATCACAAAAATGATCATCACCAGCATTTCTATATGTTCCTCCCCAAAATAGGAGATCGGCGAACTAAAATAATGAAGCAGCAAAGCCGCACTCCATCCAATCGCTACCAGTAGCAATAACACCGGCAGCTCCACCAGAAGCACCAGCAAAAAAATGCTGCATAAAAGTGACATGGCGGAAATGACACTGGCATTGTTCATTAGAAAGAAATAGGCAAAGAAAAAAGACAAGGCATACAGCAAACAGAAAAACCAGTAGGCAGGCAGAAAGGGCTTTAAGCGAACAGGCCAATAATTTCCCAACATGAGTCCCAAGCCTAGCAGACTCCCAGCCAAACGCCATCCCAGTGCTTCATAAGGTTGAGGAAACCACTCAGTCCAAATCCAGTAAAACACGGGAAAACTGACAAAAATAATGAGGCCTAAGGGGAACAGTTGATGTGTGGCATACAGCGAGTTGTACTGAATCGCCTTCTTAAAATAAGCAGTTAATCCTCTGAGCTTCATCACAATACTTTCAATCCTTGAAAGAGCCTGTTAACTGGAAATCCCTTTCCAACTCCCTACGTCTCTCGGCTTGTCCGATGGACGTAGCTTAATAGCTTATAGCAGCCTGTAGGTTGTGCCCTTGGCCCAACATTGATTTCTGGAGTGGTCAAACGCTTGTTGGGCCAAGGGCCCAACCTACATAATTCTTTAACTAAATGGCTGTGTCTCTAACTCTCTTACGGACAAGCTTTAAATTGTTAAATAAGCTGTAAGCCAAAGTCAACTGGCGGATTGTAGTCAGAGTTAAACGATTTGTCTTTAGCGCTTGGTCTTCTCTCATGTTATCATAGACTTTTGGATGAATTTCACGAACATGGCGAGAACTTTACGTATTGCAACCCGAAAAAGTCAGCTGGCCTTGTGGCAGGCTAATTTTATAGGTAAACAACTTCAATCGCACTGGCCAGATATTTCCTACGAACTGGTGCCGATGCTCACCTCAGGTGATAAATTTACCCAGAGTAAATTGCAAACTCTGGGCGGGAAAGGCCTGTTTGTTAAAGAGCTGGAAGAGGCTTTATTGGACAAGCGGGCCGATTTAGCGGTTCATTCGCTCAAGGATGTACCGGCAGAGCTTCCCCCTGCTTTGCACCTTCCTGTTATTTGTAAACGGGATAATCCTCTGGATGCGCTGGTGAGCACGCAATTTTCCAATATGAATGATTTACCCGGGACGGCTCGAATCGGTACCAGCAGCCTGCGCCGGCAATCGCAGCTACTGGCCTGGAAACCCGGTCTGGAAATCGTTCCCTTGCGTGGCAATATTAATACTCGTCTGGAAAAGCTGCAGAATGAGTCCCTCGATGCAATTATTCTGGCAGCCGCAGGCCTGGAACGTCTGGGCTTAGAACATGTCATCTGTGAAGTCATTAATCCTGCGCTGATGTTACCCGCTTGCGCCCAGGGCGCGCTAGGAATCGAGTGCCGGGAAGACGATCAGGAGTTACTTGGCCTTTTAAGCCCTTTAAATGACGAATTGACGGCGGCTTGTGTGAAAGCGGAGAGACAAGTCAATGCACTGCTTGGCGGTAATTGCCATGTGCCTCTGGCAGTTTTCTGTCAACCAGCAGGTGAAGGCCAGTTGCATCTTCAGGCCAGAGTTCTAAATCTCGATGGAAGCCAGGTTATTGCCGATGAGCAATCAGGAGCTATTGAAGCGGCAACAGCTATCGCAGAGTCCTGTGCTGAAAACCTTCTGAAAAATGGCGCTCGGCAATTACTTTTAGTTCACTCCTGATAGACTTGTCCGGTTTAAGGGTTTACCACTCACCCTGTCAATTGCTGCGGGTATGGCAGAATAGTGAAGTCGATATTATACTGTTTACTAGTCAGCAGGGAATGTACAATAGTTCTAAGTTATCTGGCCAACTGGCTCATCATTGCTTAAGAACGATTCTCTGGCTGGTGATTAACCGCCGATTGGCAGAAGAGGCCTGTAAATCAGGTGCAGAGAAATAATCACAGCCATAATAAAATTCTGGATAGTCTGTATCAATTCAAACAAGGATTCGCCAATGACCACGAAAAATGAATCTCCTCAACCTAAACCCCTTGAAGCAAGCCCGCAGCAAAAGGCTAAAACAGCCTCTCCTTCAGTCTACGAGCAACATTTTGCAACTCTGATTATTGGCCTGGCTGCAGCGATTGCCCTTATTTTATCGCTGATTAGTTTTTTCAAGGTGAACCATTTCCAACAGTCTGCAGGCGATCAGAAAGGGAAGTTACAGACAAGATTTGCAGCCCTTGAACAAGAGCAGACAAAACTGACAGCCAATTTGGCAAATCTCGGCCAAACCCTGCAGCTCTCAAAAGAAAGCATTCAGCAACAGGTCAGCAATTTAAATCAAAGCCTGCATAAAGCCTTGCGGCAACGCCATTACCAACGTCAGGACTGGCTGCTTCAAAAAGCGAAATATTATCTGGAACTGGCTCAAATTAATGCCCACTGGAGTGACAGCCAGGAAACAACAATCGCACTTCTGCAAGCAGCGGATACCGTTTTGCAGGATGTGTCTGATCAGCAATTATTCAAAATCCGGCAAACCATTGCCACTGAGATTACGGCAATCAAGGCGATCCCCAAACTGGATTTGGCAGGACTCCTGAGTCAGTTAGATGCCGCTCAGCAAATGGTTTCCACCCTTCCTCTTAAACAGGGAATTAATAATCTTTCTGAGGAGAATGTGGCCCCTGCTGATGAAGACTCATCCAGTGCCTGGAAATCCAAATTACGTGAAAATATGAAACTGCTTGAAAAATTAATTGTCGTTCGTAAACACGATGATGATGTAGAGCCTATTCTTTCTCCGCTGCATCAGGAAGCATTGCGAGAAAGCATTCGCATGAATCTTCAGGAAGCACAATGGGCTTTACTGGAGCATAATAGTGCCGTCTACACCCAATCACTCAAGCAAGCTATTGAGGAAATTAATCGTATTTTCGATGTTTCCGCAAGTCCAACGCAGGCCTTGCTGAGTGACTTGCAAAAGCTAAGAGGAATTTCGTTGGAAAATCAACGCCCTCTGGTGAATGGATCACTTAATTTGTTAAACCAGTTCATCGATAACCAGAAAAACTCTACGGTCAATCAATCGACCCCGGATGGAGCACAGCCATGACACGACTAATTATTGGGCTGGTCGTTTTACTGCTTGCAATAGTTCTTGGTATCCAGTTGAATCATGATCCAGGTTATCTGCTAATTGCTGTGAATCACTGGACTATAGAAACTACCTTATGGTTTGCTATTTTGGGAATCATTCTTTGTTTCTTTCTTTTGCACTGGCTGATTCTTTTTGTACAAAAACTATGTCATTCGCGCTCGAACTATCGTGCCTGGCGTGCCCGCCGACGCGCACAGATTGCACAGGCCAAAACGAGAAAAGGGCTCATTGAGTTTAGCGAAGGATACTGGGATGCAGCGAAGACCCATTTAATCAAAGCGCTTCCCGATACCGATACCCCCTTACTAAATTATTTGACCGCGGCCAGAGCTGCCCAGGAAATGGGCGATAGCCAGTTAAGAGATGATTATCTTCGCGAAGCACAGCAGTCCATGCCTGAAGCTCGAATAGCCGTGGAACTGACCCAGGCGCAGTTACAACTGGCTAATCAGCAGTGGGAACAGGCCCTGGCCACCCTGCGACATCTGCAGGACCTGGCACCACGTCATCCCTATGTGTTGAAACTACTGATGCACCTTTACCAGGAAGTTCGTGACTGGCCACAACTAATAGCGCTGCTGCCGGAGCTTAAACGAAATAATATTGTTTCAGCCGCAGAATATGAGCAGTTACAGCTACATGCCTACAAACAGGCGATGGCTGATTGCATTCGTCTTTCCCAACGAAAGGAACTGGATGCATTGGTACAAAGCCTGCCGAAAGCGATTAAAGATTCTCCCGATTTGATGGCACAGTACTGCAGTTATCTGATTAAAGACAATCAACAGGCTCAGGCAGAAGCCCTTTTGCGCCGCAGCTTACGCAAGCAATTTAATGAGCAACTCATTAAACTTTATGGCCAGATCCATGTGAATGAACAGCAACTACCGTTCGCTGAAAGTTTTATCAAGAAGCATCCGAACTCCTCTGTCCTATTGTTGACCCTGGGACGTTTATGTATTGCCCAACACCTTTGGGGTAAAGCGCGCAGTTATTTTGAGAACAGTCTTGCTTTGCATCCCAGTCCGGAAGCCTACGCAGAAATAGGCGCCTTATATGAGCGCTTTGGGGAACAGCATGAGGCCTGTCAGGCATTTCGGCAGGGATTGAAGTTAATTGATGGAAGCTTTTTCAACGAATAGTTGCGGTTATTTAAGCCTGAACAGCAATCCAGAATTAAGTCTGGATTGCTTTATTCATAAAGCAGTCTGCTTGTAGGGAATTAACGCTCATTCGGTGAGCAAGCATCCTCGCAATACTCAAGGCTGCTTTCTACCTGTATGGTGACATGAGTAATATTATGGCTTTTTTCCAGCATGCTAACCACTTCCCGACGCCGTTCATCGCTCAACACTTGCTCAGGCATCCACAAATGCACCGAAAGCGCATTTTCACGAGTACTCAAAGCCCAGACATGTAAATCATGCACCTGCTTTACTCCGGGAATCGCTTCCAATTGATCCCGCACAGCAATCAGGGAAATGCCAGTGGGCACACCATCAATTAATAATCGGAAACTGTCTTTAAATAATGACCAGGTTCCTTTAATGATGATCACTGCAATCAAAATACCCACCACGGGGTCAATCCATTGCCAGCCGGTCCAGTAGAGAATAGCCGCAGAAATGACAACACCCACTGAAATGAAGGCATCATACAAAAGGTGCAGGAAAGCGGATTTAATATTCAGATCGTCGGTTCCTTTCATAAACAGGGCGGCAGTTGCCCCATTGACCAGAATTCCAATCGCGGCCACAATCATGACCGAAACCGCCTGCACTTCTGTTTCTGAAAATAATTTATAAACCGCATCGGTCGCAATAATTCCGCAGGTGAAAACCAGCAAAATCCCATTGGTCAGGGCTGCGATAATAGAGGTCTTTTTCAATCCATAAGTGGTTTTATCGGTCGGACTTCGTGTCAAAAGACTATTGGCTATCCAGGACAATATCAGGCCAAGCACGTCACCCAGATTATGGATAGCATCCGCCAGCAAGCTTGATGAATTAGCGATAATAGCAAAAATAATCTGGCAAACCACAAAAATGCCGTTGGCAACTATCGCAATTAAAAAGGCTCTGCTATAAGCGGGAGCAGGATGGCTGTGCCCATGTGAGGAATGATCATGGTCGTGGTGAGAGTGGTTGTCCTGAGTAGTCATTTTTCATCCTGTGGTTTTGCACTGTCATTGATACTTTCATTTTCATAATAGTTTATGCCGATTTTGATTCGCTCACGTTCATTTTTCTTTCGCCAGGCATTAGTATCTCGCAAAGAGTACACGCAGCCGCAATATTCCTGTTTATAAAAATTTTCACGTTTGGCAATTTCATACATGCGCGCGGCTCCGCCGTCCTTGCGCCAGTTATAGGTCCAATACACCATTCCAGGATAACGGCTGGCTGCCCGGGTGCCTGAGTCATTGATCTGATTCATATCTTTCCAGCGGGATATCCCCAGCGAGCTGCAGATCACCGGAAAATCATGCTCATGAGCATAAAGCGCTGTGCGTTCAAAGCGCATATCAAAACAGGCAGTGCAGCGTTTACCACGCTCAGGCTCCCACTCCAGACCTTTAACGCGTTCAAACCAGTTATCCTTGTCATAATCGGCATCGATGAATGGAATATTATGCTTTTCTGCGAACGCTTTATTTTCCTGCTTGCGAATTTCATATTCCTGCACAGGATGAATATTGGGATTATAAAAGAAAATAGTAAAATCAATTTCTGAAAAAACCAGCGCTTCCATCACCTCCCCTGAACAGGGAGCGCAACATGAGTGCAACAATAGCTTGCCGGCCTCATTGGGAAGAGTTAACTGCTCACGTTTATACATGCGTGTCACCTGATAAATTAATAAAGTGCTGCCGATAATAAACCAGCTCGGCTATTGAATCTTTAATGTCATCGAGCGCCAAGTGCTTGGATTCTTTTATGAGGCCATCCATTAACCGGGGATTCCAGCGCTTGACTAACTCTTTTAAAGTACTGACATCCAGATTGCGATAATGAAAAAACTCAGCCAGATTTGGCATATATTTATAGAGAAAACGCCTGTCCTGGCAAATGCTGTTCCCACACATTGGCGATTTTCCGCGATCCAGATATTGGCTTAGAAAATCAATAGTTTTCTGCTCAGCCTGCGCCTCGGTTATTTTGGAGTCTCGTACACGCTGTACCAGGCCTGACTGATTATGCTGCCTGGTATTCCATTCGTCCATTCCGAGAAGCAATTCTTCACTTTGCGAAACAGCAAACACCGGCCCTTCTCCAAGAATGTTAAGCCTGGAATCAGTTACAACCGTTGCGATTTCGATAATGCGATCAACCTCTGGATTTAAGCCAGTCATCTCCAGGTCAATCCAAATCAGATTATTGTTATTTCTCATTATTTTTCCAAAATTTTACAATTAAGTCGACACAAGCCACTCGATGCGCATGCAATCCAGTTTTAATGTCTGCCCCTGTGTAGCCTTGCTCAATTAATTTCTGAGCGGAAATTTTAGCACATTGTTGCAAGGCATATCGCCAGTTTTCAATTTGTTTATATTCGCTTTTCTTGCCTCGGCCCTGTGCATCAGCCTGACAAGCCAATAGCAACTGCTCAAATAGTTGTGGTCGTCGAAAGGCATCAGCCCGCTCCAGTACATTCACAATAGTGACCGGCCTCAATTCTCTGATCCGATGGATCAATAAATGCAATCGAGATACCTGAACCGCTAATTTGCGATACTCAGCCGGAATTCTCAGGCGTTGACATAATTGTTCAATTATTGGAACGCCCCGCTCCTCATGCTGACGGTGTTTGGGCCACTCTTCCATTGGCGTCGCTGTTTTTCCCAGATCATGAACCAGAGCCGCGAAACGAACCAGCGGATCGCTTGTTAATTCAGTTGACCTTGCCAGAACCATCATGGTGTGCACACCGCTATCAATTTCGGGATGATGATGCGGCGGATTAGGCACTCCAAACAAGCGATTGATTTCGGGCAACACGATTTCCAATGCCCCACAGGTCCGCAATGTTAAAATAAAGATCTCGGGATTTCTCTCCGTCAGGCTGCGTTGCCATTCCTGCCAGACTCTTTCGGCAATCAAATGATTTAACTCGCCATTTTTGGCCATTTTATACATTAACAACCGCGTTTCATCCGCCAGCTTAAACCCCAGGTGATGATATCTTGCCGCAAAACGTGCGACTCTGAGTACTCGAACGGGATCTTCAATAAATGCTGGCGACACATGCCGCAGGATTTTTGCTTCAAGATCACGTTTCCCCTGATAGGGGTCAATAAGCTTGCCGGCTTCATCCATCGCCATCGCGTTAATGGTTAAATCCCTGCGCTGTAAATCCTCTTCCAGAGTCACTTCGGGTGTAAAATCACACTCGAATCCATAATAGCCATGCCCTGACTTACGTTCAGCTCTTGCCAGTGCATATTCTTCGCGCGTTTCGGGGTGTAAAAACACCGGAAAATCACGCCCGACTCGATTGTAGCCTTTTGCCAACAAATTTTCCGGGGTTGCCCCAACTACTACCCAATCTTTCTCAGCGACAGGATAATTTAATAACTGATCGCGGACAGCGCCTCCTACTAAATAGATTTTCATTAATAAATCATCCTGGATGTTGTATAATAGCTAAATGATAAACAGCGTAAGATTGAACAACTACCATGTAGTACCTCTCATAATTATAATCCAATTATTGAGTGGCTATTCAGGATAGCGAACCGTTCAGGATTATACATCAGCTTTCCCTTATGAGTAAAAGACGAATAAATAAACAGCAAGCAGCCCGTATTCAGAAAATTCAGGCTGATTTCCTGGAAGAAACACATCCGCTGAACGACTTGAATCATCAGGGATTAGTGGTCACGCGCTATGGAAAGCATGCCGAAGTGGAAACCGAAAAGGGCAAAATTATTCATTGCCTCATCCGACCTAATATCGACTCGCTGGTTGCGGGTGATCAGGTTATCTGGCAAGTACAGGGAGAAACGCAAGGCGTTATTGTCAGCCGGTTTCCAAGAAAAGTGGTTTTAGAAAAACAGGACAAACGAGGATCAAAGCCGATTGCGGCCAATATAAGCCAGCTAATTATCGTGGTCGCCCCCAAACCAGCGATTACCTGGTCGCTGCTGGACAGCTATCTTGTGATTACTGAACATTTAGGTTTGAACCCCATCCTCTTGCTTAACAAGACTGATCTGGAATGCGCTGACATTAAAACAGCCTTCGTTTATTACAAATCCATAGGCTATCCAGTCCTCTTTCTTAGCAATACTGAGCCTGACAGTTTTTCTTCTCTGGAAACGCATCTGATAAATCAGATCAGCGTGTTTGTAGGACAATCCGGGGTTGGTAAATCATCAATTATTGCACAGATTTTACCGCATGAAAGCATTCAAACAGCCGAAATCTCGCTTAGCTCCGAATTAGGATGCCATACCACCACAAATTCCCGATTTTACCATCTGCCCAAAGGCGGTGCTTTAATTGATTCTCCGGGAGTACGGGAATTTGGTCTTTGGGAAATGCCGCGGCAGGATATTATTTATGGTTTTCGAGAAATTCGCAATTTAACATCCAGTTGCAGATTCAGAAATTGCGATCATCAGCAAAGCCCCGGCTGTGCAATAACACAAGCCGTTTACGATGGAAACATCTCAGCTAAACGTTATGACAGCTTTTTAAAAATACTAACGCAATATGCAGTGGATCTTTAAGTTCTTCTGACTAGCTGTACACCATAGTCGTTTGGTTAACAGCAAGAGTACTTTTTCGATCAGGAATGGGCTTGGTAAGAAAGGCTGCATACTGAAAGCTAAATGTTTTTTTATCTTCCATCTTTGATTCACCCAAGGTCATGACCTGATCTTTAAATGAAGCCGGGCTAACCGGTTCATCGCAGTTACTTACTACAGTATTATCCTGCACTGCATTAGAGAAAAATCGGGGGCTCGCGGCTCTCGTTTTAACTACCTGAATTTCACTTCTCATTTTAAGAAACTGACTGCTTAGTATGTTAAAGGTTGATTTCACTTCAGTTATAGTCTGTTGTTTGTTCGCTGTTCGCAGCTGTCGCAGAATTTCATTCTGCACATCAGGTTTTAATTGATGCAGGAAGTTCTGAAATTTAATATTGATGCGAATCCAGATTTTATTTTCATTTTCCTTTTGCAGCATGGTCTTTAAAATCTGATCCAGGAAATTCAATAGTAATTCTGGCTCGGCCTCTTTGGTTTGCAGACGCGGCATCAACATATTAAACAATAATTCGGGCTCGAAACAGCTGACTGTAGATGGACTGAATAACCTTCCCGTTTGTATACTTTGAAGCCAGGCTTTGGTCTCAGGAAAGCGCAACCAGGTAGCTTTTGTCAACGCGCCTGAAACTATATCCAGTACCATGTAATAATCGAATTGAACGTGTTCCTGTTCATCGTAGTTAATAAGATGTTTTAATTTATCAAATATCTCTTCACCGGTGGTGGTAACATTGTTTTTGCAATCCCAGAGATCCAGCCGGATCTCAGGACCATATTTATGAAAAGTATGAGTCATTAGCGAGACAAGAATGATTCGGATCCTTCTTAAGCATTCGTCTTCCGGTAAACTGTCTTTATAAGCGCGTTTCCAGGAATTGTTTCTAAGATAGGGCATATCCATGCTATCAGACTGTTCTAACTCATCATTGAAATACTTAAATGAATGGTCACTAACCAGCTTTGCAAAAAATCGGCCACCGGTGGCCATACACAGGTTTTGTTTCTCCCAATCCCCATTGTCCTGCCCCCAAATCTGCTCAAAAATTTCCTGGAAGGTGAATTCATCACGCTCCAAAGTGATGCGCTGTGCATTAAGATTTTGTTGCTCGTCTTTCGGCAATTGCTTAAAAAAATCACGAAAAGTTGCATAAGCCTTAGCAGCGTTCTGTCCCTGCGTTCTATAATCATCTACTGTGTTAGCCAAAAGCCCATTATTATAGACACTGCCTTTAACAAGCTCCCTCACGGCGTCGACAGTGGATTTAAGTAATGGAGGGTTAGGATCCTTCCTCACCTCTTTATTAAAATAATTCATATACTCACTGGCGGCAAAATTCAGGCGTTGAGTTTCTTTTGGAGTTAATGGAAGCGGGGGCTCGATGCTGCAATTTAAAAAAGTACGCCGCGCAGTGTGTTGATTGACACAATTACTGAGATAAATCAGGTAACGGCTATTTTCAGACAAAATATAATGAGACAAGGGATAATGGGTTACTGGATCACCGCTGATTAGCTCAATATCACTTTCAGGAGCCAGGCTAGGAATTAAGAATCGATAATAATTAGATTCTATTAAAGCAGCACCCGCCAGATTCTGTGCCAGAGCAATCCAGGGCTGATTAACTCCATTCTGTAGCCTTAAATAGTCATGCTCCTTATCAACTACCGCTTTAAAGCGCTCAGCATATAAATCTCTTAGCTTTTGCACTAGCTCCTCACTGGGCAGAGCATCAGGCAAGGCTTCGGCAGTCTCCGATATTAATTGATCTAGCGCTGGTGAAAGCTCCGCTGGACAACTACTATGCAATTGATTTAGGAATTTTTCCAATGCGGCATTGTCAAAATAGGGACCTAATTTACGCGTCCTGTACACTGAGTCCAGGGCGATATTTTTAACGATTAATGAACCATCTTTACATAGCCAATGACTCATGGCCACTATCCAGCAAAAATCCAGTTTTTGTTCTGATGCATCAAGGAGAATATCCAGCAAATATCTTTCTTTATTTTCGGCTGTAAATTTGAGACCGTAAAAATGATTGGCATCTTCAACACTGGCTAATTTCAGTTGAAGCGATAATTGGCCATAAGCCTCGTTGAATCGCAGTGTCGTCTCCGCATGCTCTGCATCCAGCAGCAGATAAGCTTCCAGAACCCGGAGCAATAATGGTTTGAGAGCCTGGAGAATTTTACCTTTCTTTTTCCATTCTGGTGCGGCTTCTCTTATTATATAGTCCCAGATACTCTGGTAGATCTGATCTTTCCACTCAAAGGATAGTTCCCCTTTTCGGCTTCTCAGCCTTAAGAGCTCCTTCAATGTCATGGGGCGAGGTCTTAATTTATTGTAGGTATCATAGCTATACAGGGAATGAGCATCCTTATGTATTGTGTTGAATAAACCCAATACCCGATGCCAGGATTTATCGTCATCACCTATAAAAATAGTACGGGGATCCAGCTCATTACTTAAGCGCGTGAGCAGATCCGGTTCAATATGATCAATCAAAACTGGAATCAATATTTTCAGATAAGGAATGTTAAGCTCAATGCTTAATTCTCTGGCAAGTTCCACCCAAGGCAAATTGGCCCCAGTAGGATCGAAGGTGTAATTCAAATCCTTGTCGATGACTTCCTGCCAGCGCTTATTGAAGTAGCCCAGCAAGCAGTTGATCTGGCCCTCATTAAGATGTGCTGGGGGAATAGTCTTAGGTGATTCAGCGAGTGTTTCATTTGCCTGAACCTGTTCAAGCTCAAGTGTGGCGTTATTAACTTTTTCAGTTTCAGAGGACGCATTTAACGTGGCGAAATCCTCTTGCATGGAGGTAAGCAATTTCATATCGCAAGGTTCTGCGATAGATCTTAAGTCTTCAAAGAATTGATGCAAACGGCTTACTAGCATACAAAACACATCCCTTTGTAATGATAACCTATTCTACTTCATTCGATTTTTAGATTCGAGTAGCTATCTAACTATTTTGAAGTGGATTACAAGACAAATGATAATGATAATCATTATCATTTGCAATACCAGATAGCTTTCCGTAATTTAAAGCACCATTTTTACCTGTATCTGACTCAAGGTTTGCCGGGCTTTGGCGCGTGCTTCATCTACAGAATTTCCAAGCGCCAGGCAAACGCCCATACGCCGCTCCCCATGCAGTTCAGGCTTACCAAAAAGTCTGATTTGTGTATCAGGGAGTTCCAGTGCTGATTGAAGATCATATTCGATATTCTGACTATTACCCTTAACCAGCAGAGCAGCGGAAGCCGCCGGTCCATATTGTCTGATATGTGGAATTGGCAAACCTAAAATAGCCCGAAGATGTAATGCAAACTCCGACAAGTCCTGAGAAATTAAAGTGACCAGTCCCGTATCATGGGGCCGCGGAGAGATTTCACTAAAATACACCTCATTTCCTTTAATAAAAAATTCAACCCCAAAGAGACCAAATCCGCCCAAGGCGTCGGTAACTGTTTTGGCCTGCTGCCGGGCTTGTTCAAGAACCTGTGCAGGCATTGGATGCGGCTGCCAGGATTCCCGATAATCTCCCTGAATCTGCAAATGGCCGATGGGTTGGCAAAATGAAGTGCCTTGCCGATGACGAACGGTGAGCAAGGTGATTTCATAATCAAAATCAAGAAACTCCTCTACGATGACACTGCCTTTCATACCCCTTGCCCCTGCAAGAGCATCCACCCAGGCAGCCTCTATCCCCTCCGAATAACGAATGATGCTCTGCCCTTTACCAGAGGAACTCATGGTGGGCTTCACTACGCAAGGCAATCCAATCTTTTGGATCGCCGCATGATATTCTTCCTGAGTATTGGCAAAGGAATAACGAGAGGTTTGCAATCCTAACTGTTCCGCGGCCAGACGGCGAATACTTTCCCGATTCATTGTGGAATGGACCGCCTGCGCAGTAGGGGTAACCACATAGCCTTCTTTTTCCAATTCGAGCAAGGCGCTGGTGGCGATCGCCTCAATTTCGGGCACAATGAAATGCGGATTTTCTGCTTTAATCAGGCGGGTCAGCGCTTCTCCATCCAGCATGGACACAACATGCGAACGATGCGCTACCTGCATCGCCGGTGCATGCGCATAGCGATCCACTGCAATTACTTCAATACCTAGACGCTGCGCTTCAATAGCAATCTCTTTGCCCAACTCGCCGGCTCCCAGCAGCATTAAACGAGTTGCAGATTCGGTATGCGGTGTACCTAACAGGACCATATTCTCTCCATGAGTCAGTCGAAGCTTTAAGAAGATTATCTTACTGCAAGCAAATCATTTAGGAAACGGGAATCAAAGTAAACTCTTCAAAGCTATTGGAAACTGTATGTTCTATGGCTAAAAAGGCGAAAATATTACGGATGAGCGCATTCGTGCTCTATCAGCAGGCGCTGAGCCACAGACTCCATTAGAAGAGTTTATTCAATGGGAAACACGAAGCGGCAAGCCCCTGGCTCCACACTGCAAAATGACCAATTTTCATCCAAACACGCTGGACTCGCTGGAAAGTAAGTGGGATAATCCGCTGTGCAAATTTATTACTTATTGAAGAATAAGAAAAACCTATATCTAATTTTTTACCAGCTGACAATCAATTAGCAAAAGAAGACGTATTAAGAATACTGGAGAGATTACCTGTGTTAGTAAATTCAACCTTGAGACTCGAAGCAAATAAGCAAACTATCAACCATGCCGTATTGTGGTCTACCGGACAAACAACGCAGTCGAGTGCAACTGTAACGGTTATCTCATATAAGAATACAATTTATCTCATAACGAATGCCCATGCTGTTGTGAATGCCACGTATATGAAAGTTAAATTTGACAAGGGTTCAGCACAAGTGCCTGTTCGTGCCTGCTGGGTTGATCCGGTAATGGATCTGGCAACTCTTGAAACAACTAATACAGAAGATAAAGCCTTTCTTGAAGTAAAATTAGTGCGTTAACAATAGAAACAACATTTCAGACTAAGGGTAAAGAAGTGAGTGCCTATGGTTATCCGGCGGGTGGAACGAGCCTGTCATTCACAAAAGGACATATCTCAAGAACCCAGATATCTACAATTGCACTTTCTGGTCTCCCAGGTATAACCGTGCAAACCAGCGCACCAATTAATCCAGGTAATAGTGGAGGACCAATCACTATACAAGAAAAAGAGAGTGGTCAAGAAAAATGTATTGGAATAGTCACACAGGGGTACAGTTCACTTAGTAGTGTTGCATATTTTATCCCGGCAATCACTGTGGTGAATACTATAAATGCCTATAGAAAATTCGGCAAACTTAAATCGGCAGGGTTTATTGATTATGTCACAGTGCCAGCGCTATCTTTTAGTTGGCAAACTTTAAAAAATGCAGCTTTGCGCGCAGTACTTGGGCTAAGTGATGCCAACAGCAAGGACTTAACCGGTATATATGTTAATGGGGTTCCTCAGACCTCCTGCGCATATGGTATATTAGAGCCTGGCGATATTATTTTAAAGATAGACGGGCATTCAATTCAATCAGATGGCTATGTTGAAGTGGAGGAGTTAGAAAATTCGATAGATTTTCGTTATCTTATCCAGCGCAAAGTATATGGCAGTAAATTGGATCTGGTAGTCTTAAGAAAAGAATCAATCGTTGAAAGAATTGATGATGCGGTAATAGACGAGTTGAGTACATCATCGGCGCAAGATTTAAATGTTGAAGCATCTGCCAATGATAAGAACAAGGGGCTTTGTGAATTAACACTCACCGTTGTATTAAACCGACAATTAGGCCGTCAGAGACTGCTGGGATTCAGACAAGACAAACCCATTAAATACCATATCCAGCCTTCTGGAAAAGATGGCGCCTTTGTTTTTAGCCACTGCACGGCTTCAATGATAGAAGGATTCACAACCGGTTATAATGCTGGGGGTACGGTGATTAGCGATAACTCCAAAAGGCCCCGGATGTTCGATGATTTTGAGGCTCTAAGCCGAAGTAAAGATCTCGGCGAGATAGTTGTATTACATTCCATACTAACTTCGGAAGAAACCGATGGCTATGAGGGTTTTGCCCTAAGCAGCGGTGCAAATTGCATAAGTCATCGCATTGTTCGTGTTAATGGCCAGCCCATCCGTTTTTTAGCTGATTTAGTGCTAGCCTTACAAAGTGATCCCGCCAAACCTGCAACAGTTGAGTTTGATAATGGGAATATCCTCTGTATCGCGCCCGTGGCTGACGAGAAAACTATAAGCCGAATACAATCGAAATATCAAATTGCATTCTTTACGAGCAAAAAGCTTGCAGACACGCTTAAGCCTATGAATAAAACAGAGCATACGTCCCTATTTGAGCAGATTAAACAGACTGGTAAAAGCCAAAGGAAACGTTCAGCAGATCAGTTACATGATTCCTCTGGGCTGTTTATAATCCCAGGTGAAAACCAGGATCCGGAGGGAGAAATACTTGAATCAAAGATAAGCCGATTAAGTTACGTCTGAATCTATCCAATAGCCGATTAAACAAATCAGGATGGTGCTGTTTTACATGTAACACATGATGGTCCATTTACTGCCGGTGGCAGGAAGTTGATTCTGGGAAATGGAATTACAGTAGGCCATCAAGCCGTTCTGCATGCCTGTCACATTGAAGATTACTGTCTGATCGGCATGGGAGCATTAATACTGGACGCTGTTCATGTGGAGCATCATGTTATGATTGCTGCAGCAGTGTAGTGTCACCCGGGAAGCGCCTTTTATCCGGCAATTTATATCTTGGTAATCCTGCGCGGCAAGTTCGGCCGCTCACTGAGCAGGAGTTGGAACAACTCGAATATTCAGCGAAACATTATGTCAGATTAAAAGATATGTATCTGAGAGACTGATTTGCCCTCTCCCCAACCCTCTCCCAGAGGGAGAGGGGGCAATTTGGGTACAAGCCGAAGTACATAGGTACTGCCATCAAGCCAGACTCAACTGGATATACACCGTGAATAAAGAGATACAAAAAGAACCGACATTGCGAGCGTTAGCGACGCAAAGACGACAGGATTTCCGTCTGCAGGAAGGTTTGGAGTTTTTTTTCAGACAAAAAAAAAGCGGCTCGAAAGCCGCTTTGCAATAAAGCCCTGGCGATGACCTACTTTCACATGGAGAAACTCCACACTATCATCGGCGCAAGTCTGTTTCACTTCTGAGTTCGAGATGGGATCAGGTGGTTCCA